>CANGWA010000008.1 GCA_947457335.1 Sphingobacteriaceae bacterium
CTCCTGCGCTATGGCTAACATGGTGTCTACCAATTTGGTGTGTTGTGGCCAACCTACAATAATGCTTATGGCATTACTGGCAGCTTTTTGCTCACACCAAGCATGGTCTGTTAAGACTTCAGAAATATTCGTTTCAACAACACGTACCCATTGGGTGTCTGTTTCAAGCTTTAATCCTAACATATATCGGCCTCGAAAGGCAAAGGTAAGAACAATTTTAGCTATCATTACAGTCAGAAAATGGCTGGTAAATTATATTTGATTCCCGTTCCCTTGAACGAGCACAGTTCTGTAGATAAATTCCCTTCGTACCAACTGCAAGTGGTGCAGGGTTTAAAATATTTTATTGCCGAAGATCTGAGGACCGCCCGCAGGTACCTTAAGTTTTTTAAATACCCAGAAATTCCAACTGCAGAAATTGCAATTTTGAATGAACACAATAACCGTGAACCGCTCAACCACTTGCTGAAACCCCTTCTGGCAGGAAATAACGTTGGTTTGATGAGCGACGCTGGTTGCCCTGCCATTGCCGATCCTGGAGCCGAAATCGTCCGAATGGCCCATATAAACGGCATTGAAGTCGTTCCACTAAGTGGACCAAGTTCCATTTTGTTTGCAGTAATGTGCTCTGGGTTTAATGGACAAAATTTCGCTTTCAATGGGTACCTCCCTGCCGAAAGGGATAGAAGGGAGAAGAATATTAGAGAATTAGAAAAAACGGCACTAACAAAACGACAAGCACAGTTTTTTATCGAAACCCCTTATAGAAGTGTAAACATGCTGGAATCTTGCATCAATGCTCTTAAACCAGATACACTGTTGTTCCTCGGTGCAGACATGGAGTCAACCAAACCAGTTTATAAAACTGCTCCTGCAAAGGATTGGCAAAAGTTTCAACCAGAGAGTATTCATAAAAAGCCGGTTGTGTTCGGAATCTGGCCCTTTTGACTTTTTGAATTTCTGTATTTTTACAGTTAGTGGGATTATTTTCGCTTATAAGAGCAAAACACAACTTGGTATTCAAACTGGTCATTGTTACCGTCGTTTCAGTATGGGTCGCTTGGTTATTACCTGGTAAACTCGTTCAAGGACATCGCGTCGACTCTCTTACTACTGTTTGGCCTTATCCCGATGTTATTCCTGCACAAGATTTCCTTATCCGAAAAACAGATGGTGAAATAAGGAGCGAAAAGGCTGCTATTATAGCATCTTCTCCGCTTTTCTTTGAGTGGACTAATGTTGAGAAACAAAATAAAATCGATTATCTGAATCAACAATTCAAGGGTCTAGAAAGGGAATACCTGAAAAGCATGTTGGATTCAATACACAACAGCGGTATTATTGATGAAGTGAGCGAATTAATAACCCATCGCCCCTTGTACATTCTGAATGGAAATTATGCTGAAGCCGCTGCGCTATCAGACTTCCTGACTGTTCGTGAAGCGGCCTTGAAAGTAAACAAACGCATGGCCGATTTAGGCTATAAGGGGGATTACATAGCTTGCATCGCTGTCACCTTGGTCTATGAGAGAACCCGATCTGAACAAAACTTGAATAACCACCTACAACAATTGTCGGTCTATAAGAGCATTTTAAAAGCTGGTCAGCCGCTCGTCCGACAAGGCGAAACACTCAATGAAAACAAACGTTTTTTGATCAATAGGTACTATTTCATGCTTAATGAAGGTAAACAAAATGACCTCAGTAGCATCGCAGGCAGATTATTGCTTTCCTTTATTTTAATGTTCACACTACTTGTTTTTTTAGCCTTTTTCCGGAGAGCTATATTTGGACAAAATAGGCAAGTGGCCTTCTTGTTTTTGCTGCTGGTTGGAATTGTCTCCGCCTCGGCATTTTTTTATCGGTACGGTCTAAATTTGCTCCTCATTCCATTCATGCTTGTGCCAATCGTTGTGCGCGTCTTCTTCGACGGCAGAACAGCCCTATTTACCCATTTGATGATTGTGCTCTGTGTTAGCTTTTTTGTACCAGATAAATTACTTTTTATTCTAACTGAACTCATTCCAGGAATTGGAACCCTTTTTGTGGTAGCAGAAATGCGTAAACGTCAACAAATATTGAATGCCGCAGCCTTGATATTTATTTTTTATGTTTTCGTTTATGGGGCTTACAACATGGGATTTGGTTCAACAGCCCTCCTCATGGCTCCTTCCTCCTATATTCCTTTCGCAATTAGCTCAATGCTAGTCCTGCTGGCTTATCCAATCATATATCTCATTGAAAAAATTTTCGGCTTTATCTCGGATTTTAAATTGCTCGAACTAATTGACCTGAACCACCCATTATTGAGACGACTCTCACAGGAAGTACCTGGAACGTTTCAACATAGTTTGCAAGTAGCCAATCTGGCTGAAGAAGCGATTTACTATATCGGTGGAAATTCTCTTTTGGTCAGGGCTGGCGCTATGTACCACGACATTGGTAAACTAAAAAACCCAATGTACTTTACAGAAAATCAATTGGCAGGCTTCTCTCCTCATCAAGAAATGGAGCCAATTGAAAGCGCCCGCTTAATCATTAACCACGTGATCGAAGGCGTCGAACTGGCTAAGAAATACAATCTTCCTGAACAAATCATCGATTTTATAAGAACACACCACGGCACAACATCTGTTCGCTACTTCTTACATCTTTTTAGAAAACAGGGACACGAATCCAAAGTAGCCGAAAGCCAGTTTCGTTATCCAGGACCAATTCCTTTTAGCAAGGAAACAGCAGTGCTTATGATTGCAGATGGGGTAGAGGCCGCCTCCCGAAGTCTTAAAACACACGACGCTGTTTCAATTAGCGATTTGGTGGATCAAATTATAGAATACAAAATCGTTAATAACCAATTCATCAACGCGGATATCACTTTCAAAGATATTACCACCATTCGCAAAATATTTAAGAAACGGTTAATGAATATTTACCATGCTCGAATTGAATACCCGTCATAGTGACTTATTATGCTTAAAATCAGTATATTTGCAAGATATATGAGGAAATTTCTGATTGTATTTTCCCTGATGATGTTCATCACATCCTGTAAAGTTTTTAGATCTAATCTGATGCTGAAAACTCCTAAGAACTTTTCTTACGATCAGCTTAACGATTCGCTCACTGGTAAGGACTATAAAATCGCTGTCAATGATGCGATTGTTTACAGGGTTTTTACAAATAATGGCTATAAACTAATCGACTTGGCAACGCAATCCAATGCGATTTTTAGAAATGATGTTGACGTAATTGTAGAAAGCGATGGCTGCGTGAAAATGCCAGTTCTTGGTAGAATAAAAGTGGCTGGTCTTACCATACGTGAGGCAGAAAAACTACTTGAAGAACGGTACGATACGTTGTATGTTGATCCATTCATCTCACTTAGAATTACCAACAAACGGATTATCATTTTTCCAGGAAACGGCGGTCAAGCGAAAGTACTAACACTCTCCAATAACAATACAACCCTTATGGAAGCGATTGCCTACGCTGGTGGTATTGTTGAAGATGGTAAAGCCTACAAAGTAAAACTCATTCGAAATAACGCTGGTTTCGGTCAAAAACCTGCTGTTTATCTAATTGACCTCTCTACAATTGATGGAATTGCAAATGGAAATAGCATCGTACAGGCGGGTGATATTATATACGTTGAACCCCGCTACCGCCCCTTGTCTACATTCAACCGCGAGTTTACACCTATTGTAACCTTGCTCTCAAGTGTACTTATACTCTACCAGTTCTCACGAATAACCGGTAATTAAATTCAAAATGTTTAATCCACAGATCGACTCACAATCTAGTCAACTGAAGGACATTACCGAAAAATTTAATCGCGGTTTTGATGTCGGTTTGTTGGCCCTTATCGTTGTTCGCAACAAACTCGTTATTCTTCTTTTTTTCCTATTGTCATTTCTTACGGCATTTATTTACCTCCGTTATGCCCAACCCATCTATACGGCTAATACTTTATTGCAAATTGGAGATGCCAACAAGGCTAATAATATTCTTCGCATCGGAAATGGTTCTGAATCGGATAACCTACTTGCTGAAGCGGTCGAGCAAATCCGATCCAAAGTGTTTTTGAAACGGGTAGTCGAAAAACTGGATATTACAGTCAATTACTTTAGCGAAGGAACATTCAAAAACAATGAACTATATAAGTCTTCTCCATACTTAATCAAAGCAAATGTTAAGGATAAGCGAATCCTCGGTCAAAATATATATGTTGAATTTGCCCCAGATTATAAATCCGGTAAAATCAAAAGCCAAATAGGTGAATACCCTTTCGAATTAAATAAGTGGATCAATACACCTGCCTTGGATTTTAATATCTACCTCAATCCGAAGTTTTCAATCACCCAAGTAAATAATACAGTCAAAAGCAATAAGGCGCTTTTCTTTAAAATCTCGGACTTAGATGTTGAAACAGATGACTTGTTTAAAGGTCTTGAAGTAAAACCTAAAAATGAATTAGCAAGAACCATTCTCATTAAAATGCAAGATGTCAACGCTGAAAAAGCAACAGATATTGTGAATGCTATTGCCGAGGAATTCCTAATCTATGATGTGGAAAGGAAAAGTGAAAGTTCAACCAATATCATCAACTTTATCGATAACCAACTGGGCTTGGTATACAACGACCTAAAATCTACCGAAAGCGATTTGCAGAAGTTCAAAAGAGATAAAAATATCTCTGAAAATGAAAAGGATGTGAACACAGAAATAATGAGGTATTCTACAATTGAAGATCAATTGCTTCAAACAGAAATGGAAGAAAAACTCATTACTGAACTCCAAAGAAATATTAGTAGTAATAAGAGTATTGACATCTATCAACTAATATCAATGATTTCTGGCACCGACTACGAAAATATTATCAGAGATGTGGTGCAAAATATCCAACGGCTTCTCACCGAAAAAGAAAACATGCTGCTGTCCGTTACACCGCAATCAGAAGGCATTCGGCAAATTAATATTAAAATTGATAATCAAAAAAAATTGCTCCTAGAAAGCCTCGACGCCATAAGGGTCAAGTACAAACCAAAATACAAAGGCCTGCTGGAAAAATCCAGCACCATGCGCCAAAAGTTTGTCAGCTCTCCTGAAGACGAGGTAGAATACTCACGACTCACTCGCTTATATTCTATCCGTGAAAAATATTACACCATGCTTCTAGAGAAAAAAACGGAATTTTCTATCTCTAAGGCGGGGTATGTTACCGAAAACTTAGTGCTCGAAAAAGCAATTGGTAAAGGAGAACTTCTTTCACCAAAAAGGAAGGACGCACTCATGATTGCGCTGCTTGTAGCCATCCTGCTATCCTTCGGAACTGTTTTCGTGAAGTACCTCTTCCACGACAAAATATACTCCTTACAAGACATCACCCGATTCTCCCTCGGAGAAGTTTCATTACTCGGCGTTATACCGAAATACCAATACGATATTCCAGTATCTCAACTGATTGTGGACAAAAATCCAAGCAGCATGATCACTGAAGCTTTCCGAACAGTTAGAAGTAATCTACGCTTTCTCGACGCTACAGAGGGAACTAAAATTGTTTCTGTAACCTCCACAATTTCCGGAGAAGGAAAAACGTTTGTAGCCATTAACGTGGCTGGTATTTTGGCCTTTACTGGACAGAAAGTGGTAATCATTGATCTGGATATGCGAAAACCTAAAATTCACAAAGGGTTTGGTGTTCCTAATCTTAATGGTATGAGTACCATCCTAACTGGTACCACTTCCGTAGATGAATGCTTCAACGATAGCCCTATGGAGAACCTCAAGTTCATTACTGCAGGCCCCATCCCCCCAAACCCCTCAGAACTCATTATGTCGCCTCGTTTGGAAGAGGTATTGGATTATTTAAAATCCAAGTTCGATTATATAGTTGTGGATAACGCTCCGATTGGTCTTGTAACTGATGGTATTACTACTATTCAAAGAGCAAACTACCCCATTTATGTCTTCCGTGCTGGTTATTCTAGGAAAATGTTCTCACACGTTCTCGATCGCTTACGCCATGAATCTGGTGTGAAAAATCTTTCTGTGATTTTGAATGATGTTGATCTTACCAAAAAGATTTATAGTTACTCCTATAGCTATGGCTATGGATATGGATACGGCTATGGTGGGGGCTACTACACAGAAGAATCAACTAAATCTAAACGTAAAAATTCAAAGAAATAATGGAATTTATTCAAACACCACTTCAGGGTGTTCTCCTTATTAAACCAAGGGTATTTGAAGATCCACGTGGCTACTTTTATGAAAGTTTTAACGCCACCGCATTCGAAAATGCTGGTATAAGGGAGAATTTCGTTCAAGATAATCAATCACTCTCCCAAACAGGTGTACTGAGAGGTCTGCATTTTCAAAAACAACCCTATGCACAAGGTAAACTAGTGAGGGTTATCCATGGTGCAGTTTACGATGTGGCTGTGGATATTCGAAAAGATTCTCCTACTTACGGTAAATGGTTCGGGGCAGAATTATCCGGCCAAAACAAAATGATGATGTATATTCCTGTTGGGTTCGCACATGGTTTTGCAACGCTTCAAGATAATACGATATTTACTTATAAAGTGACAAATTTTTATAGCAAAGAGTCGGAAGACTGTCTGTTATGGAATGACCCCGCTTTAATGATCAGCTGGCCTATTCAAAATCCCTTATTGTCCCCTAAAGATATTGAAGGCAAATTACTTAAGGATCTGAATTCTCCATTCTAGTCATCCATTACACCCAAAATGATTTTTAATTATCAATTTTTCCTTGTAGCGCTCTTTGTTCTGTGTTTGATTTTATCCCTGCTCATCAACCACATCATGTTACGCTTCGCACAAACACTTGGCATTCGCAACCGTAACAGTACCGAAATTAGATGGAACCCTGAAACAAAGCCTGCCCTTGGTGGTATTTCTTTCTTTGTCATTTTCCTCATTGCATTCATTCTATCCGTGCTTGTGCCGGTAGGGGAACATGAACTAAGTATACGCATGATAGGGGTATTGGTCGCCTCCACACTCGCTTTCCTAATGGGATTGGCAGATGATGCTTTTAACACAGAACCGCTACTCAAACTTTTTACCCAAATTTTCTGTGGTTTGGTGGTCATTTTCTGTGGACATTCTATCGCCATATTTGATAACTCCTTGTTGAATTATGCACTCACCGTTCTCTGGGTGGTGGGCTTGATGAACTCCATTAACATGCTGGATAACATGGATGGCATTAGCTCCATTGTTTCAATGATCGCTTGCGCCTTCATGATACTGGTAACCCTTCATGAAAATGGTCCTTACAGCTATATGACCATTTTGAACCTAGGTGTACTCGGAGCTTTGTGTGGATTTCTATTCTATAATTTTCACCCATCTAAAATGTTCATGGGAGATACCGGAAGCCAATTTTTGGGGTTCTTTCTCGCTGTTATGGGAGTCGATAATTGCTGGAATAATCCGGGCGCCGCACAAGCTGATAGCTTTCCTTTAGCGAATATACTTGTGGTCGTCTTGGTATTCCTCCTCCCCCTAACGGATACTACAACTGTAGTCATCAATCGATTGGCAAGGGGATCCTCACCTTTTGTCGGAGGAAAAGACCACACCACTCACCATTTGTTTTTTAGAGGTATTACCGAGAAAAGAATCGCTATTCTCTTCTTTTTACTCGGATCCTCTGCCATGTGGTTGGCTTATCAGATTTCATACCATTATTCTAACTTAATTTTGTGGATGGGCGTCGGTTTTGCTCTAACCGTATTCCTCTGCCTCTATCTGAATACAATCCTTCGAAAGAAATAGATTGATACTCCTGTTTAAAATCAAAAACATATTCTATACCATGGCAGCAATTTGTGGGGCTTATTTGATCTATGGCTCCTTCTTGGCTGCTGTTCATCCCGAGCCAAACAAATCTGCTTATGCGGGTAATTATCTTTATGTCATGTCGCTTAAGATACCCAAGGATATCAATTTTTGTGGCGAAGTGGTGCCAGATCAGGATATTCGTATTAGAAATAAAATTGAACAAGAATTCTACCATGATAATTACTGGAAGTCCAATGCTCTCTTGCTTTTTAACCGCGCAAAAAGATGGTTTCCCTATATTGAACCTATTCTCAAAAAAAATGGTGTGCCCGCCGATTTTAAATACTTAGCGGTTATCGAAAGCCATCTATCAAATGTTACTTCCTCTGCAGGTGCAGCTGGCTTTTGGCAATTACTGCCTCAGTCGGCAAGAAATTATGGTTTAGAAGTAAATGAATTGGTAGATGAACGTTACCATGTCGAAAAGTCCACCGAAGCTGCTTGTAAACACATCCTCGATGCCTATAAGGTGTTTCATAACTGGACCCTAGCGGCCGCCGCTTATAACCTTGGTATTGGAGGTTTGTTAACTGCCTTTAATAAACAAAAGGCCAAGAGTTATTATGACCTGAGCTTAAATAGTGAAACGGGTAGTTTTGTATACAGAATCCTCGCTTATAAAACTCTTCTCTCCAATCCTTCGCATTTCGGTATCCGCCAGAAATCTCTAAAACCCTTTCCAAAAGCGAATTTAAAAACGGTTAAGATCGATTCGACTGTTCACTCTCTTTACGATTTAGCAACAAAACTCAACACATCCTTCGATGCCATCAAATGCCTCAACCCCTGGCTCAGAGGTGAAACACTGCCGAATGCAGCGAGGAAAAATTATATACTCAACCTCCCCTCCAAGTCCGGTTTATCACCGCTAGTGGAGTGGATCAATGATATCAACCCAGTTGCCTACCAGCCAGTCAAATCAATTGAAAAAAGCAGAATGAAGGACTCCCTGAGCCTTCCAAGCACTCCTGCAACTACCACTGTAGTGTTCACCGTTAGACTGAATGAATCGGTTTCCTCACTGGCAAAGTTCTTAAATGTTACTGAAGAGGAACTTAGAAAGTGGAATAGTTTAGGGGATAAGACAGAGGTGGTTACTGGCCAAACACTCACTATCTGCAGACCCTCCCATTAAGCACGCTGCTCAATATCTGCTAATGCTGCACGAAGTGTAGGAAATTGAAAACGAAAGGGTAAGGCTTCTACTTTTGCTGTGGATAAATAGGCACCAGTGGTCAATACGGTAGCGGATTCTCCCAATACCAGTGCTAATAGAAAACTCGGTACTGCCGGCAACATCCAACCATGAAAATGACATCTGGCCAACTCTTTTGAAAAGTCACGGTTATTTATTTTTTCTGGTGCAACACCGTTGTAAACCCCTTCAGCAGCATCCTCTGCCAGTGCAGCATAAAGCCGACAAAGATCATGTGAGTGAATCCAAGGCATGATCTGATGGCCTGTGCCCATCGGAGAACCAATGCCCATTTTGAAAAGTTGCTTTAAACGGGCATATGCGCCCCCCACAGGCGACAAGACTATTCCAGTGCGGATTATTGCTAGTCGCACACCTTGAGGACGATTCGCAGAATACGCTTCTTCCCATGCTCTGCATACTCCTGCAAGAAAATCGTCGCCTGATGGAGATGTTTCATCAAAAATACGATCATGCAAATGCCCACCATAATAGCCCGAAGCACTCGAACCAATTATCAATTTCACGTCGGGACCATAGGTTTTGATGGACTGCAAAAGAAATTGAGTGCTCTCTACACGCGAATTCAAGATGGTTTGCTTGTAGCCTTCTGTCCAACGCTTATCAAACACCCCAGCGCCAGCCAAATGAATAACAATAGACACACGTTCAAATGCAGCAGGATCAATGGAACTACGGCCATCCCATTCATAACTTTTATAGGGATGGTTCATGGCGGCACGACGTGTTAGCCATGCAACAGAATGCCCTTTTTCAATAAGTAGCTGTGATAATTCTGATCCGATAAGGCCCGATCCTCCTGTAATTAGTATCTTTGACACTCCCTAAATGTAGTGATTTATGGTTTTTGATGTGCACATTTTTGTTTGTTGTAATCAACGCTCAGGTGACGAAAGGCTGAGTTGTGGCGAAGCCCATGGCTTGGCACTCGTGGCAGCTTTTAAAAAGCATCTGAAATCAGTGCCAAACATGAAATTAAGGGCCAATAAAAGCGGTTGCCTCGGCATCTGCGACTTCGGCCCCACCGTGGCTATATACCCTGAGGGAACATTTTACGTGGGGGTAAAGGAAGCCGATGTGATTGAAATTGTTGAAAGTCACATCAAAGGCGGTAAGCCCGTTGAACGTTTACTGCTTAAAAAATGACTAGCCTTCCTGTAGAACTCCTTCCCGGATTGCAACCGCAAGGTTTTGAATCTTTTAGGGAACAACTGCGGAAAGATTTTGACTCAGCGGCACTGGATTCGGATTTTTGTAGCCAACTACAGCCTGCGTACGAACAAATTGTCACTTTGGTTGAACAAGAGGTTAAACATGCAGCGGCTGTAAATGCGGCGGGACTGACGAACTTGCTCTACCGCGTTGATGTGAGTGAAGCAAGGGCGATGGAGGCGGCAGGGGAGGAACAATTGCCTTTTCACAGGGCATTGGCTCATTTGATCGTGAGAAGGGTGCTGCAAAAGGTTATGTTTAAACAACACTTTGCAAAAGATGGTAATTAATATTCGAAAAGGAACACCAAACGATATTCCGGCAGTCCTTGACCTAATTCGGGAGCTGGCAGCGTATGAAAAAGCACCCCACGAAGTCACTGTCACCGCCAGCCAAATGCAAGCATGGGGGTTCGGAGAAGAGAAGTTATTTGATTTTTTTGTGGCTGAATATGAGGGCGTTGTAATTGGATTGGCGCTATACTACTTCAAGTATTCTACGTGGAAAGGAAAATGCTTGTTTTTAGAGGATATTATTGTAAATGAGGGATTTAGACGGCATGGGGCAGGTTCCCTCTTGTTTGAGGCTGTTCGCGCCGTAGCAAATGAATTGAAGGTGGGAAGAATGGAATGGCAAGTGCTCGAATGGAATGAATCAGCAATTCAATTTTATAAAAAATGGGCCACCGTTTTCGATAACGAATGGATCAATTGTAAAATCGTTCAACCATAAAAGACTGTGCGTTCCGGATTTATTTGAACATTTACAGGCTAAATCCCGTTAATGGCCTGAAATTATTTTAACCAACTGACTTGCAGGTAAAATATATTTCGTATCTTTGCCGTCCCGTAAAACGAAAATTGGCTGAAACCCAGTAAAATCAAGTAATACAAAGCATTAAGATGCCTACAATCTCACAATTAGTAAGAAAAGGTCGCGTTAAACCGACCAACAAGAGCAAATCGGCCGCTTTGGACTCATGTCCACAACGCCGTGGCGTATGTACGAAGGTATATACCACTACGCCTAAGAAACCTAACTCTGCAATGCGTAAGGTGGCGAAAGTGCGCCTTACCAACAAGCAGGAAATCATCGCCTACATCCCAGGTGAAGGACACAACCTTCAAGAGCACTCTATTGTGCTTGTGCGTGGAGGTAGGGTTAAAGATCTTCCAGGTGTACGTTATCACATTGTCAGAGGTAGCCTTGATACTGCAGGAGTAGAGGGACGTAAACAACAACGTTCAAAA
Source organism: Sphingobacteriaceae bacterium (assembly GCA_947457335.1). GTDB lineage: Bacteria > Bacteroidota > Bacteroidia > B-17B0 > Aurantibacillaceae > Aurantibacillus. The sequence goes on from CANGWA010000008.1 coordinate 11,550, forward strand.
TATGGTGCAAAACGTCCGAAAGCCGGAGCTGCTGCACCTGCAAAGAAAAAGTAATCAATTAGCATTCGAATACAATGAGAAAAGCCAGAGCTAAAAAACGTGTACTGTTGCCAGATCCAATTTATAATGATGTTCTCGTAACGCGTTTTCTAAATAACTTAATGTACAGCGGTAAAAAAAATACCGCTTCAGCTATTTTCCATGACGCCATCGCATTGGTTGCAAAACGCACCAATGAAGACGGTCTGGAAGTTTGGAAAAAAGCATTAGCCAATGTAACCCCACAGGTTGAAGTTCGTTCACGCCGTGTTGGTGGTTCTACTTTCCAAATTCCAACTGAAATTCGCCCTGATCGTAAAGTATCAATGGCAATGAAATGGATGATTCTTTACTCACGCAGACGTAACGAAAAATCAATGGCTCAGAAATTAGCTGGTGAAATTGTTGCTGCTGCAAAAGAAGAGGGCGCTGCTTTCAAAAAGAAGGAAGATGTACACAAGATGGCTGAAGCCAATAAGGCCTTCTCACATTTCCGCTTCTAATTACGGGAACAAATTACTTGAAAAGATTAGCAGATAGCACAATAACTCAATGAGCGACTTAAGATATACAAGAAACATCGGTATCGCAGCACACATCGATGCCGGTAAAACCACCACCACTGAACGTATTCTATACTACACTGGTGTTAACCATAAAATAGGTGAAGTGCACGACGGTGCTGCTACGATGGACTGGATGGCCCAAGAGCAGGAACGAGGTATTACTATCACCTCTGCGGCAACAACCTGTCATTGGAATTACCGTGGTGATAAATACAAGATTAACATCATCGACACCCCGGGTCACGTTGACTTCACTGTAGAAGTAAACCGCTCATTGCGTGTGTTAGATGGACTAGTATTTCTTTTCTCTGCAGTGGATGGTGTAGAACCACAATCTGAAACCAACTGGCGCCTAGCAGATAACTACAACGTTACTCGTTTAGGCTTTGTAAATAAAATGGACCGTCAAGGAGCTGACTTCTTAGCTGTTGTAAAACAAGTAAGAGAAATCCTCGGTGGTCATGCTGTGCCATTGCAATTACCTATCGGCTCTGAAGATAATTTCAAAGGGGTAGTTGATTTGATCAACAACCGTGGTATGATCTGGAATGAGCACGATAAAGGAATGACTTATGAAGTCGTACCTATTCCTGAAGACATGAAAGAGGAAGTTGCTGAGTGGCGCGAAAAAATGCTTGAAGCAGTTTCTGAGTTCGATGATCAAATCATGGAGAAGTTTTTCGAAAACCCTGATTCTATCACAGAACGCGAAGTGTTAGATGCACTGCGTAAGGCTTGCGTAGCGAATAAAATCGTTCCAATGGTGTGTGGTTCATCTTTCAAAAACAAAGGTGTGCAAACCATGTTGGATTTGGTAATGGAATTGATGCCTTGTCCTCTCGATAAAGAGAACATTAAAGGTACCAATCCTGATACTGGTGAAGAAATTACCCGTAAGCCAGATGCAAAGGAGCCATTCACAGCACTCGCATTTAAGATTGCAACCGATCCATTCGTGGGCCGTCTTTGCTTCTTCCGCACTTACGCTGGTCGTCTCGATGCAGGTTCCTACGTGTTAAATACCCGTTCAGGTAACAAAGAACGTATCTCGCGTATCTTCCAAATGCACGCCAATAAGCAAAATCCTATCGAGTTTATCGAAGCGGGGGACATTGGTGCTGCAGTAGGGTTTAAGGACATTCGTACCGGTGATACCTTGTGTGCTGAAAATGCGCCAATCGTGCTGGAAGCGATGAATTTCCCTGAGCCAGTAATTGGTATCGCTATTGAGCCTAAAACACAAGGCGATCTCGACCGTCTCGGTGTTGCTCTCGGAAAATTGGCAGAAGAAGATCCAACCTTCCGCGTTAAAACGGACGAAGATTCTGGTCAAACCATCATCTCTGGTATGGGTGAACTCCACTTGGAAATCATTGTTGACCGTCTGAAACGTGAATTCAAAGTGGAAGTGAACCAAGGTGCTCCACAGGTTGCTTATAAAGAATCTATCAATAGCAGCTTCAATCACCGTGAAGTATACAAAAAGCAAACAGGTGGTCGTGGTAAATTTGCGGATATTAAGTTCTCAATCGGTCCGGTGGACGAAGATTTTGATATCTCGAAGAACAATGGTCTCCAATTCGTAAATGAAATCACCGGTGGTAATATTCCTCGCGAATTCATCCCGGCAGTTGAAAAAGGTTTTAGAGCTTCTATGAATAATGGTGTTCTTGCAGGATACCAGCTCGTAAGCATGAAGGTGACCTTGACTGACGGTTCTTACCACGCGGTGGACTCGGACGCACTTTCATTCGAAATCTGTGCCCGTAACGCTTACCGTGAAGCATTGCCACAATGTAAACCAGTTCTCCTTGAGCCAATCATGAAGGTTGAAGTCCTTACTCCAGAACAGAATATGGGGGATGTAGTAGGTGACCTTAACCGTCGTCGCGGTCAAATTGAAGGCATGGATTCAAAAGGTAATTCACAAGTTATTAAAGCAAAAGTTCCACTTTCTGAAATGTTTGGCTATGTAACCCAGTTGCGTACGCTCACATCAGGTCGCGCAACTTCAACCATGGAGTTCAGCCACTATGCCGAAGCACCAAACAACGTTGCTGCGGATGTGATTTCAAAAGCTAAAGGCAAAGCTGAAAAAGTTTAATATTATCCTTAACAAATACGTTCTTTAACATGAGCCAAAGAATCAGAATTAAATTAAAGTCTTACGACTTCAACTTGGTTGATAAATCAGCAGAGAAGATCGTGAAAACCGTTAAATCTACCGGAGCAGTAGTAAATGGTCCAATTCCATTGCCTACTAACAAACGTATTTTTACCGTGTTGAAATCACCACACGTTAACAAGAAAGCGCGTGACCAATTCCAATTGTGTGCTTACAAGCGTCTCCTTGACATTTACAGTTCTTCTTCAAAAACAGTAGATGCATTGATGAAGCTGGAGTTACCAAGTGGAGTAGAAGTAGAGATCAAGGTTTAACAGGCTTTACAGTTAAACAAATTAGAATTAAGTAACACTAAAAAATAAATAATGTCAGGAATAATTGGTAAAAAAGTAGGAATGACCAGTTTCTTCGATGCCAATGGCCGTTACCAGCCATGCACAATTATTGAAGCAGGTCCTTGCGTTGTTACGCAAGTAAAAACCAATGAAAAAGACGGTTATTCTGCTCTGCAACTCTCGTTTGACGAGAAGAAAGAGAAGAATACCTCTGCAGCGATGAAGGGTCACTTCGCGCTATCAAAAACAACCCCAAAGCGTAAAGTAGCTGAATTCCGTCACTTCGAGGAAATGAAAAACCTTGGTGATGTAATTACAGTTGATCTATTCGCTGAAGGTGACTTCGTGGATGTAATCGGTACCTCAAAAGGTAAAGGTTTCCAAGGCGTTGTGAAACGTCATGGATTTAGCGGTGTAGGACACGCTAACAAATCACACGGTCAGCACGATCGTGAAAGAGCGCCAGGTTCACTCGGTGCATCTTCTGATCCCGCACGTGTAATGCCAGGTATGCGCATGGCCGGCCGTATGGGCGGTAACCGTAAAAAAGTTCAAAACCTGGTTGTAGTAAAAATCATGCCCGAAAAGAACATCCTCCTCATCAAAGGATCTGTTCCAGGAGCTAAAGGGTCTTACGTTTTAATTGAAAAATAACATGCAACTCGAAGTATTGAATATTAGCGGCAAGAAGACAGACAAAAAAGTGACTCTTCCGGAATCAGTTTTTGCTGTTCAGCCCAACGACCATTGCATCTACCTCGATGTAAAACATTACCTGGCTAATCAACGCCAAGGTACACATAAATCAAAAGAGCGCGCCGAAATCGCTCGTACCACCAAGAAGCTGAAGCGTCAAAAGGGTACAGGTGGTGCTCGTGCTGGTTCAATGAAATCACCTTTGTTTATCGGCGGTGGCCGCGTGTTTGGTCCAAGACCACGTGACTACTCCTTCAAGTTGAACAAAAAGGTGAAAGATTTGGCGCGTATATCCGCGCTAAGCTATAAGGCTCAGGACAAGGCAATCGCAGTGCTTGAAGACTTCAATTTTGAAGCGCCAAAAACTAAGAATTTTGTTGACTTGATGAAGAACCTCAACCTGTCTGACAAAAAAACCCTCGTGGTATTGGGTAACCTGAATAAAAACGTATATTTGTCGTCCCGTAATTTACAGGGTGCAAAAGTGGTAATTGCCTCAGACTTAAATACTTATGATATTTTAAATGCTGAACAATTAGTCCTTGCTGAGAGTTCTGTAAAGGTTTTGGAAACAATTTTAAAGAAGTAAGATGGAAATTCTAGTTAAACCTATCATTACAGAAAAGTTGACCGCCCAGGGCGAGAAACTAAACCGTTATGGTTTTATTGTAGACCGTTCTGCTAATAAAATCGAGATCAAGAATGCCATCGAAAAAACATATGGTGTAAAAGTTGCATCGGTTAATACCCAACAATATGTTGGTAAAGTTAAAACCCGCAACACTACACGTGGAATGGCTGTAGGCCGCGTAAACCGAAACAAACGTGCGTACGTGACCTTGAAAGACGGAGAAACAATTGATTTTTACGCAAGTATCTAACCGGATAAAAAGAAAAGAAAATGGGATTGAAGAAATACAGACCGCTGACCCCAAGCCTTCGTTATAAAATTACGACAGACTTTAAGGAAATCACTGCATCGACTCCGGAAAAGAGCCTAATTGTTAAAACCAACTATTCATCAGGTGGACGTAACAATTCTGGTAAGATGACCATGCGTTATATTGGTGGAGGCCACAAAAAGGCGCTCCGCTTAATTGATTTCAAACGTGAAAAAGATGGTATCGAAGGTACCGTTAAAACAATTGAGTACGATCCAAATCGTTCAGCACGCATCGCCCTTGTGTTTTATAAGGATGGTGAAAAGCGCTATATCATTGCGCCTGCTGGCTTGAAAGTGGACCAAAAAGTAATCTCAGGCAAAGGTGCAGCTCCTGAAGTAGGAAACACGCTTTTTCTTTCAGAGATTCCTTTGGGAACAATTATTCACAACATCGAGTTACGCCCTGGCCAAGGTGCTGTGATGGCGCGTAGTGCTGGTTCATATGCGCAATTAAGCGCACGTGAAGGAAAATATGCGGTATTGCGTATGCCTTCGGGCGAAGTTCGCATGGTATTGATTACCTGTAAAGCAACCATTGGCGCAGTTTCAAACGGCGATCATAACTTGCAAGTACATGGTAAAGCTGGCCGCAAGCGTTGGTTGGGTGTTCGCCCCCGTACACGTGCCGTGGTGATGAACCCAGTAGATCACCCTATGGGTGGTGGTGAAGGACGTGCATCTGGTGGACATCCGCGTTCACGTAAGGGCATTCCTGCAAAAGGGTACAAAACCCGCTACAAAGCAAAAGCTTCGAATAAGCACATTATCGAAAGAAGAAAGAAATAATTACTAACCGTTTAATGGTCCCACTGTTTTAACAGCAGGATTCAAAACAAAAAATCAGTCATAAATGGCAAGATCACTGAAAAAAGGTCCGTTCATCGACCACAACCTTGAAGGCAAGGTAGAAAAGATGAACGCGAGCGGCAAAAAGTCGGCCATCAAAACATGGGCCCGCCGTTCAACAATTCCGCCGGAGTTTGTAGGACACACCTTCGCGGTACACAATGGTGCAAAGTTCATTCCAGTATATGTTACTGAGAATATGGTTGGACACAAACTTGGAGAATTTGCTCCAACACGTGTGTTTAAAGGACATGCAGGACATAACAAGAAATAATTGAAGCAATGGGAAAAAGGAAAAGATTAGTCGCTGAAAAGCGCAAGGAAGCCAATAAGACCGCTTATTTCGCAAAGCTCAATAATTGTCCGACATCACCACGCAAAATGCGTCAGGTAGCGGATCTTGTTCGTGGAATGGATGTAAACAATGCTCTGAATGTATTGAAATTCAATACGCGTGAAGCATCTGGCCGTCTCGAAAAACTTTTGAAGTCTGCTATCAACAATTATGAGCAGAAAACCCAAGAGCGCGCCGAAGAAGGTTCATTGTTCATTAAGGAAATTATGGTTGATAGTGCGTTAATGGTAAAACGTTTGCGTACAGCGCCTCAGGGACGTGGATACCGCATCCGTAAGCGCACCAACCACGTAACATTAGTATTAGATACCAAAAAATAACAAATTAAGAAATGGGACAAAAAGCAAATCCGATTGGTTTAAGGTTAGGCATCATTAAGGGATGGGACTCCAACTGGTTTGGCGGCAATAAGTATGCTGACAAAATCGTTGAGGACGATAAGATCCGTACCTACCTGAAAGCACGTCTTCCTAAGGGAAGCATTTCCAAAATTGTTATTGAACGTACGCTAAAACTAATTACAGTTACGATCAATACTGCCCGCCCAGGTATCATCATTGGTAAAGGCGGTAAGGAAGTTGATAAACTGAAAGAAGAGTTGAAGCAACTTACTAAGAAGGAAATTCAAATTAATATATTCGAAATTAAGCGTCCTGAACTCGATGCCCGTTTAGTGGCTGATAGTATCGCTCGTCAAATCGAAGGCCGTATTTCATTCCGTCGTGCAGCTAAAATGAGTATGGCTAGCACCATGCGTCTCGGGGCTGAAGGAATCAAGATTAAAGTTTCTGGCCGTCTGGGCGGAGCTGAGATTGCTCGTACCGAAGGTTACAAAGAAGGCCGTACACCATTACACACTTTGCGTGCTGATATCGATTATGCTGTAGCAGAAGCACACACTTCTTATGGCCGTATCGGTGTGAAAGTATGGATTTGTCGTGGAGAAATTTTCGGCAAACGCGACCTGACTCCAAATGCAGGATTGTCTAAGGAGAAGAGCACAGGTGGAAACGACCGTCGTGATGGAGATCGTCCGAAATTTGGTGGTCGTAAGAGAAATAGGAAAGACGATAAATAATAACGGAAGCAGAAAAAATTAAACGTCATGTTACAACCTAAAAGATCAAAATATAGGAAGTCCCATAAGATGAAAATCAAGGGCAAGGCCAAACGCGGTTATGAACTTGCGTTCGGATCTTTCGGTATCAAGGCCATGGGCGAATGCCGTATGACCAGCCGTCAGATTGAGGCAGCCCGTGTAGCGATTACCCGTTTTATGAAACGTGAAGGCCAAGTGTGGATACGTGTGTTTCCGGATCGTCCGGTAACCTCTAAGCCAGCTGAGGTACGTATGGGTAAGGGTAAAGGTGCTCCTGAGTATTGGATGGCTCCAATTAAACCAGGCCGCATTATTTTCGAAGCAGAAGGTGTTCCAATGGATGTTGCGAAAGAAGCACTCCGTTTGGCTGCACAAAAGCTTCCAGTGGTAACAAAATTCGTTGTACGTCGCGACTACGTGACTGAAGCGTAAATCAAAAACCGCAGCAGGGGAGGGTTGATCCGTTACATTGACCGAAACGATGCTGCATAAAGAAAAAAAGAAAAATGGCTAAATCGGACATAAAAGGTTTATCAGACCAGGAGCTGCAGAGCAAGATTGCTGAAGAAAAAGCAACTTATTCTAAAATGCTGCTGAATCATGCAATTTCACCGGTTGAAAATCCGGCGCAAATTCGCGAGCAACGCAGAAATGTGGCAAGAATGCTCACTGAGGTCAACAGCCGCAAAAAAGCGTCCAAATAAGTTTGATCAATCATGGAAAGAAATTTAAGAAAAGAAAAAGTCGGCATTGTTAAAAGCAACAAGATGGACAAAAGCATCGTAGTTGCTGTAATGCGTAAGGTGAAGCACCCAAAGTACGGGAAGTTTCTCAACAAAACTAGCACCTTCGTGGCACACGACGAGAAGAACGAATGCAGCATTGGTGATACCGTGCGTATTGCTGAAACACGTCCACTAAGCAAAACCAAGAACTGGCGCCTAGTGGAAGTCATTGAAAAAGTGAAATAAGCTGTTAACCGTTTAAGAAGAAATTAAGATGATACAGAACGAATCAAGATTAACTGTAGCCGATAACAGCGGAGCCAAGGAAGTCCTTGTTATCCGTGTACTGGGTGGTACCCGCAAGCGCTATGCTTCTGTTGGAGACAAGGTGGTAGTAACGGTGAAACATGCACTTCCAAGCGGCAACGTGAAGAAGGGTACTGTCAGCAAGGCTGTTATTGTGCGTACCAAGAAGGAAATTAGCCGTCAAGATGGATCGTATATCCGCTTTGATGACAATGCTGTGGTATTGCTCAATGCCGCTGATGAAATGCGTGGTACACGTATTTTCGGTCCAGTGGCCCGTGAATTACGCGAAAAACAGTTCATGAAAATCATTTCACTCGCACCAGAGGTGCTCTAAAACTAACCAAGCGTCATGTCTAAATTTAAAATCAAAAAAGGCGACACCGTGAAGGTGATCTCAGGCGAGGCCAGAGGCCAGCAAGGTAAGGTCATCAGCATTGATATGAAAAAATCACGCGCTTTAGTTGAAGGGGTGAACCTGATCAGCAAGAGCGAGAAGCCGAGTGCAAAAAATACCAATGGCGGAATCGTGAAAAAAGAAGGCTCTATCCATATTTCCAACCTCATGTTGGTAGAAGCTGGTAAATCTATTCGCGTAGGCCGTCGTGCTAATGAAAAAACAGGAAAACTAGAGCGTTTTTCTAAAAAAACCAAGGAAGTAATTAAGTAATGGCAACAACACAATATCAACCCCGCTTAAAGTCAAAATACAGGGAGGAAGTGGTTCCTGCTCTTCAGAAGCAGTTTCAATACACTTCATCAATGCAAGTTCCGCGTTTGAAGAAAATCTGTATCAACCAGGGGATTGGCGACGCTGTTTCCGATAAGAAGCTTATCGAGTCAGCAATTAAAGAAATGACCACTATTACCGGTCAAAAAGCTGTTCCTACACATTCTACGAAGGACATTTCTAATTTCAAACTCCGTAAAGGTGTTGCAATAGGTGTACGTGTGACCCTTCGTGGTGACAACATGTACGAGTTTCTAGATCGTTTAATCGCCGCTGCATTGCCACGTATTCGTGACTTCAAAGGTGTTAACGACAAGGGGTTTGATGGTCGCGGCAACTACACTTTAGGAGTGACTGAGCAAATCATTTTCCCTGAAATCGACATTGACAAAGTGAGCAAGATCCAAGGAATGGATATTACCTTTGTTACCTCTGCAGGAACTGATAAAGAAGCATATGCGCTTCTGGCAGAATTTGGTATTCCTTTTAAAAAGAAATAAGAAGCTACAATGGCAAAAGAATCAATGAAGGCCCGGGAGGCCAAACGTAAGAGACTCGTTGAAAAGTACGCAGAGAAGCGTGAAGAGCTTAAAAAAGCTGGTGATTACACCGCGCTTCAAAAGCTACCACGTAACTCGTGTAAAGTGCGTGTACGTAACCGTTGCAATTTGACCGGTCGTCCACGTGGTTACATGCGTGACTTCGGAATCAGTCGTGTTACTTTCAGGGAAATGGCTGTTTTTGGTCTGATCCCAGGGGTAACCAAATCAAGCTGGTAAAAAAAGCTTGTAGGGTGGGAAATATTTCGTATATTTGCCCCCCTGCAAAAAAACAAATAGTGTTTAATATAATTATCCCGCTTAGGCGGGATAACATATAAACTTTAAAAAATGACAGATACAATATCAGATTACCTTACGCGTGTGCGTAATGCAATCAAAGCGAATCATCGCATCGTGGAAGTCCCTGCTTCCAACCTAAAAAAGGAAATCACCAGGATTCTATTCGAAAAGGGGTATATTTTGAATTATAAATTCGAAGATACCGAGAACAAACAAGGTGTAATTAAGATTGCCCTTAAATACCATCCGGTAACAAAACAATCTGCTATTCGTGAGTTGAACCGCGTATCCCGTCCAGGTTTACGTAAATTTACTGGTGCGTCGAGCATGCCACGTGTATTAAATGGATTGGGTATTGCCATCATTTCTACTTCGCGTGGGGTTATTACAGATAAGGAAGCACGCCAAATGAATGTTGGCGGTGAAGTATTGTGTTATGTTTCATAAATAACCGGAGGGAATTATCATGTCACGTATAGGAAAAGCACCAGTCTCAATCCCAAAAGGGGTAGAAGTAAAAATTGCCAACGGTTTGGTTACTGTAAAAGGTAGCAAAGGTGAACTCACTCAGCAAATCGATCAGGATATCACTGTAGAAGTAGCTAGCGACGAAGTTGTTGTTACCCGCCCTACAGATCAAAAGCGCCACCGTGCGTTACACGGTTTATACCGTGCACTCATCGCCAATATGGTAAAAGGCGTAAGTGAAGGATACCGCACCGAACAGGAATTGGTAGGTGTAGGTTACCGCGCATCGAACAAAGGTCAGTTGTTAGAATTGTCATTAGGCTATTCTCACAACATCACGTTCGAACTTCCAAAAGAAATCAAAGTAACTACCACCGCAGAAAAAGGTCAAAACCCTAAGGTGATTATGGAGTGTGCTGATAAGCAACTCTTGGGAATGGTCGCTGCAAAAATCCGTAGCTTACGTAAGCCTGAACCTTACAAAGGAAAAGGTATTAAGTTTGCTGGAGAAGTTTTGAGAAGAAAAGCAGGTAAATCGGCATCCAAAAAATAATTAATCATTTAATCATCTTTAAAGAGATCCTAAGATGGCATTTAATAAAGCAGATCGCAGAAATAAAATTAAGCTGCACGTTCGAAAGCGTGTTAGCGGTACGGCTCAGGCTCCACGCCTCAGCGTATTCCGCAGTAACGCAGAAATTTACGCACAGCTAATCGATGATAAAACAGGAAAGACCCTGCTTGCAGCAGGTTCAGTAGAGAAGTCTATTGCTGCTGCAAAAGTTACCAAATCAGAGAAAGCAAAATTGGTAGGGAAATTAATCGCTGAAAAGGCCGTTGCAAACGGAATCGAATCAGTCGTTTTTGACCGTAATGGCTTTCTTTATCATGGACGTATCAAGGCGCTTGCAGAAGGAGCACGCGAGGCAGGTTTAAAATTCTAAAATACTGAAAATGTCAAAAGAAGTAGTAAAACGCGTAAAGTCAAGCGATATTGAACTGAAAGACCGTCTGGTAGCTATCCAGCGTGTCACCAAGGTTACCAAGGGTGGCCGTCACTTCAGCTTTGCTGCCATTGTGGTAGTTGGTAATGAAAAGGGCGTTATTGGACAAGGTTTGGGTAAGGCAAATGAAGTAACTGACGCCATTACCAAGGGCATTGAAGATGCTAAGAAGAGTTTGGTTAAAGTACCGGTGTTAAACGGTACCGTGCCACACACACAAGAAGGAAAATTCGGAGGCGCCCGTGTCTTTTTAAAGCCCGCAGCTCACGGTACTGGTGTAATTGCCGGTGGTGCGATGCGTGCAGTTTTAGAGAGCGTAGGGATTACAGATGTACTTGCTAAGTCGAAAGGCTCAAGTAACCCGCATAACGTGGTGAAGGCAACTTTGGATGCATTGATGAAAATGCGTGATCCAATCACCGTTGCCCAACAACGTGGAATTAAACTTGATAAAGTGTTTAACGGTTAATCATTGAGCAATGGCGAAAGTAAAACTTACACTCATGAAAGGCACCTCTAAGCGTACTCCCGCTCAGCGTGCAACACTCGAAGCACTTGGTTTGCGCAAATCCTACCACAGTGTTGAAAAGGAGCTTAATCCTGCTATTGAAGGCATGATTAACAAGGTAAAACATGTACTAAAGGTTGAAAGTATCTAAGATAATAAAGAGATGAAATTAAGCGGTTTAAAACCGGCTAGCGGTTCGGTTAAGTCAAATTACCGTCGCGGTCGCGGACAGGGTTCAGGTGGTGGTGGCACCGCTACCCGTGGTCATAAAGGTGCACAATCACGTTCTGGCTACTCCAGCAAGCGTGGTTTTGAAGGTGGTCAAATGCCCCTCCAACGTCGTTTGCCAAAGTTCGGATTCAAAAACATCAATCGTGTTGAATACCACGGGATTAATTTGGATACCATTCAGGCCCTTGTTGAGAAGCACAATCTGACTGAGGTGAACATGGATACCCTCATTAAAAATGGTCTCGCAAATAAAAACGAACTCGTAAAAATTATGGGCCGTGGCGAACTAAAAGCAAAGATTGAAGTGAGTGTACATGCTTTCACCGCTTCTGCAAAAAAAGCAATTGAAGACAAAGGCGGAAAAGCCACTGAGATCAAGTAATTATGAAGCGTTTTTTAGATACCCTGCGCAACATATGGACCATTGAGGAGTTGAGACAGAGAATTCTGACCACCCTCGGGCTTGTATTGATATACAGGTTAGGTTCTTATGTGGTACTACCTGGGGTAAATATTGATGCCCTCAATGCTGGCAACCAAAATGCTAGTGGAATTGTTGGGTTAATCAACATGTTTGCAGGTGGGGCGTTCCTCCGTGCATCGATTTTCGGGTTGGGCATCATGCCTTACATTACCGCTTCTATCATTATCCAATTGTTGGGTATGGCAGTGCCTTACTTTCAAAAATTGCAACGTGATGGAGAGAGCGGTCGTAAGCGCATGAACCAATTGACCCGCCTGCTTACCATTGCGGTGACTGCGGTTCAAGCACCTGGATACATCGCTTCTATCAAAGCAAACGCACCCAACGCATTCCCCGATATCTCCACAAGCTGGTGGATTCAGTCCATTTTCATTCTTGTGACTGGTACCATGTTCGTGATGTGGTTAGGTGAGCGTATTACGGACAAGGGATTAGGGAATGGTATCTCATTGATCATTATGATCGGTATCATTTCTCGTCTTCCTTTCGCATTCTTGTCTGAATTGAAATCCCGTACCTCTGGAAACGGTGGACTGATTATTTTTCTGATAGAATTGGTAATCTTACTGTTAGTTATCATTGGTAGCATTTTGCTGGTACAAGGTACACGCCGTATTCCAGTTCAGTTTGCCAAAAAAATAGTTGGTAACAAACAATACGGTGGTGTTCGTCAGTACATCCCTCTCAAAGTTAACGCTGCTGGTGTTATGCCGATCATTTTTGCTCAGGCGATTATGTTTATCCCTGTAGCGATTGTTGGTTTCTCGGGAACATCAGCTGGATTCTTCTCTGACCGTTATGGTTTCTGGTACAATTTTGTCTTCGCGGTACTGATTATCGCCTTCACCTATTTCTACACTGCCATTATGGTGAATCCAAATCAGTTAGCTGATGATATGAAGCGCAACGGTGGCTTTATTCCCGGTGTTAAACCAGGAAAGAAGACCGCTGAGTTCATTGACCAGGTGATGAGTCGTATTACCTTACCAGGTTCTCTGTTCTTGGCAGGTGTAGCCATAATGCCTTCATTTGCTCAGACATTGGGGATTAACAAGGAGTTTGCTGACTTTTATGGCGGCACTTCCTTGCTGATTCTGGTAGGTGTTGTACTAGATACCCTCCAGCAGATTGAGACATACCTCCTCAATCGTCACTATGACGGGTTGATGAAGTCAGGCAGAATAAAGGGTCGTGGTGCTAACGCCATGATGGTACAACAGGGATAAGATTTGAATGGCAAAACAGTCCAATATAGAAATTGATGGTACTATCGTAGAAGCATTGAGTAACGCCATGTTCCGTGTAGAACTTGAAAATGGTCACATCGTCACCGCCCATATTTCTGGGAAGATGCGTATGCACTATATCAAAATTCTTCCAGGGGACAAAGTGAAACTAGAGATGAGTCCCTACGATTTGACCAAAGCCAGAATAACCTTTCGATATAAGTAAATAGAATAGGGGTAACCCACAACCGATAAATTTAAAGCGATGAAAGTAAGAGCATCCATCAAAAAAAGAAGTGCTGACTGCAAGATTGTCCGCCGCAAGGGCAAGTTGTTCGTTATCAACAAAAAGAACCCTAAGTTCAAGCAAAGGCAAAAGTAATTTGTATTTTTGCAGATTTTTTAACACTACACATACACGATAAATGGCACGTATAGCAGGTATCGATTTACCGAAGAACAAAAGGGGCGTTATTGGCCTCACCTACATTTTTGGCATTGGCAGTAGCCGTGCAGCCAAGATTCTTACTGAGGCAGGAATTCACTTGGACAAAAAGGTGAGCGAATGGAGCGATGATGAGCAGAACGCAATCCGTACAATCATCAATAATAACTTTAAGATTGAGGGCCAATTGCGTTCTGAGGTTCAATTGAACATCAAGCGTTTGACCGATATCAACTGTTACCGTGGTATTCGCCACCGTTCAGCTCTCCCTGTTCGTGGACAACGTACAAAGACCAACGCGCGTACCCGTAAAGGTAAACGTAAGACAATTGCCAACAAGAAAATGGCAACTAAGTAATAAATAGTAAGATCAGATAAAATAATGGCCAAACAACAGTCAGCAACAGCAAACGCCAAGGCGGCACAGCGCAAGCGCACCGTTAAGGTAGAGGCGACAGGCGAAGCGCACATCAATGCGTCTTTTAACAATATCATTATTTCACTGACCAACACTGCCGGACAGGTTATTTCCTGGAGTAGTGCAGGTAAGATGGGGTTCCGTGGTTCTAAAAAGAACACGCCATATGCCGCACAAATGGCAGCGCAGGATTGCAGCAAAGTAGCTTTTGAAGCCGGTTTGCGCAAAGTGAAGGTGTTTGTAAAAGGACCAGGCGGCGGACGCGAGAGCGCAATCCGCACCATTGCCAATTCAGGCATTGAAGTAACCGAAATCATGGACATCACTCCGATTCCACACAACGGTTGCCGCCCACCAAAGCGTCGTCGCGTTTAATTAATAAACAAGCCGGTCCCGTACAGGCCTGAACGGGATTTGGAGCTGCTACCTGAGGGGTGGCATGCTTAAATAGAAAAAGCGGGAAAAACAGGCCTCCCGTCGTAAAATTATTTAAAATGGCAAGATACACAGGACCAAAATCCAAAATCGCGCGTAAATTCAAAGAGCCTATTTTTGGGCCAGACAAAGCGCTTGAAAAAAAGAATTACCCTCCCGGACAGCATGGCGCTGCTAAGAAGAGGGCCAAGCAATCTGAATACGCAATTCAATTACAAGAAAAACAAAAAGCCAAGTATACTTATGGTATTCTTGAAAAGCAATTCGCACGCACATTTGATAAAGCTGCTCGCTCACACGGTATCACTGGTGAAGTATTGTTGCAACTGATCGAGAGCCGTTTGGATAACGTTGTTTATCGTATGGGTATCGCTCCTTCACGTCGTGCATCCCGTCAGCTTGTATCGCATGCTCACATAACTGTTAATGGTGAGGTTGTGAACATCCCTTCTTACACACTGAACCCTGGTGATGTAATCGGTGTTCGTGAAAAATCACAATCCCTTGAAGTGGTTGTTAATTCACTTTCCGGTCACGTTAATAAATACCCATGGCTTGATTTCGACCGTTCATCCATGAGCGGCAAGTTCATGTCACGTCCTGAACGTTCACAGATCCCTGAGAACATCAAGGAACAGCTGATCGTCGAACTGTA
>CANGWA010000009.1 GCA_947457335.1 Sphingobacteriaceae bacterium
ACCGGAAAATTGATTCACCAAGGGGAGCTCAGCATTCAAAACAAATCGGCATCGCTCAATCTCCAGAACTACCCTCAGGGCATTTACTTCCTGAAACTAACTTCTGGAACCGAAAATAGTAGAATGATGAAAGTGGTTCGGGAATAAAGGTTTGCGCCTTCTTCCTGTACCATGACAACTGCCCTTGTCTGGAAATTTATAGGTAATGTTTAATCCGTAAAAAAAGTACCAGTCCCTGGTACTTGGATTACCCCTCATGCCCCCCGCAACACTCTCACCACTGCGGTTAGAAAAGGTACTGCCGTTATCACTAATGGCGGTTTCAGGATACTTGCCGCTAACATCGTCTAAATAATCGGTATAGAGTTTGCGTGGCCCCCATTCCAAGGCCATACCAAACGACTTACCCATGTTCCATTTAATGCCACATCCAAAAGGAATATTCATCTGACGCTTTTTATAGGATTGCCCCTCGGTTGATAATCCACTTAAATCAGTGTAGGTTCCATTGTAATTACCTTGGGGGTTGAAAATATAGTACCCCAAGCCACCAAAGACATAAAATGAGAATTTGTACCGATCATGGCCAATACGGTATTCCACAAAGTGAAACTCCGATACACCATACCATTCGTAAAGACGTGTTCTGAAATTTAGGTTTCGCTCAATCTGATCAGCTTCGCCACTCAACGCATCATCGGCAACTAATTGTCCGTAATTAAATCCAAACTTAAAGGCAAAACGATAACTGGGCGTAAACCGATAATACACCCCCGTTGCTGGCTTCGAGAAGACAAAATGCGTACGGGGATTCAAATCCCCCAAATAATAACTGCCGCCACCAAAAACACCCACCTCGTGCTGCCTGAATGTACGGCGCCGGTTCTGAGACCAACTGGTCAGGACCTGGGATAACAAGAGCAATATGAGGAGCTGGCGCCGCACCGGACTATTAAAAACGTAAAATTAGGGCGTTTATTGCCTCATTCTTGTCCCCAACCAGCGACTTTACAAAGGTACTTCGGTTAAAAGACTTGCTTTTTCATACATTTACGCCTGTGATCAAGCAAAAACATCCAATAGGGGTATTTGATAGTGGGTACGGTGGGCTGACCATTTTGAAGGAAATTGTCGCTAAACTGCCAGCTTACGACTACATTTACTTGGGTGATAACGCCCGAGCTCCCTATGGATCACGCTCATATGACACGGTTTATCACTACACCCTCGAATGTGTTAACCTCCTGTTTGAAAGGGGATGTGAATTGGTCATTCTTGCCTGTAATACGGCTTCAGCAAAGGCTTTGAGAACCATTCAGCAGAAAGACCTTCCGAAAATAGCCCCACACAAACGGGTACTCGGGGTAATTCGACCTACCAGCGAAATCATTGGTCACTTATCCAATAACGGTCACACTGGAATCCTTGGTACAGCGGGCACCGTCAATTCTGAATCCTACTTGTTAGAAATTGAAAAGTTTTTCCCTCATCTAAAGGTCAGTCAAGAGGCTTGCCCCATGTGGGTACCATTGATTGAAAACAATCAAATTGACAACCCCGGCAGCGATTACTTTATCGAATTGCACACCAAGGCACTGTTGCAAAAAGATCCTCAAATCGACACTATTGTGCTCGCTTGCACCCACTACCCTTTAATCGTCAAGGCGATTCAAAAATACCTTCCAGAAAATGTAAAGCTGGTCGCTCAGGGACCACTCGTCGCCAACGGCTTACACGATTACCTCCGCCGTCATCCAGAAATGGCAAGCTTGTGCACACGCAACGGTGAAGTAGAATTTTTCACCACCGACGACCCATCCTTTTTTGATGCTGCAGCTTCGCGTTTTTACGGCCAAAGCATTCAATCCAAACACGTACACCTCTAAATAAAAAAACTGAGAACCAACTTTAATGTCAATTCTCAGTTTATTGCTGTATAGGAAAGTTATTTCTTGCTCTCAGCTGCCTTGGCGTCGGCTTTCGCACGGGCATCATCCATTATTTTGGCACACCTGGCTTCGCTCTCATCCACCATTTTTTGCACCTTTTCATCCACCTTTTTCTTGGCTACATCAGCAGCTTTTTTAGCAGCCATCTTCGCCAATGGATTGGTTGCTTGCTCTACCGCTTTATCCGCCTGTGCATACCCCTCCGTCCGCGTGCGCTCTGCAAGCAGTTTCGTCTCCTCACGGATTTTGGCCACCTGTTTCTCCGCCTCGTCAATAATCTTCTTGGCTTCTTCACTGGCTTTATCTACTGCGGCATTATAGGCTTGAGTAGTAGCAGTAGCAACAGCCGACTTTCCTTCCTCCTTCAACCCGGTGGTGACGGTTGGTTTGGTAACGGTTCCACCAAAGCCAATATTCACATTTATCTTGTCACCCAAATTCACATTGGTGCCCGCTGCTGCATTGGCCTTACTCACCAATCCGTTCAAGGCCGAATTAGCCGCTCCACCAAACATGCTGCGCGGAATCTCCATTTTGTATTTGTAATCAATGGTTTGGTCAAGCCCCGTGCTACCAGCAATGTTTGTATTCATGCCATTGATTTTGGTATCAAACGGTTCAAGAAAAATGCGCCCATCCCGAATAGCATACTTGGCATTGATGTTCTTGGCACTCACACTCTTTAATTGCTCAATTTTAAGCGCCTCTCCCAATTTTACAAAGGGCGGAAAACCACCCACGTTCACATCGTTGGTCTTGAAAACACCAGTGGCATTGACGGTTTTTAAATCTGGCTCCATGGCTGCATTGAGTGTGGTGTTAAAATTCTCAAGGGTCGCAGTGAAAGTGCCTTTAGCGTACTCGCCAACGGGCGCTAGTTTCTGAACACTGTTAAAGGTTTTAAAGGTCTTTTGAATATCAAAGCCCTCTAACTTAAAGTTCAATGCCACCGTTGGTTTTTTCGGATTCGTGGTTTCGTAATACCCGTTCATGGTGAGCAGGCCATCAATAATTTTCATGCGCAAATTGCTCATGTCGGCCTTTTGATCACGAACAACCACCTTGCCTGTCATGTCTTCAATGGTATAGGTGTCATAAAGCAGCTTATCAATATGCGTATCCAATACAAAATCAATATTAGCAGGTACTTCTGCCGCCCCCTCTGTGGTAGCGCTAGCAACTGCAGCCGTATCAGCGGCTGTAGTAGGTGTTGGTGGACCCATCAATTCGTTTAAATCCATCAATTGACTGCTCACTGTAAAACTGCCCTTAATCAATTCGTCCTTAAACATGTACTGAATCAAATTGTCAATACGTCCCGTTGCATTGACATCACTTTTACCCAATAAGGCATCAAACGCTTGCAGTTCGACATACTGCGTGGTGAAATTCATTTTCATGGTATTGATTTGAACGGGATAAGTTAGCGTTGCGGTGCGGTAATCCATCTTATCAATAACCAATTCCCCTTGCGCTTTGAACTTAACGTACTCCTCTTTTTCAATCGCACTCATGTGCCCCGATAAGGTAATGTCCGAATGAATGGTCCCACTCAAATTATCATCCTTCTCCAACGGCACCACATCCTTAATAGAGGCTAGATTAATATCCCCCTTTATCGCCGCGGCTAGGCCCACATCAGTCATCGGCGTGGTAATGCGTGCACTCATGTCGACCGGATTACCAGCCATCTCCACATGGAACTTGCTCACGTCAACAACCATGTCTTTGAGGTTGCTGGTTGGACTGGTCACATTCACTTTTACATTGATGTTGTTGACTGATTTCGGAAGTGAAGGGTACTTGAACATTGCATCAATAACCGCTAGGTTGATACCAAATGCAGGCATCTCCACGGCATTGTACCGTCCTTTGAAAAATCCATTCAATTCAAATTTCCCCGCCGTTTGAACCGACTCAAAATCCTTACTATATACAGCGGGTATTAGCGACAAAACCGATTTAAACTCGGTCTTGCGGGTGTTAAACTTCAAGTCCATATCAATGTTGGTGTCTGGCATCATAATCTTTCCATCCAAGCCAAGTGTTAAGTCGTTCAATACAAATTCATTCTCCTTGAACACATAAGTGCTAGTGGTCATGTCCATATCCAATTGAGCAGAAGCCTTAGCGTGTGCATTGCTGAGATAGGGAATGCCATCCATCTTAAAGGTCGTTTTCAAAATTTCTAATTCATTTCCCATTTGAAAAACATCTTGCGTAAAGTCCCCTTTCAGCGTGTAATTCATCCCCTCGAGTTTAGAATATAGGTTGCTTTGACGGTCGTCGTACACAATGGTGGAATTGCTTATTCTAAATTCTTTTAGTCCCAATTTAAAACGGGTCACACTGGTATCTTTTGTTGCAGCTGCTGCTGTGTCAGCCGATGGTTGGGTAATGTCCCAGTTGGCGCGTCCGTCCTTTAATACAATGGCATTAATTCTCGCGCGATCCAGCACAATGGCATTGATTTGGTACTTGTCTCCACTCAATACACTTTTCAGATTAATGTCCGTACTCAACTCCCCCAAGGCCATAAGGGTGTCGCCTTCGAAATCTCCCATGCCCACAACACTCACGTTCTGAATTTTAAACCGAAAATCAGGAAAAGAAGAAAATAGGCTTAAATCAAAATCTCCGAAATCAACCTTGGCGTTTAGCGCTGCATTGGTCTCTTCTTTCACCACTGCCACAATTTTATCTTTGAAAATAAAGGGTGCTGCCACCAACAAGACAATAAGAAGTAAAAGGACAAGTCCTGTCCATTTGAAGATCCTAACCAGTAACGAAGATTTTGTAGCCATAAAGGAGTTTAGATTATCCCCCAAAATTATAAAAATAGCCCCCCGCTTTATAAAGTATCCTTCAATTCTTCCCCTACTTTATGGAATCAGTCGGTAAAAAAACCTAAAGCGGTAGGGGATTTAGACGGCCTTGCCACAAAAAATGAGAAATATCATTCCAAAATCCTGGTTTTCAGAAACATAACTTTATGAATACAAGCCAGATAATCAACAAACACCTGTTCGTTAACCCTATCACTGGTTCATTTAAATTGCGTAATTTTACGCCCCAGTTAACAAACTGTAAACAATGTCTACAACTACAGCAAACACAGCTCACGCGCACGAACAAAGTATGTTTGAAGCTGTTTTGGCGCGCCTCGATGCAGCTGCCAAGCTCATGAACCTCAGCGAAGAAGTGGCTCAAGTCCTCCGTAACCCAGCCAAACAAGTAAAAGTGGCTTTACCGGTAATGATGGACAACGGAAAAATTAAAGTTTTTGAAGGCTACCGTACCGTACATAGCACCCACCTTGGTCCAAGTAAGGGGGGTATTCGTTACGCGATGGACGTTAATGCCGACGAAGTGATGGCGCTTGCCGCTTGGATGAGCTTCAAATGCGCAGTGGCCAATTTGCCCTATGGTGGCGCCAAAGGTGGCATCAAATGTGAACCACGCGAAATGAGTGTAGGAGAACTAGAGCGCCTCTCACGCGCCTATGCCATGGCCATGAAGGATGTGTTCGGTGTTAACCGTGATATTCCCGCTCCAGACATGGGAACCAGCGGCCGAGAAATGGCTTGGATTCTTGATGAATATAATAAAGTGACTGGTGAAGATGCCCCAGGTGTTATCACCGGAAAACCAATCGCTATCGGCGGCTCTCTCGGAAGAGACGCAGCAACCGGTCGTGGCGTTATGGTGAATACCCTCGCTGCATTGAAAAAAATGGGGCTCGAGCCTAAAAATGTAACGGCTGTGGTGCAAGGGTTTGGTAATGTTGGCTCACACGCTGCACGTTTATTGGCTGAAAAAGGCATCAAAATCGTTGGCATCGGCGACCATACGGCTTCATTCTACAACGAAAACGGCATCGATGTGCCTGCTGCTATCGACTACGCTGCAAAAAACAACCGCACCCTGAAGGGTTTCAAAGGCGCAACCGAAATCAAATCGTCCGAATTGCTTATTAGCAAATGTGATGTATTGGTGCCGGGTGCCCTCCAAAACGTTATTACTGTTGACAACGCTTCACTCATTCAAGCTAAACTGATCGTAGAAGGAGCTAACGGACCAACCACGCCTGAAGCAGATCCAATCATCAACGATAAAAAAATCATCTGCGTGCCAGATATTCTCGCAAACGCTGGTGGCGTGACCGTGAGCTACTTCGAATGGGTTCAAAATAAAGCGGGTTACTATTGGACAGAAGAGGAAGTCAACTCCCGTCATGACCAAAAAATGGAACAAGCTTTCGATGCAGTGTGGAACAATGCTGCCAATTATAATACCAGTATGCGTATCGCCGCTTACATCACCGCCCTTCAAAAAATTGAACAAGGCGTGAAACTAAAAGGCGCCTATTAATTTAACTGATTGATTTTCAGCCCCTTTTGTCAGGATCAATTTCCTACAAAAGGGGCTTTTGTTATAAAAAATTTTTAGATTTGTCCTAGCTAGTTTTATTTTGATTCCTTTACTCATCATATCGGCCTACCTCCTGGGCTCTATTCCAACGGCTGTTTGGATTGGAAAGGCTTTTTTTAGTATCGATGTGCGTGAGTTTGGAAGCGGCAACGCTGGAGCAACCAACACGTTTAGAGTGCTGGGTAAATCTGCCGGCATTCCCGTTCTCATCATCGATATACTCAAAGGTACCGCTGCGGTGAGCCTCAGTTACTTTAGCGGCTTCGAAGCGGGTTCAACTGCCTTTATTAATGTCCAGTTGGTTCTGGGTGTGGCAGCATTACTTGGACATATTTTTCCCGTTTTCGCTGGTTTTCGCGGCGGTAAAGGAGTGGCGACCATTCTCGGTATTGTGATTTGCATTCTGCCAGCTGCCAGCGCCTTGTCCCTTGTCGTCTTTCTCCTAGTACTTTTTTCATCCCGTATCGTCTCCTTGTCCTCCATGCTCGCCGGTGTCGCCTTTCCCTTCATTCTTCACCTGGTACTCCATAACGCCAACCAAGTGCTCACCATCTTTTCAATCGTCGTTGCCGTATTGCTGCTCATCACCCACCGCAAAAACATTGGTCGCTTGCTGCGCCGTGAAGAAAGCCGCGTGCGCCTCTTTAGTAGCCAAAAATAATGGCAATTTTTAAGGCCTTCCCTTCGTTATCCTGATATGAAGCACGCCCTCCTCCTTGTTGTTTTGTTGCTATGGCAAGTTGTTCCCGCGCAAGACCAAGACGATTATGTGAACGATAAACGGCTGCGCTTCGAAGATTATGTGTATAAATCCAATATCAAAACCGTTCAATTTCACGAAGTCAGTTGGGAATTCGCACCTCCCATCTTATCCCTGTATGGCAATGAACAATTGCAATTGAGCTTTGACGATCTCGACGGCGATCAAAAACAATACAGCATCACCTTCCAGCATTGCAATAGCGACTGGACGCCCTCCGACCTCATGATCAGTGAGTACATCAATGGCTTCTATGACATGAACCTACTTAATTCAGTGTATGCTTCGGGCACCATGCAAAAATACACGCACTACACCATTACCTTCCCACAAGCCAATACACAAAACAATACCCACTTTTCTAAAAGCGGTAACTACCTGCTCATCCTTTATGCCGATGGAAACCGTGATAACATCGTTTTGTGTCGCCGCTTCATGGTGTTCGACAACCAAGTAACCCTTGGCGCCAGCTTTCGTCAAGCCATTGGCAATGATCAGTTCTACAAACAACACATCGACTTTACAGTGACGCCGCTCAATGCCGATATCAACAACCCACACCGCGATCTCAAAATTGTTATACAACAGAATAGCCGATGGGACAATTGTGCTACTGGCATGAAGCCCTCCTTTATTAACGGCAACCAATTTATTTATTCTATGGATGACCTTGCCACGTTTAACGGTGGCAACGAGTTTCGCTACTTCGATGTGCGCAGCGTGCGCAACCTTTCTGAACGTGTAAAAGAAATTTATAAGGATGAAAATTTGATGAACCACGCTGTGCTCACTCCCGATGAATTGCGCGTGCGCAAACCCTACTTGTTTTATAACGACTTTAATGGCAACTACCTCATCAAAAGTTACCAAGCCAACAGCAATTCCGACGTAGAAGCCGATTACGTTTACGTCGATTTTACACTCAACATGCCCCGCAGAGAAGAAGGGGCACAGTATTATATTTTTGGTAAACTCTCCGATTGGCGCTTACAACCCGACTTCAAAATGAAGTATAACGACATTACCTTGCGCTACGAAGCACGTATCTATTTGAAACAAGGGTACTACAATTACCAATTCATGAAAACCTTCGGTAATCCCGCCGAAGCCGAGGAGGTTTCCTCCGAAGGTAGTTTTTGGGACACCGAGAACGATTATACAGTACTGGTATACTTCCGTAAAATTGGCACCTACTACGATCAATTGGTTGCCTGCAAAAAGCTGAACAGCTTGAAACGTTAATTCCTTTGATTATTTGGGCGCCTAATCCCGCCATCCGCTGTAGCCGCAGGTTCCGTGCGCAAGCTGGCATAAGGCGTGCGTGGTCCCCGCCATTAAACCTGCAGGGCCTACGCCGCCTAATGCCAGCTAACGCTCGTTACCCGCGGGCTGCCGCTGCTGTCGGGGGCGCACGTTGCCCCTCTCGTTACTGTGTTGGTTTTACTTCTTTGCTTCGCGCGTGGGATTATCGTTGAGAAAAGCCTTCCAGCCACTGTAAGATTTTGCTCCAACACTTACCTTCCTGTTCTGATAATAATGACACAAAGCGGCGCCAAGCGCATCCGTCGCGTCTAAATTCTCATGGACTTTAATGCCCAACGTTTGTACCAACATCGCCGCCACTTGTTCCTTACTTGCATTTCCGTTTCCGGTGATGCTCATCTTTATTTTTCGAGGGGAATATTCCACATAGGGCATACCGCGGCTCAATGCTGCGGCAATCGCCACACCTTGTGCGCGCCCTAACTTTAACATCGATTGAACGTTCTTACCAAAAAACGGCGCTTCAATGGCCAATTCATCGGGATGAAATTCATCAATGATGCCAATGGTTCTCTCAAAAATCCGCTTCAAACGCACTGCATGGTCCTCCAACTTCTCCAATTTAATCACACCAAATGCCAGTGTACTAATGCGTGTGCCCTGCACCGCAATAAGACCATACCCCATCACAATGGTACCAGGGTCAATGCCAAGAATTATTCGGTCCTTACTCATTTTATACCAAGGGATTTGTGCAGATGATGTAAATTTAACGGAATTAGCATGCAGGGTAAAAAGTTTCTATTCTTACTTATTAAAATTTCAGTTGGTCTGGGTAGCGCTGCACTCATCTGGTGGCGACTACGCAACGACCTCACCTCTGAAAACTTAAGCATGTTAAAGTCCGCCGTGTTCAGTTGGCGTGGTTGCGCTTGTGCCCTGATAGCCATCGCCCTCATCCCCGTTAATTGGGGCATTGAAGCGTTAAAATGGAAAATTATTACCACTCCTGTAGAGTCCCTCTCTTATACCCGTGCCTCTCGTTCGGTATACAGTGGCGTGTGTTTGGGGAATTTGGCACCTGGCCGAGCGACTGAATTCGTTGCGAAAATTCTTTTTTTTCAACCTGAAAACCGCGCAAAAATCACCTTGCTCCATTTTGCCAACGGCATGATTCAGCTGTCCGTCACCATTCTTGCTGGTCTGGCCGCCCTGCTCTACCGACTTCAAGCAACCATGAGTGGTGCTGCTTGGTTGCCCATCCTGGCCGTTGCCTTAAGTGTGGTGGTTTTAGTAGCAATGGTTTTGCTTTTATTCAACCTCAATCGTTTCATGAACTGGTTCACCAAACGTTTTAATACATCTGCAGAAATCACTGCCTTTAATTATCCATTAACGGTGCAACTCTTTTTCAATCTATGGAGTTGGTCTGTACTCCGCTTTTCTGTATTCACATTACAGTTCATGCTCATCCTATTGCTATTTGCCAATACCCCCTTCACGCTTACCACCCTTGCTTGCATACTCTTGTATTTCTTTTTTACAACCGTCATCCCCATGTTCAGTGTTATCGAAGCGGCAGTGCGCGCCGCCATTGCCTTAGCAGTCTTTAACGGACTTGGGATGAATGAAACCGCGCTGGCCTTGGCGTCAGTAAGCATTTGGATGGTGAACATTATTGTTCCCAGCATAGCTGGGTATATTTTTCTAGTGCAAGAAGACTTTGATTTTAAATCTACAGTAAAGAATCTAAGAAAATGATTTACCTGGTTGCGCTCTTACTTGTTTACACCCTGTTGCTGTCACTCATGGCTTACCGCCCCTTGTTCAGTAAGCGCACCGTAGCGAGTGTTGCTCAACGCCTGCAACCAGTAACCATTATCATTTGCGCCCGCAACGAAGAGCGTACTATCGTGGGATGCATCGAGAGCATTCTTCATCAAGACTATCCGCGGGATTTAATGGAAGTAATTGTTGTAAACGATGCCAGCGACGACAGAACTGGTGTAATCGCCAAAGAACTGTTATCAAAATCAGGCATTACTGCTAAAGTCATCACCAACCCCTCGCGGAAAGGAAAGAAGGCAAGCCTCGTCTTCGCCATACAGCATGCCTCCTGCCAATTCATCGTTACCCGTGACGCTGACACAAATACCCCTTCGCCCATTTGGCTCCAACTCATGGTGGCACCGCTCATCGAAAATACGTTAACATTGGTCGCAGGTCCCGTTACACTCAAGCCTAACAGCGGTCTACTCTGGGCTCTTCAGGCCATTGAACAAAACATTCTCACGATGGTGGGAGGAGGAAGTATTCAATTGGGGTGGCCATTTCTTTGCAGCGGCGCCAACATGGCCTTCTCTAAAAAATTATTTGAAGTGACCGGTAAATTCAAAAACCACCTGCACCTTGAATCTGGGGATGATGTGTTTTTTTTAAACGACGTCAAAAAAACAAAAGCTGCCAACGTTTTTTTCCTCAACAATGCTGCTGCGCTGGTTTACACCAGTGCCATGGGAAATTTCAAAAACTTGCTCAATCAAAAAGTACGCTGGGCTTCTAAAACAAAATACAACCGTAACCTCACCAATCTAGTTGTTGCTTTACTGACCGCCACGGTCAATGCCGCCTGGCTGGTGGTATTGATTTATGGTTGGCTTCACCCCGAAAAAAACAATTGGTTGATGGTCTTCCTGGCTGGCAAAATAGTGTCCGATATACTTCTGTTGATTCCTTCCCTTATTTTCACCCGCAGCTGGTCTTTATTATTACCTGCATTTACTGTGGGCTTCATCTATCCCGTCTATGCGTGCGTGGTTGGATTTTACGCATTGTTGCGACGCCCTTCTTGGAGATCCACCTGATCATTCATCGAGAGGTTTTGTAACCGGATGCTCTCTTCATGCAAGAACTGACACAACCGCTCAACGTGTGTTCTAGAAATACCCAATTGATCGGCCCATTGGCCGCGGGTGCGTAAAATCTCTTGCCACCGCTCCAGTTGAAAAATCGTCATTTGCTTGCGCGCTTTATGCTCCGCAATCTTCTCAATAACTTCCTGACGCTTGCTCAAAGCCCTGAGGATATCCATATCTATTTCATCAATCGCCTGCCGCAATTCAACCAAGGTATCCGCAGAATCGTTTGCACCTGCATTGCTGCGAATGACCAACTGGGATAAAAGCGTTGCAAGCGCTTCGGGCGTCAATTGTTGTGTGGCATCGCTGAGGGCATGGTCGGGATCACAATGGGATTCAATCATGAGACCATCCACTCCCAAATCCAAACTTTTTTGAGCAATTTCTGCAATCAAATTCCTTTTGCCCGCAATGTGACTGGGATCACAAACAATCGGCAGTGTTGGCAAATGTGTGCGTAATTCAATTGGCAACTGCCACATTGGATCATTGCGGTAAGTCGAGTAACCATAACGGTGAAAGCCACGGTGAATGGCCGCCAATTGGTGAATACCTGCTCGGTGCAGGCGCTCAATGGCCCCAATCCACAATTGCAAATCAGCGTGTATTGGATTTTTTACCATCACGGGCACCGAAACACCTGCTAAAGCGTTGGCAATTTCTTGAACTGAAAAAGGATTCACAGTTGTACGCGCACCAATCCACAACACATCCACCCCATAGCGCAAGGCTAACTCAACATGTTTTGGATTGGCTACTTCGACCGTAACAGGTAATTGGTACCGCTCACGTATTTCCTTCAGCCACTTCAAGGCTTCCTCACCGCGCCCTTCGAATGAATCGGGTCGTGTGCGTGGCTTCCACACACCAGCACGTATAAGGTGTGGTGACACCGCCGTCTTCAACCGACGAACTGTTTCGTCTAATTGCTCAAACGATTCGGCACCACAAGGTCCCGCAATCAAAAACGGCTGAACAGTGGTATTGAACCAAGAGGAGAGCGGATGAAAATCCATCGGTCAAATGTACCGGTTATTCAGATGATGGAAAAAAGAAAATCGTTAATTACTCAGAAGGTAGCGCTCATGGTCAAGTTGGGCATGATCGGCAATTGGTTCTCGCGGGCAAAAGTGAAACGATCCACTTGGAAAATGTTCTTGCGGTTGTATACGTTTGTCACACCAAGATTGACTTCCAAAAGGGTTTTCTCAGACCATTTGCAGTTAAACTTCACGCTAATGTCCAATCGGTGAAAATCAGGCAAACGACCACCATTTAATGTGCCAGGGATGTAACTCAATGTACCATTGGCATTTTGGTATTGGAAGTTGATGTTTCCTTGTGGATTGATTTGATTATAGTACCCTTGTGTCTGCGTAAAAGGAAAACCCGTTCCAAAATTCCATCGGGCGTTGACCTCCCAGTTTTTATGTTTTCCAAACACATACGAAGCCAACAAGTTCACATTGTGACGACGGTCGTAATTCGGTGGGTAATTTAATACAGTTTTGGTGCTTGAATTCCCTACCCAACGGTCGTTAAACGTAAGGGAGTAAACTGCCCAAAAATAATACCGCTTACGGTCGTACTTCAATACAAAATCAAGTCCACGTGCTCGCCCCTGTTCAATCACAAAAGTTTTTTTTTCTTCATCAGGGCGAAAGGCGTTTGTTGAGTTGTCATCGTAAATTTTATCCCGGTTAATATTGATAACCTGGTCAAAGAATTTTTCATAGGCTTCAATGTTAACATCCAGATGCTTGAATAAATCAAACTCCACGCCAGCTACCGCATGCCTGCCCTTCTGTACCGAAGAATTCACGGATTGACTTTTGCCATTGCGATCGAGATAAGTTTTTGAAATGTCGTTGCTTTCTGGGGCATTGATAAAACCATAAAACAAATTCACCACGTCACGGTCACTGTTTGCGGCCATTAAAGTCTGACTATACAAACCTCCTGCAGCCTTGATACGGAATTTTTTGGTTAAGTTGTATTTAAATGCCAAGCGCGGTTCTGGCGACAAAACGCCTAACGTCGCATAATACTGTAAGCGAAAACCAGGCTCGAAAATCAATTTAGTTTTACGATCAACATATTTGTACTTCATGTAAGTAGCTACATCCATCGTACTTCTGGTCAAATTAATGACTGCATATGAAGGATTTTGCACTTTATAAGTGGTATTGGTGATGACCCCTTCGAAACCGAAACGCAACTCTTGTTTACGAATAAACCGCACGAAATTAAATCCAGTGTTGACACCACTAATTTCAGAGGACTTCGAATCGGTAATAAGTGAAGGATTGGTGTAGTCGATTTTGTATTTGGAATAGGCGAAAACACCTTCTCCCAAAAGATTACTGTTTTGTGGTACCAGCACGAAATTGGCACCAACACCCATATTGTTCCACTTGTAGGATTTAAAACCACTGTAATCTACTTTGTCGTTGAAATTGAAACCAAACAAACTAATCTTACTACCCGTTGTTGAATTGATGGAAACCTTGCCATAGACATCAGTATAGTAAAACGGCAATCCACCTTCACGGGCATAATTATAAAGCACCTTAGATGTTTGTGGCAAGTAAGAATGTTTAGCTGAGAAAATGTAAGATGAACTCCACTGACCGTCCTCCTTCATTTTTTTAAGAGGCCCTTCGATATTAAATTTTGCCCCAAAGGTGGAGAGGGCGAGTTTTCCAGACATCCGTTTTTTATTACCATCGCGGGTAGTGACATCCATAACGGATGACGTTCTACCGCCATACTCCGCACCAAACCCTGCACTGTAAACATCAGCATTCTTCATCACATCGGTATCAAACACCGAAAACAACCCTATGGAGTGAAATGGATTGTAAACGATTAACCCATCCAACAGCACTTTGTTCTGAACTGGTAACCCACCTCGAATGTACAATTGTCCGCCTTGATCTCCTGTGAATACCACCCCTGGCAACACCTGAAGGTATTGCGCTATGTCAGGCTCACCTACACTCGGTAATTTATTAATGACTACGGGGTCAATTTTCTGTGTCGCTACCGTGGTGTTTTCAACCTTCTCTGTAGTGGTTGCCTCTACCTCTACTTCCTGCAAACTGATGCCGCCCTTAGTGGCGAAGAATTTTTTATTCAAAACCGTCCCGTTCTGAATTTCAATCGGCTCACGAATGGTGTCGTATTCCAAATTAGAAACAACCAGCGTGTACTTACCAGCGGGAATTTTAGTCAGAATAAAAAAGCCATTCAAATCCGTTCCCGAACCAATGGTGGTGCCTTTTAAGAAAACGTTGCTAAATGGGACTGGCTCCCCGTTGGCTTTGTCGTAAACAAAACCTTTTACACTGCCATTGTTTTGAGCGTAAAGCCAGACAACGGAAAGCAAGAAAATTAGAAAAAGGACCCTTTTCTTCACAAACATGCAAAAATAGACCTTTTTCACGTTCAAAAAAATCAGGCTAGTTGGGATTACCTGCACATACCTGAAAAAAAGGCGAATCCCCCTCACTGGTGTTTACCACATGGTAATGTTTCTGGTCCTTTTGATTGATAGTCCAAACTTGTTTTAAATAAGTTTGCTTAAAACCTTTTTTGCATGCGTTGTTACGTTTTTCTACTCCTCTTTTCCGCTTATTTTTCTCAAATTAAAGGGCAGGTTTATCAATGGACCGGGGCGACAGACACAACATTTTCTGATCCCTCCAATTGGTCGGGAAATATTTTGCCACCAAATGATGGTACCGACTCCTTGCTTTTTGATGCCAGTGCAGCAAATTGCTTTTTGGACGGAGGGATTTCTGTTAAATCCATATCCATTACTTCCAGCTATTCAGGGCTAATTAACTGTGATGTAGTTGATATAACAGTGAACGGTGATTTTAATATGGATGGCGGTACTTTTTATAACACTTCTGACTTGAGTACCGGGCTTAAAGTTAGCGGTAATTTTATCCAGACAGGAGGCACTTTCATTGACCATGGCGGCAAAATTTCACTTTACATGTCCCAAAATCAAACCTATACATTCAGCGCAAACAATGCCAGCGTTTCGTTAATTTACCTCGACAGTCCCGCTGGTGCTTCTGCAACTCGGACCATTAGTTTATCGGGTGTCACTACCAGTAGTTTTGCCCAAAATAACGCCGGCGTACTTGCATTCCAAGGCTCCATTGATGTTACCAGTAGCTTCTCCCTCAACGCAGGGCGTATCAGTTCAGTTACCCCAGCAGGCAACACTGGCACCATTAATTTCACTGGATCAGGTCCAATAATCGTGAAAGGCGTAAGCCTAACCAAGCGTTTTTTTGGAAAACTGCCTAACATTAATATCAACACCACTGGCAACATTACGTTCAGTAATTGTTTGAATGTGGATGGTAATTGGACGCATAATTCGGGCACTGTTTTAGCCATACCTGCTTCCTCCATTTACCTCTCCGGTTCTTCCGCCTCCATTTCCGGCAGTGCCATTAACGGAAACAATGTTAACTTCAATAACCTCATTATACCTTCTTCTGGAAACATCACCCTGCCGACTACAAACAGCCTGATGGTTGCCAACTCTTTTTCGGTAGATGGTACCCTTGCAAATGGGTCGCTAGCAGGAGTTGTTTTTAGTGGGACCAACAGTATATTAACTGGGACGCTAACATTGAATGCCATTGCGATCAATAACAACGGAACCCTTACCATTTCTTCACCTCTCTCCGTTCTCGAGGATGTAGACATTCGCGGTGGAGCAAGCCTTAATACGGGAGGCAACCTAACTCTTGAATCAACTGCATTGAAAAAAGCCCGAATTGATTCCTTAAACGGTGGTGCATTGAATGGCAACATCAAAGTCAATTCCTATATTCCCGGACCTACAACCGGTTGGGCATTAATTGGTGCTCCTGTGCAAAACATGGTGGTACTTGACCTTGAAAACTCGTTCTTCATTACCTGCACGGGTTGCACTTACGACCCTACCGTTGTGCCAGGTGGTTTCTATTCTGTTCAGGGGTGGGATGGTGATGATTTCATTACAGCAGGAATCAATTCTACCACACCACTTACTCCAGGTTTAGCCTATTGGGTGTATATCGGTGATGGCGCCTCCACCACCAATGATTTAATGTTTTATAGCAACACCAACGCGCCAGTCACCGGTAACTACAGTGTAAATGTAGCAGCAGGCACTGGAGCAGGACCTTACTCGACTAGTTTTTACGGACTTGCCGCAAACCCCTATCCATCACCAATCGATCATGATGCATTGGCATTCAGCAACCAAGGGGTCTTGGCTTCGGTGCAAGGCAGCATATACGATGCCGATGCCAATGGCGGTGCAGGTGGATGGGTAACTGTGCCTTTCGGTAGTAACTACAGCTACCCCATTGCTCAAGGAGTGTGTCTTGAATTTTCAGCTGGAGGCAACCAAACACTTGTATTCGATGAAACGATGAAGGTGAGCAGCAATAGTTCAATAATAAAAGCCGCTCCAAAAATTCCACAATTTGCCCTCCAGGTTTCCAAAGCTGCTGGGTACAGTGATAAAACCTACTTCATGTTCAGCGATATGAGTGCCTATGGGGCAGATAAGCTTGATCTGCATAAAATAAAATCAGAAGTGAATAAGTCCACCAACAGTCTGCCCCAGCGCACCGATATCTCTAGTTATTGGCTCGGTGAAGAAATGGCCGTTCTTAGTCTACCAGTTCTCACCAGCAGCATCAGTATTCCGTTGCATTGCAAATTTAGATCAACTGGGTCTTGCACCATTAACTTAACGGATTTAAAACTTTATAACGGGTGTGTTATTCTGCACGATAAAAAATTAAACGCCTTCACCAACATGAAGTTGAACAACTATGTTTTTAATGTACAAGATTTAAACGATAGTGCCCGCTTCGAGCTTGTTTTGTTTGAGGATGAAAATGCCCATTCTACTGCTATTGCCGAAATGAGCACCATCGACCTGACGAAAATAGCCAGCACTGAAGATGGCGTTTTATTATTCACGCAGTTCCAAAACCCAACAGCCGTTGAGATTGATGCTTATAATGTAGTAGGTCAAAAAATCATGAGCACACTGCAAATGCAACTTGAAAAAGGAAGCGTTAAACTACCCATTGAAACAGACGACAAAATCATCATAGTCAAAATCAAAGCGGACAACGAATCCATATCCAAAAAGGTTATTCTTCACTAACAGGGTATTTCAACAGATTAGGTCATGCCTTTTCTAGTTGTTCACCTTTACTAGTGGCTGCTTTATTTGAATGAAATGCACCTCTCGCTGCAATTTAACTATTGCATAATTCCTATTAGCGAATTGATTGGCACAGCCATCGCATAGCGCTTCTCCTTGCAATAACCTTATCTCGCTGAAAGTATCAGACCTGCCGAACTCTGGTTCAGTAGGTCTGTAAGATTCGCTCTAAAAATGCTATTCTATTCGCTGTATCCCGCATAAACCACACTTCTTTTTTAACCACCACTCTACCACAGCACCATCCCGCAACTTTTTAGAAGACAAAGCCATTTTACCCCATTCTTTAAGCGTATAAAACGAATTCGCTAGAAGAAAAAGGACGTTGTTTATACGTTAAAAATTCAATTCATATTCTTATTTAACTGTATATCATGTAGTTATAATTAAATACGCAAATAAAAAGCATGTGGTTTTTTGATTAACTTGTGGTGTCAAAATTAATTCTATGCTCCGATTGCGATTTCTAACCCTCTTTTTATTGTCCATCCTGCTAGTGAGCGGTCAAACCACCTATACTTGGACTGGCGCAGCGGATACCGATTTTAGTAATCCCAATAACTGGAATCCGACAGGAGGACCAACGTCTGTAGCGGATTTGGCCGTGTTCAACTCTGGAAGCAACAACTGTATATTAACAGGTGGTTTGTCTATTGGGGGCTGGACGATAACGAGTGGTTACACAGGCACAATAGACTGTGACATCTACGACGTAACAATCAACGGTAATTTCTCGATGAGCGGTGGTACATTTATAATGACCTCCGATAACGCCACTGGCATGGTAATTGCGAACGGCGGAAGTTTTTTTCATACTGGTGGTGTTTTCACTGACAATGGCGGTATGCTCCTTTTGTCAATGCCCACTACGCAAATATATACTGTAACGGCAAACAACATTACCATCACCCAGTTACGTTTTCAATCCACCAGTTCTGGTACCCGCACCATTACTATATCGGGAATTGCAACAGCCAGCCTTAACTGGAACAGCACCTTGCCCCTGAGCCTGCAGGGGTCGATGAGCATCACTAGCAACATAAGTGTTGCCTCCAATGCCAGTACTAGTAACCCTTCTGGCAATACCGGCACACTCAATTTCACCGGTGCTGGGCCAATTGTATTCACGGGAGTTGCAGCATCAAGCGCCGCTCGTGGCAAATTACCTAACATTGTGTTGAACACTACCGGTAACGTCACCATTAACAATGCCATCAACGTGCAAGGTGACTGGACCCACACAGCTGGCACAATCGTAAGCGCAGCCGCATCGAGTGTTTATTTTAGCGGCACTGGAGAGGTGATAAGCGGTGCAGCTATCAATGGTACGTCACGAAATTTCAACAACCTTATTATACAATCTGGAGCAAGCATCAATCTCCCCACTGCCAATGACCTCGTGGTATCGAACACCTTTTCGAATGTTGGTACAGTATCCAATGCAACCTCTGCTGGACTTGTTTTCAATGGATCGAGCGGTGCCATCAATGGTTTAACCAATTTAGATCACGTAACCATTGCCAATTCCAGTACACTTACCATTAATACAGCACTTTCTGTCTCTGGTTTAGTCGATTTGCAAGGCACCGCACGTCTGAATACTGGCGGTAACCTAACATTATCCTCTAGTGCTACGGCAAAGGGAAGTATTGGGCAGATTTCTGGCGGCACTGTGAGTGGCAACGTGCGCGTAAATGCCTACATTCCAGGTCCTACAACTGGTTGGGGCATGATAGGCGCGCCAGTTACCGGAATGACTGTTGCTGATTTGCAAAACTCCTTTTTTGTTACTTGTACAGGCTGCACCTATGACCCTACTGTAGTTCCTGGCAGCTTTTATTCAGTGCAAGGGTGGGATGGCGATGACTTTGAAACCACACTGATTAGCTCTGGTACAGCAATGACCCCTGGAAAAGGCTTCTGGGCTTATATTGGTGATGGTCAAACAAATACAAGTGACCTTACACTCATTAGTAATCTTTCAACTATTATTTCAGGCCCTTATTCCCCTACAATTAAATTTGGATCAGGTAGTGGCCCATGGTCCACCCAGTTCTTCGGCTTAGCAGCAAACCCCTATCCCTCTGCCATTGACGTTGATGCCTTTTTAGGGGACAATCCCTTCAATTTGTATTGCATTGTTCACGACGCACAAAATGGTTTCATTACCTATCCATTCGGTAACGGGGATGTCTTGCCGATTGGTCAAGGCTTCCTTCTTGAGTCAGGGGCTGGTGGGAGTCAGGCCGTTCAATTTAACGAAACGCAAAAAATAAATTCCAACGCTAGCTTAACGCGGAAGGCAAATAAACTAGCGCGGTTCTCGATGAGTTTAAATGGCACTAGCAGCGTCTACGACAAAATATACTTCACCTTTAATGAAGAAACGACTACAGGTTTTGACCGATACGACTTGCACAAAATGAAAACCGGTCTTGCAGGCTTGAGTCAAGGAGGCGGGCCCGTTACAAAGCCATACATTTCGAGTAAGTGGATGGGGGAAGAGTTTGCTGCACTAAGTCTTCCTGTGTTGAGCCAAAGCGTAACCATTCCTTTGTATACCAAGGTTAACGTAACTGGCACCTACTCCATCACTATGGGCGATATCATCGCCTTCAACAGCTGTGTCGTACTGCACGACAAACTCACCAATGCTTATCACGATTTAAGGAAGGGTTCATACGTGACTACCATCAGCGACACCACCACTGCTCCGCGCTTCGAATTGTTGGTGTGCCAGGATGAAAACGCTAATTCTGTCGGCGTGCAGGAATTGAGTCCCGTTAAGTTCGTGGCTATCGGCAGTAACGACCAAGGCGCCTACGTCATTACACAATTCCAATCCGACACAAAGGCGACTATTTCAGCATACAATTTAATTGGTCAAAAGATAATGGATGACATGACCATTCTGGGAAGGGAAACAGAACAGTACCTTCCAATCCAATCAGACGAACGTGTTATACTTGTAAAAGTAGAGGCGAATGGGATTGTAACTGCTAAGAAAATCGTCCTACAGAATTAAACACCCACCGTTTTTA
Source organism: Sphingobacteriaceae bacterium (assembly GCA_947457335.1). Lineage (GTDB taxonomy): Bacteria > Bacteroidota > Bacteroidia > B-17B0 > Aurantibacillaceae > Aurantibacillus. Next base: position 20,616 of record CANGWA010000009.1, read on the forward strand.
AACCCCCTTCCAAAAGAAGGGGGTTTTTTATTTTCCACAATTTTTCCGACTACCCCCCCCCATTTTTGACCCCTTAGTTGAAAAAAATGGATTTTTTTGACACTGACCCCCCAAAAATTAGGTATCTTTGTCCCGAATTTGATTTTATCAACCTCAACCCCCCCTATACATCATGACAACACGCAGAATTTTAGCATTACAGGAAGTGAGTAAGCGTACGCCTGTAGAAACAAGTCAACCCAACAAACAAGTCAGCGAATACTTCGGAGCCAATGTATTTGGCATAGATGCTATGCGCGAGTTTTTAAGCGAAGAAGGGTATAACAGCGTGAAAGAAGCCATGGAAAAAGGGGTGTCTATCGACCGCCGAATGGCTGATCAGGTAGCAGCGTGCATGAAAGCATGGGCGATTAGCAAGGGAGTGACGCATTACACCCATTGGTTCCAACCACTCACTGGTACCACTGCAGAAAAGCATGACGGTTTTTTTGAACCAATCGGCAATGGTCGTGCCATTGAGCGTTTCAGTGGTTCACAATTGGTGCAACAAGAGCCAGATGCCTCTTCATTTCCAAACGGGGGAGTACGTTCAACCTTTGAAGCAAGAGGGTACACGGCATGGGACCCTACCTCTCCAGCTTTTATCTGGGGCAATACCCTTTGTATTCCCACGATTTTCGTTTCGTATACTGGTGAAGCCCTCGATTTCAAAACACCTTTATTGAAGTCCTTAAGCGTACTCGACAAATCCGCCACAGAGGTTTGCCAGTACTTCGATAAAACCGTTACCAAGGTGATTGGCACATTGGGGTGGGAACAAGAGTATTTTTTAATTGACGCAGCGTTATACAATATTCGTTACGATTTGCAGCAAACCGGCAGGACCTTGTTTGGCCATATTTCAGCTAAGAATCAACAATTAGAGGACCATTACTGGGGCTCTATTCCTGAGCGTGTATTAGCGTTTATGAAGGACTTTGAATATGAAAGTCATTTGTTGGGTATTCCTGTGCGCACCCGTCACAACGAAGTGGCTCCAGCCCAGTTTGAATGTGCTCCCGTTTTCGAAGAAATCAACATTGCCGTAGATCACAACCAATTATTGATGGATGTGATGGAAAAAGTAGCCATGCGTCACAACTTCCGTGTTTTGTTGCATGAGAAACCCTATGCTGGTGTCAATGGTAGTGGCAAGCATAACAACTGGAGTTTAGCAACCAGCAGTGGTAAGAACCTACTTTCTCCCGGTAAAACCCCAAAAACCAATTTACAATTCCTAACCTTCTTCATAAATACCATCAAGGCCGTTCACGATCATGCTGACTTGCTGCGTGCCAGCATTGCAAGCGCCAACAACGATCACCGATTAGGTGCTAACGAAGCCCCTCCAGCAATTATGAGTGTATTCCTTGGAGAGCAACTCAACAAAATTCTTGATGAACTTGAAAAGAGTGTACCAGATAAGAAACTAAGTCCCGAAGAAAAAACAGCGCTTAAATTAAGCATTGCAAAAATTCCGGACATTCTATTAGACAATACCGACCGCAACCGTACCTCTCCTTTTGCCTTCACTGGTAATAAATTCGAATTCCGTGCCGTTGGTTCCTCTGCTAATTGTGCTGGTGCAATGACGGTGTTGAATACAATTGTAGCCAATCAGCTCATGGCCTTCAAAAACGAAGTGGATGCGTTGATGGAAAAGAAAAAACTAGATAAAGACGATGCCATTTTTCATATCCTCAAACAGTACATTTCAACCTCTAAGAAAATCCGTTTCGAAGGTAATGGATACAGCGACGAATGGAAGAAAGAAGCAAAGAAAAGAGGATTGAGCAATGTTCCTACTACCCCTGGCGCTTTGAAGGCATGGGTAAGTAAGGAGTCACTTTCTTTGTTTGAAAAGCACGGTATTCTCAATCACCGCGAGCAAGAAGCACGTTATGAGATTTATTTGGAAACGTACACCAAGAAAATTCAAATTGAATCCCGCATCATTGCAGAGATGGTGAACAATCAAATTCTACCTTCGGCCTTATCCTATCAAAAGACATTAATTGATAGTGTAACGGGATTAAAGAGCGTGTTCTCTCCAGCAGAATTTAAAAAGCTTGCCTCTACTCACCTCGAATTGATAGCAGAAATCAGTGAGCGTTCTACCATCATCAAAAAAGCGGCTGATGACATGACCGAGGCGCGTAAGCGAGCCAATGCATTGAACTCAGCAGAAAAACAGGCGCATGCTTATTGTGAAGATGTAAAGTCCTACTTCGACGCCATCCGCTACAATGTTGACCGTCTCGAAAACATTATTGACGATGCAGTTTGGCCCCTGCCAAAATACCGTGAAATGCTGTATTTGCGTTAATCCATTCGCCCTTTACAAAAGGCTGTCAAAAAAGGACAGCCTTCTTTCATACATCAGCAGGGTAGTCTCTAAGATGAGAGAATGAATAGGCGAACGGCACAGTTTTTTATTCGCCTGATAATTTTGTACATTTAGTACCATGCCGAGACTCACCCTTCTCTTCTGGATGTTTATTCCCTTTTTAGGAATTACACAACCTATAGTTTTCAAATCGAAAGATGGCCGTTATGGCATGAGCAACAATGGAAAAGTCATTGCCCCTGCTATTTACGACACCATTTACATGCTCGATGAAGCCGGTACCATTTGTCTTGGTTGCCAGCTCAAGGTATCGTCAGGAAACAACAAACTCTTCAAAGTCACCACGAAGAATTATCTCTGCAATTACAGAACCAGCAAGGGGGAGATTTTACGCATCAAAACAGAGACCAATGACACAAACAGTGTTTTTACCCTCTCCAAAAACACGGTTACCATCAATCTGAACGGTCCCTTCGCCGTTGCCGTGCATAATAAAAAGTACTTGGTGGATCGCAACTTTCGTCAGATTACCTTTAAAGGGCATTACGATGTGGGTGTTACCGAAGATCCGAATGTGTTTTATGTAGAAGATGTTAATGAAGTTGAAAACCGCTTTAGTGGCTTGATTGATAAGTCAGAAAAGTTGATCTTTCCGACCAAATATTCGGGTGTTCACGTCAACGTAAAAGACTCCCTTTATATTCTGTGTTCTGCTGGCATCAAAAACGGCGCTGAGGATGAGGTTTATGATTACAACAAAAGAAAAATATTTGGTTCGCTAAAACACATTCATTTGGCTACACAACAATTTGTGGTCATGGAGGTGTTTGAACCAACAGAGTATTTTGTCATTGCTAACCGCTCTAACCGAGTAGAAAAAAAGCTAGAAGCAGATGAAGTGGTTTATTATAGTGAAGAAGAAATCCGGATCAGAATAAAAAACACCTGGTACATCTATAATATGGCCAGTGGAGAAAAAAAACAGATCAGGAAAAAATAAACATGTCTACTATTAAAGTTGCCATCAACGGATTTGGGCGTATCGGCCGCGTTTTTTTACGCAATGCAATAAACCGTGCGCAAATCCAAATTGTCGCCATCAACGACATCACCGACACCGCCACCTTGGCGCACCTTCTTAAATACGACTCTGTACACCGTGCCTTCCCTGGTACCGTTACACATGATGCCGAAAGCCTTACTATTAATGGACAGCGCATACGCGTGGTTTCTTCAAAAACACCAGCGGGCCTGCCTTGGAAAGAACTGGGGGTGGATATTGTGATTGAAAGCACTGGTCATTTTTTGGATAAAGAAAGTGCACAAGCGCATTTAGAGGCGGGGGCAAAAAAAGTGCTATTATCCGCCCCGCCAAAAGATGACTCAATTAAAACCATCGTTCTTGGGGTAAACGACGCGTTGATTAGTGAAGAGGACACCATCCTTTCCAATGCTAGTTGCACTACCAATTGTGCTGCCCCTATGTTAAAGGTGCTTGAAGGGTTTGGGATAGAAGAAGCATACATCACCACTGTTCACTCCTACACCAACGACCAACGCATTCATGACGCTCCACATAAAGATTTACGAAGAGCCCGTGCGGCGGCCATGAGCATTATTCCAACCTCGACTGGCGCAGCAAAAGCCATTACCAAAATTTTCCCGGAATTACACGGTAAAATTGGAGGATGCGGTATGCGTGTGCCCGTGCCAGATGGCTCCTTAACCGATATTACTTGCCGACTGACTCAACATGTGGATGAGAAAACACTGAATGCCGCTTTCAAAAAAGTAGCAGAAGGGGACTTAAAAGGTATTCTACAATACACAGAAGACCCTATTGTGAGTTCCGATGTAATCGGCAACCCACACAGTGTGTTGTTTGATGCAGAGTTCACGAGCGTTGTGGGAAGTATGGTAAAAATCATTGGTTGGTACGATAACGAATGGGGATACAGCAACCGTCTTGTCGATTTAGTGCTACGCGTCGGTTCTTCGCACTAAAATTTTTATTAATTTAGTTGGATGAGGTTTCTCCTCCATCTCTTTTTGCTTCTTTGTACCGTGCACCTCGTTGCGCAACCAGCTGGTTTTACCCAAATTGAGGACGCAGACGAGCACCTAAAGCACAAAAATTACTTAATGGCCATTCCCTTGTACAAAAAGGAATTGCAAAAGGACCCCGATAATATCAAGGCTGTTTACCGTTTAGGCATCTGTTATGTCAACTCACGTGTTAACCGTGAATTAGCCATCCCACTATTGGAGAGAGCTGCCGTGCACCCAAAGATAGATGCCGAGGTGTGGTGGCATTTGGGGCGCGCCTATCACTTGACCAATCGCATTGAAGAGGCAATAGATTGTTTTCAAAAATATGGCAATTTAGATCCGAGACACCTCACCGAAGCCGAGAAAAAAATTCAAGAATGCAAAAATGCACTTGTCTTCATGCGCACCAACTCTACCGTTACTTTTAAAAACTTGGGACCAACCGTGAATTCGAGCGAGCCTGATTATAATCCTTTTGTGAACCAAGAAGAAACCTTTCTTGTATTTACTTCCCGGCGTAAAGAAAATGTTGGTGGTAAAAATCTGGAGATGGATGGTTATAGAAATAGCGATGTGTGGACCTGCGAAGCAGGAGAAGGGCATTGGAATCCCGCTATCAATGCGGGACGCGGGATTAATTCGCCACTCGACGAGCAGGTTACAGGTATGAACCCTGATGGAAACGAACTGTATTTGTATGTCGACCGGATTGAAAAGGTGGGCGATTTGTATGTGAGCGTAAGGCAGCGCATTGGTCAAGCATTTCCTAAAGCACTTCCTTTTGAACCCCGTATCAATCAGCAATTCGAATCCAGTGGTTGCATTTCAATGGAAGGGGATGTTTTGTTCATCTCTCGGAAATCACTCATCGGCAACAATACAGATTTATTTATTAGCCGAAAATTGCCAAATGGACACTGGGGTGAGCCCCTGCGTCTTCCAGACATTATCAATACACCTTACAATGAAGACATGCCCTACCTCTCCTACGATGGCAAAACATTGTACTTTGCAAGCCAAGGGCACAATAGTATGGGAGGGTTTGATTTATTCAGAACCACTTGGGACCCCTACCTCAACACCTTCACGGCACCAGAAAATCTCGGCTTTCCAATCAATTCAACCGACGATGATTTGAGTATTAGTGTGACTGCTGACGGGCATTATGCCTACGTGAGCTCCTTCAGACCAAATGGACTTGGTGACTTGGATTTATACCGTGTGCGGCTCAGCACTAGTGATCCAATCGCTGTTGTTTATAATGGACAAATTTTTTACAACGACACCCTCAATGCGCCCCCTTCTCACTATAATGCCAGCATCATTGTCAAAGATTTAAAAACACAGTACGAATACACCTACATTCCCCATTCCAAAACTGGAAAATTTATTTTACCACTTCCAGCAGGAAGATACAGAATCACCGTATTTGCAAAGGGTTGCGAAAAATTCGAAGAGGATGTTCTGGTAGAGGATGTTGGGAAAAGAAAGTATGAAATTCCTTTGCGATTGATTGTTAGGACCATTCTTAAGAACGGCAGCTAGCCAAATACGTTTATTGCACCCCCCATCTA
>CANGWA010000010.1 GCA_947457335.1 Sphingobacteriaceae bacterium
AGAGTTTGCACCATTCCAGGTGTTGATTCATCCTTTTTGTAGGTTCTTCACGCCTGCCCCTTCCTACCCATATTTCTTATTAAAAATGTCAGGTGCCACTTTTAGGGCGGTTTTAGGGTGAATTACCATTCTGGTTAATTTCTACTTCTCCTCCCAAGTCATCCTTTTTTTCATTCCACACAGGTTGCTCATTTGATCGAAGAGACAAAAGGACCTCTTTTTGAATCTACAAGTTTTTAAAAATTTACCTGAAACACACGTGCTACGTTGATTTCAAGTATTGTTTTAAATAATTTTGTTGGTGTTTCACGTGAAACCATTTTAAACCGAAAAGCTAAAAGAGTTTCACGTGAAACAAATTTCAGTACTCACTAATCAACTTGAATAGTGAGTAGAAGGCATTGGGAAAACAAAGTCAGATTGGATTAATATCATCGCCGATAGCAGAATGGATGTCCATTCCTTAACGATTCGTTACACGTGGAAAACCAGTTGTGTTAGCAATAAGAGCAACGAAAAGAGAAGACACAAAAAAACCCATGGATAAGCTCCATGGGTTTACATTAGAAATTAAAGATTAAGACTTCTTGAAAATATAAATCAAGCTTGAATATTCCCCGCTGCGTTTTGCCTTGGCGTTGGACTTCCAACCTGACATAAACGCCTTATAAAGACTAGCCTTTTGTCCCGTTTTGTATTGTTCGCTGAGAATGCTAACATAGAAACTATCAAATGTCATTGGTAGGGTACTCTTCCATTGAAATCCTACAGACATCAACAGGCGTTTCATTGTCGATTGATCAAAATGACTCAGATGCCGAGGCACATCGTAGGCTGCCCAATGAGCACCATAGTGTTCACCATCGTAAGACTTATAGTTCGGCACAGCAACAAAGAGATATCCCTCTGGCTTTAGAAAAGAAAACAGTTGCTGTACTTTTTCATTTAAGTCCGGTATGTGTTCCATAACATGCCAAAGGGTTATGGCATCAAATGAATTGGCCTTCGAGCTTATTTCCTTAAAATCACCAATTGCAGCAATTCCTCTAGATACAGCAATCCTTCTTGCGTCACTATCCGGTTCGTAACCCGTAACCGACCAACCCGCCTTAAAACACACCTCAGCAAAAGCGCCAGTACCACAACCATAATCCAAAAGCGTTCCACGTGAAACATTCTTTTCTACAAGCTGCAATTTCCGTTTCAAGGCATACCAACGTACCGCGTGATAAAGTTTAGCAACGATACCCTTTTTGGTGTCGGAGTGAGAGATGTAGTTCTCGCTTTTATAATATAAGCCTAATTTGGAATCCTGCGGCCGGGGATTGGTATATTTAAATCCACACCCTTCACAGGCAACAATGGTGAAATCCTGTTTACTCACAGTGTAATCCTTGACCGTTAAAAAAGGGCTAGATTGTGAGTGATCACAAACGGGACAATTGGAAAGTGTTTTCATAATCTTATCGTCCCAGGTAAACCAAAAGGATAGAAACATCGGAAGGGTTAATACCAGAAATCCGACTAGCTTGTCCTATAGTCATGGGTTTAAATTTCTTAAGCTTTTCTTTTGCTTCAAGGCCAAGGCCACCAACAACATCGTACACAAAATCCCTAGGAATTTTTACACTTTCCAAACGGACTAACTTATTTGCATTATCTCTTTCCCGTTCAATATATCCCTCGTACTTCATTAAAATCTCTGACTGATCAATGGTTTCTTGATCAAAGGAGGATAAGAAACCATGAAGTTCCTGGTCCTTATCCTGTAGCACACCAATAGTGAGGTCGGGACGAGACAATATATTAAAATACCTCGTCTTTTGTACCAGTGCAGCAGAGTTTAAATTTGTCAATAAATCATTTAACACTTCTGGCTCTCCGCTGTTATTCTTAAAATAATGTATAATGGAATGAGCATTCCGCAACTTTGTATCTATTCGGTGCATGCGGTCATCACTTGCTAAACCGATTGCGTGTCCAATAGGAGTTAAACGGGCATCGGCGTTATCTTGTCTTAATAACAAACGGTATTCGGCTCTAGAAGTGAACATCCGATAAGGTTCATCTGTACCCTTGTTTACCAGGTCGTCAATCAATACACCTATATAAGCATCGTAACGGTTTAGAATAAGTGGATCTTTTTCCCGAACCTTAAGATGAGCATTGATACCCGCCATCAACCCTTGACAAGCTGCTTCTTCATAGCCCGTCGTCCCGTTAATTTGTCCGGCAAAATATAGATTCTCGACTAATCTTGTCTCTAAGGTCAAGGCCAATTGAGTAGGGGGGAAATAATCGTATTCGATAGCGTAACCTGGTCGGAACATCTTCGCCCGTTCCAATCCAGGAATTTGATTTAATGCTTTCTGTTGGACATCTTCTGGAAGCGAAGAAGAAAAACCATTGAGGTAAACTTCAACAGTATTCCATCCCTCCGGCTCAACAAACAATTGATGTCTTTCTCTTTCAGAGAACCGCGTAATCTTGTCTTCGATACTAGGGCAGTAACGCGGACCCAATCCCTGAATACGTCCCTGGAACATAGGGCTTTTTTCAAATCCAGTTCTCAGAATATCATGCGATTGAACATTTGTATAAGTAATATGGCAAGAGCGTTGTTTGAAAGAACGATCATTCTTAAAAGGAGAGGTGTTTGGTAAGAAAGAGAAAGTATCCACCGCTTCATCCCCATCTTGCCGTTCCATTTTGTCATACTCAATAGAGCGACCATCGATGCGGGGTGGTGTGCCGGTCTTCATTCGTCCCGCCTCAAAGCCTAACTGTACTAACTGTTCCGTTATTCCCTTGCTAGACGGTTCACCTGTTCTTCCACCACCCAATTGTTTTTCACCAATATGAATAAGTCCATTAAGAAAAGTACCATTGGTAAGCACAACTGCTTTAGCGTTAAACGTCATGCCCATACCCGTAACTACACCAGCAACCCGTTTATTATCAGGCGTGAGAATCAATTCACGCACCATGTCCTGCCAAAAATCAACATTAGGTGTTTGTTCTAACATTTCCCGCCACGTGGCAGCAAAGAGCATGCGGTCGTTTTGTGTTCTTGGACTCCACATAGCAGGACCCTTGCTACGGTTGAGCATTCTGAACTGAATGGCTGATTTGTCAGAAACGATACCACTATAACCACCGAGCGCATCGATTTCACGGACAATTTGCCCCTTAGCAATTCCGCCCATAGCTGGATTGCAACTCATTTGCGCAATGGTTTGCATGTTCATGGTGATCAATAAAACTTTAGATCCCATGTTTGCGGCGGCGGCCGCAGCTTCACAGCCAGCATGACCCGCACCAACAACAATTATATCGTAGGTTGAATTCAGAAGGACAAAGATACGCCAAATACCCCTCCGACCAAGAAAATGGTAGCGTTTAGCTTTAGTTCTTCAACTGCCCTTAACAGCTAAAATCTATTTTCTCAACACGTTGCGTATGACGTCCCCCCTCAAAAGCGGTATTCATGAACACTTTCACGCATTCAATCGCTTCATCATCAGAAATAAAACGCGCTGGAAGCACAAGAATATTGGCATCGTTGTGGAGGCGGGCCAATTCAGCAAGCTCCTTTGTCCAACAGATAGCAGCCCTAATGCCATTGTGTTTATTAGCTGTCATGGCGATACCATTACCACTACCACATAATAAGATACCTTTAGTAGCTATCTTAGACGTAATTTTATTAGCAACGGCATGGGCATAATCTGGATAATCGGCCCGCTCTTCAGAATAACAGCCCTCATCACTTACTTGAAAGCCAGCCTCTTGCAGCCAACCAATAATTAATTGCTTCATTTTAAAACCCGCATGATCCGATCCGATAGGCACAAGTGTAGACATAGCTCAAAAATTGAATGTTCAAAAATAGTCATCAACGTTAATTCACACTAATAAATTAACCCCCTGATAATGAACAATCATTAACCATAACATACTAACACCCTCACTGTGTATAAAACAAAATAACGTTAACTAAAATTCAGTAAAAGGTTTGGAAAACGTTACCGAATTTATAATGCAAGGTACCTATTAACAATGCATTAAAAATCTATTGAAATTTATGAGGACGTTTTAAGACCGAGAACCACTTTATCGACAGCAGAAAAGACAAATAACTTATCCATACTCAAAACAAATAACAATTGTTAATTACTATTACATAACACACAATCAAGCTTTTAAATTAGCGTTACTGTTTAAATCCTGTTTACAAAGGTTAATAACCCATTAAACCTAACAAAACGAGCACAATTACCTAACAGTATGAACAAGCTATATACAGTAATACATATTCTCTTTTTTAAAAAAGAAGATATATATATGTTAGAGAATAGAATCGATAAGGAATGTTGGACTTGAAAATTTTTAATCTCTATCTTTATACCTGATGCGTTTTCTGTTGCTCTTATTTTTTGGTTGGCTCAGCGTTTTGGTTTCAGCTCAAAACACGGCGAATGGCTATAATAAATTTTACTATGAAAATGGTAAGGTGAGTAGTGAGGGAATGATGCGGGATGGTAAACCGGACGGGTACTGGAAGAATTATTACAAGAACGGTTTGATCAAAATTGAGGGCAATCGGAAACAATTTCTTTTAGACAGTATTTGGAAATTTTACGATGAGAAGGGGAGAATCAACAAATCCATAGAGTACAAATCGGGTAAGAAGGATGGAAAGACAGTGCAATATGACACCATGGGAAGGGTGGTGATGATTGAGCACTTCAAGAATGATGTAAAAAGTGGAGAAACACGAACGTTTCATAAAAACGGAAAAACGAAAAGTATTGTCCAGTTTGAAAACAACAAAATGGAAGGTGTTTCTTATGAATATGCTGTTGATTCTACCATTGTGGCCATAGCCCAATATAAAACTGGTATTTTACAGAGTTACGAGCGGATCAATCAGCGGGATGAGCAAAACAAAAAACAAGGCATTTGGAGGGAATTTCATGCTAATATGGAAATAAAGAAGGAAATGAAATTCAACGATGATTCATTGGATGGTTATGTAAAAGAATACGATGTTACTGGCAATTTATTGAAGACCATGAAATTCAATAATGGTAAGCGGGTTTTAAAAGCACCTGAAATTGCCAATGTGGAAGTATACAGAGAAGTGTTTGAAGACGGTACTTTGAAATACGAGGGCGTATATAGCGATGGTGCTCCCGTGGGAACCCATTACCGGTATAAACAGAAGTACCAATGTGACAGCAGTTTGTTTTTAAAAGAAGATACTGTGCTTAAAAAATCCTACTATGCCAACCGATTGGTCTGTAGAAACGTGCCGGTACCAGATAGTGCAATTGAGTATTTTGATGGGACATTAGTAGCTAAGGGGGCTGTAGACAGTGTTCGTAATCGTCAGGGTTTGTGGTATGAATACCACCATACAGGAGAATTTAGAGCAAAAGGACTTTATAAGGATAATAATCGGATAGGGGAGTGGTTGTTTTTATATGCATCGGGACAAACCGAGCAAAAAGGCAAGTATGATAAAAAAGGAAGGGCGCAAGGCTTGTGGCAATGGTATTATGAAAGTGGCCAGTTAATGCGGGAAGAGCATTATGTGAATGGAATTAGAGAAGGAGAAATAAAGGATTACGATGAAGAAGGTCATGTAATATTAACTGGACAGTATGTGGATAATAAAAAAGAGGGGCTTTGGAAACTTGAGTTGAAAGATTATTTGGAAATTGGATTGTACATCAACGATGAACCAGATAGTCTGTGGAAGAGCTATTATATGCCCTCAAAAACAAAATTTTTTGAGGGATCCTTTCAAGCGGGTGTGCCAGTTGGTATACATACCAGTTACCATCCGAACGGCGAAAAAAAATCTGTAGGAGGTTATTCAGGGGGGATGCGGGATGGTGAGTGGAAGTTTTATAATGAAGAAGGCTACAATTACCTCACTATTTTTTACAAGAACGACATAGAAATCAAATGGCAGGGAGAAAAAATCTATCCGACCTATGAAGAAAGTTTACGCACATACAATATCAAATTAAATGATAACAAAACCCAAAGGGTGCGTAACAAGTAGTTGGCTGGCAACAAACACATAAGTGTCACATTGAATTCATTTTCACTTTTAAATGAATTACCTGATCCTATATACCTGCTGGATAAAAATCAAATTATCTTTCAAAATAAGGTAGCCCATCAGCAATTTGGAGCACTAAAAAACCTTGCTGCATTACTAAAATTGTTTTGTAAGGATGAATCCGCTTATATCTCCAGTTTTGTTACAGGCAAGTTGAAAACACCAAAAAAGGCCCTACTACCCCTTACCATACGTTTCAAACAAAAGGATTCAATAATTCCATACGAAGTCCATCTAAAAATTTCCGAATCGTATAAACTACTTCTTTTTAAACAGCACATTTCTTCTTACCCACCAATAGAAGAAGATGTTTATTTTGAGTACACTTTAGGGAAGGAAAGTACTTTGGATTGTATTTTAGGGGAGTCCACCAAATTACTTGGTGCTAGTCTTAATCAAATAATGGCCGTTGGTGGACTGGATAAAATATTTAAGAAAGTACGTGGTAAAAGTTTTACATCCTTTTTAAAATCCTTATCCAAACCCACTGATACCATAAAAGTACCAATGGCATTAAATAATATGCAATTGGATTACGACTTATTATTGCGGTACGAGCGTAAGGAATGTGTTTTAACAGGACTTGTAAAGCTCAAGGCTTATTTTTTAGAAAGCAGCATTCATCAATCCGTTAAAAATTTAAGAGAGGAAGCACGTCAAAATTTGGATCTTATTCTTAACAACAGCAACGAAGTCATCACCTTTTATACATTTTATCCCAAAGAAAAATACGTTTTCGTTAGTCCCAATATTGAAAAAATTCTCGGTTTTAAGGCCGATCAGTTATTGAACGATTATCATTTTTTTGAAAAGCGTTTACAGAGTGATTTAAGGCAATACCGAACAGAAGTAGGGTGGTTGAAGAAAAATCAACGGCAGCAACGTCATGAAAACCGGCAGTTTGATTTTAAAATCATCAACAATAAAGGGCAGGAAGTGTGGATAGAGAACAGTTTAGTGCCCATTAAAAACACATCGGGTAAGATTGATTTCTATATGAATATTTTGCGGGATGTGACTGCAAAAAAAGAAGCAGCAATTGCTGCAGCAGTTCAAAACACCAATTATAGAAACCTGCTCGATAATTCCCCAGTAGCCTATTTGATACACGATAGAGGCGTTTGCATTTATGTGAATCAAGCCTTTTTGAAGCTCTTTAAAATAAAGAGCAAGGAAGAAGTGAATGGAAAGTTTTTGCTTGATTTTATGCCAGTCCACGAGCGGAAAATGGCCATGGAGCGGTTGGAGCGGCTCTATCAACACAAACAGCGAGGAGGACATACTTTAAACCTCTCCATTCCAGATAATGCGCACAACGTATTGGAGGTAGAAATCAGTTCAGTGCTTATTCAGTTTAATGACCGTGATTGTGTGTTGAGTTTAATCAACAACATTGGTGAACATCGAGAGCGGGAAGCGGAGCGGTTGCGTAATTTGGCGATGGAGGTCTCCAATAAAAAGCTCAAGCACGAAATTCGCGAGCGGCAGGAAGTTGAAAAAATTCTTCAGGATAAAACAGCACATTTATCCGCTATTTTGGAGAGTTCGACTCACTTGGTATGGACGGTGGATGATCAATTGAGAATCACGTCATTCAATAAAAATTTTGCCGATGTGGTGAAAAACCAAAGGGAAGTTACTGTTCGAAACGGCATGCGCATTGATGAGCATTTGGATGAAGCAGGTCCCAGTTATGCGGCCTATTGGTATCCGCTATACGAAAGAGCGTTTAAGGGGGAGAAGTTGGAGTTTGAGAAGGAAGACTTCATCAATGGAAGGATTGTTTACCGTCGGGTGTTTATCAACCCCATTTATTCAGCAGATGGTTTTGTAGGTGAATTAAGTTGTATTGCCAACGACATTACCGAATCGAAGAACAATGAGCAGCGATTGGTGATGCAAACCAGTAAATTGAGTGCGATCTTCGACAGTTCGCACCATTACATTTGGTCCGTTGATCGCGAAGGGCATTTGACTTCGTTTAATCGGAATTATTTTGACCTTGTTTCGAATCTATACAATACGGTACCTTATGTTGGTTTTAAATTAGATCGAGGCGTACTCTCTCAAAACAAGGAGTACAATGAGGAGTTAAAAAACCAATATGCTTTGGCATTTAGCGGGAAAGCCACCAATTTTGAAGTTCAGACGCGGGATAGGGATAATCAGCTCATTTATTTGGATATTTTTTTAAATCCCATTTATGAGAAGTCGGAGGTGGTGGAAGTGAGTGGTATAGCACACAACATTACAGAAAGAAAACAGGTCCAGCAAAAAATGGAAGTTTCTCTTAAAGAGAAGGAAATATTATTAAGAGAGGTACATCATCGGGTAAAGAATAACATGCAGGTGATTAGCAGTATTTTGAATTTACAGTCCTCTTATGTCAACGATGAATATGCCCTCATGTTATTACAGGAAAGCCAGAACAGGATTAAAACGATGGCTTATATTCATGAGAGTTTGTATCAAAACAAGTCCTTTACTTCGGTCAATTTTACCGAGTACGCTAGAACTCTTGTAAGAAATATTGTGCAATCGTATTCCTATTCCTCTGATAAAATAAAGTTGGAGGTACAAACCGAGCAGGTGGTGTTATCGTTGGACAACTCTATTCCCGTTGGGTTGATACTAAATGAACTGATTACGAACGCTATAAAACACGCCTTCCCTGGAAACCGCAGAGGAACTATCTTTTTTAGGCTTTACAGCACAGAAAGTTTTGTATATTTAGAGGTAAAAGATGATGGCGTAGGATTTGCGCCGGGTGTAGACGTTCAAAACAGCCACACATTAGGGTTCCAATTGGTTCAAACCTTAACAGAACAGGTGGATGGAGAATTGACACACGATTCAAAACCAGGACAGACATTTATTTCGGTACGATTCAGAAAATAGGAATATGGACAGATTGAATATTTTTATTGTAGAAGACGAAAGCATTGTGGCGAAGGACATTCAGCACAGCTTAACGAAGTTGGGTTATAACGTAGTTGGTATTGCTAATAACGGGAACGATGCCATAGAAAAGATAATGGAATTAACTCCGGACTTGGTGTTGATGGACATTATGATAAAGGGACCCATGACGGGCATAGACGTCACCGAAAAGATTAAGGAGAAGTTGAATGTGCCGGTGATATTTTTGACAGCCTATGCTGATGAAGGCACGCTTTCTCGGGCCAAGGTAACGGAGCCTTATGGGTATATTTTAAAACCGTTTAAAGAAATTGATTTACACTCCACTATTGAGATGGCGGTTTACAAGCACCAGAAAGACGCGGCATTGATGAAGGAACGTGACTTTTTGTATTCTTTGGTTGAGAACAAGGAAGAGCGTTCACGCGACATCATTTTTGTCAAGTCCAACAACCGCATTGTAAAAATAAACCTCAAGGACGTTTATTACGTTGAAACGGTAAAGGATTATATGGCCATCAATACGGCCACCCTGAAGTACATGGTGCATATAAGCATGCGTGATTTTGAACAACGTTTAGATGATCGGGAGTTTGTGCGTATCCACCGGCAATTTATTGCGCGCATTGATAAAATACAGAGTATTGATGCCCAGAACGTAGTGCTTGAAAACCACCTAAAAGTGATTCCCATTGGAGGAATGTACAAGGATGATTTAATGAAGCGGTTGAATTTGTTGTAACGTGTCAAAAACCAAGACTACTTTTTTTTGCCAAAATTGTGGCGTTTCTTCTGCCAAATGGATTGGCCATTGTCCCAGTTGTGGGCAATGGAACACCTATGTAGAAGAAGTTGTTCAGAAGGAAACCAAGAATTCGCGTTTGCGCTTGTTTACGGGTGGCAAAGGCGGAGAAACCGCTAACAAGCCAGTATTATTGCAGGACATTGGTTTACAAGAGCACGCCCGCATTGCGGTGCCAGGAAGGGAGTTGGCTCGGGTTTTGGGGGGCGGAATTGTACCGGGCAGTATTACGTTGTTTGGTGGTGAGCCCGGTATTGGAAAATCCACACTCATGCTGCAATTGGCCTTGCGTCTCAAAAACTTGAAGGTATTGTACGTGAGTGGGGAAGAAAGTGAGCAGCAAATTAAAATGCGGGCAGAGCGTATTGGAGTGACAACCGATTCCTGCTTCATTTTGCAGGAGAGTAGCACGGCCCAGATATTTCAGCGCATCCAGGAGATTGAACCAGGATTGGTGATTATTGATTCGATTCAAACCCTTTATACGGAAGCAGCAGAAAGCTCTCCAGGAAGTGTAACACAGGTAAGGGAGTGTACAGCAGAGCTGTTGCGTTTTGCAAAGGAGACTGGTACCCCTGTTTTTATGATAGGGCATATAACAAAAGATGGCGCCATAGCAGGTCCGAAAGTGTTGGAGCACATGGTTGACACTGTGCTTCAATTTGAGGGGGACCGCAACCACATTTACCGGTTGTTGCGTGCTACCAAGAACCGTTTTGGCAACACCAGTGAAATGGGCATTTATGAAATGCAGGGGGAGGGATTAAAAGAAGTTTTAAATCCCTCAGAAATACTCATTACGCAAAGGGAGCAAGCCACTAGTGGCGTTGCCATAGCAGCAACGATGGAGGGCAATCGTCCCATTCTCATTGAGACCCAGGCCTTGGTGAGCACTGCGGCGTATGGCACGCCACAACGCTCTGCAACAGGTTATGATTTGCGGCGGTTATCGATGTTATTGGCTGTTTTAGAAAAGCGGTGCGGTTTTCGTTTGGGCATGAAGGATGTTTTTATCAATCTTGCAGGCGGGTTGCGTGTTGAAGATCCGGCAACGGATTTAGCGTTGGTTTCGGCTATTTTGAGCAGCAATGAAGATTTGGCGATACCGCAGCGCGTTTGTTTTGCCGCAGAAGTGGGATTAACAGGAGAAATTCGTCCCGTTACCCACATCGATCAACGCATTGCAGAGGCGGAGAAGTTGGGGTATGAAAAAATATTTATTTCTTCCTTCAACAAGCGCGGTTACAACCACAAGGGCACCATTGAAATTGTGGCCTGTACGCGTATTGAAGAAGTTTTTTCAGCTTTGTTCGGCTAATTACTGACCTAAGGCAGCCTTTGCTTCTTGAATGCTGATGCGTTCGCCGTTTTTAAACGCCACCACAAAACAATCTTTGAGTCCTTTTGCACGCAACATATTTTGGTGTTCTACCGCTTCTTTAGCGGTGGTGAATTTACCAGAAGTGTATTTTAACACGGTGCCTGTTTTGTAAAATGCGGCTTCTATTACACCAATGTATTTATCTTGTGTTAAATCGATAGGCACTTCGCTGCTTGCGAACTGTACTTTAAACACGATACCCTCAGCGCTGGTGTTGGCGGGTACGACCGTCAATTTTGATTTTGGTTCCTCGGGAGGAGTTATTTTTTTAGGAGCAGGTTTGGGAGCAAGCGTGGTGGATTTCGCGGTGGGCTGAACTTTTTCTTTTTTGAAAGCTTGAGCAATCGACGTGGCAGAAACGGTCGTGTCGGCGACCTCTTCGTTGCTATTGTTTTTCACGGCAGGTGTAGTGGTTTCATCTTTAGCCGCCGTGTTGTTGGGTGGTGCTACGGTTTCAGTAACCTGGTCTTTATTATTGATGGCGTTTTCTGGCTGTCCCTCTACTGGCGTGCTTGTATTTTCACCTGGCTCCTCTTCCTCTTCTTTTTTTGTAATGGGAGAATTTCCTGCTTTTAAGTTTTCATTTTCGAGTGGGGTGATGTTTTCGAAGCCGTCGTTGTATTCTTTTTTCACCCCATCCATTTCATCGCGGTACTTACGTACCGCAGAAAATAAGCATTTGGCCAGGTATTCTTGTCCCGTTTCGCTACCCAAGAACGTTTCTTCCAATGGATTGGTGAGGTAACCTAATTCTGTAAGAATGCTTGGCATGGAGGTGCGCCACAGCACCCATATGGATTGGCGATGGACCCCTTTGTCGATGCGTCCCGCTTTTTTACCATATTCCTGTTGAATTTTGAGCGCGAAGTTGGCGCTTTGCACCACGTAGGCAGAGGTGTAGTTGCTCATGATGATATAGCTTTCCTCGCTTTCTGGGTCGAAACCGCTATAGGTACTTTCGTAGTTATCTTCGAGTAACATGGCTGCGTTTTCACGAGCAGCCACCTTCATTTTTCCCTCTTCGTTTTTAAGTCCCATGACGTAGGTTTCAGAGCCAAACGGTACGGGGTTGGTTGTTTCTACCGGTACCATTTTTCCCTTTTTGTTTTTACGCATTTTTGGACGTTTCTTACCGGTTTTAGGGTCCTTGATCATGACCACTTTACCAGCAGCATTGCAATGAATGGAAATAAATAAGTCTGCTTTTGCACGGTTGGCAATCATGGCACGTTCTTCCAGCTCAACGAACACATCGGTGGTGCGGGTATAGATGACCTTAACATCAGGGAGGTTTTGCTCGATGAATTTGCCTAGTTTAAGTGCTACGGAGAGAGCGACGTCTTTTTCGCGGTGGATGGCACCTTGGCAGCCAGGATCTTTTCCTCCGTGACCGGCATCAATCACAATGGTTTTGATTTTGGAAGTTCCAGCGCCCTGTGGGATGAAGGACGAGAACACCAGCGCCAAAACCCATAACAGGGTGAGGTATTGTAATTTTTTAACCATATGCAACAACAAATTGGACCTCACTGAGTTAACTTATTGTAGTTTTGTAATCCTCAAGAAATCCTCTAAGTAAAAGTATTATCTGTCGTTTGACCATTTGGCCACATAACAATAAAATTTTCTTCGTGTTCATGTTAATATCTGTGGTAACTACTACAGTATATGGTCAACAGGCTAAAAAGGATTCGTTAAAAACAGTTAGTAAGGTAGACACCCTGCCCCGTGAGCCGGATGAATTAGAGGCGGAAGTCAACTATTCAGCGGAAGACAGTGTTGTGGCGGACAAGATGACGGGTCGAGTGTATTTATACGGCAAATCGAAGGTCAATTACGGGGGGATGAATATGGAGGCGTCGGTCATCGAGATTGATTACGATCATAATACCATTTTGGCCTATGGGTTACGGGATTCTTCGGGAAAAATGATGGGTGCGCCGGTATTCAAGGATGGAAACGAGACCATGGAGGCCGAAAAAATACTTTATAACCTCAAGACCAAGAAGGGAAAAATATATAACGCCATGACCCGCCAGGGACAAATGCTGGTGATAGGTAACGAGATTAAAAAAGACAGCAACAACGTCATTTACATGCGCGACATGCGCTGCATTCCTTGCGAACAGAAGGATGCGCGCACGATGTTTCGTGCGACACGGGCGAAAATAATTCCCAATGATAAAATTGTAACGGGACCGATGTATGTGCAGGTTGGAGGGATACCCACGCCGCTAGGGGTGCCTTTTGGCTACTTCCCCAACACCAAGAAGGCACATAACGGCATTTTAATTCCCAATCCAGCTTTTTCTCAAACACAAGGATTTTACTTGCGCAATGCAGGTTTTTATTTCGCCATCAATGACATGACGGACGTGGTGTTGAAGGGGGACATATACACCAATGGCAGTTTTGTTGCAGATGTGCGCAACAATTATAACGTGCGGTATAAAGCATCGGGTTACACCCAGTTGCGGTTTACGCAGTACAATTTGGGGGATAAGGATGTGCCCTCTACTTTTAGCAAGAACAAGTCGTTAGAAGCCCATTGGATTTATAATCAAGACAGCCGAAGCAATCCCAACCAACGTTTTTCTTCAAACGTGAATTACGTGAGCAATCAAAGTGTGAGTCGTTTTTCATCCTCCAATTCCAATCAGTTTTTACAGAACTCTTTTCAATCGAACATCAATTACAGCAAAACTTACAAGAACAGTGCTTTAACGGCAGCGGCAACACTTGATCAGGCTAGTCAAAAGCGGTTGATGACCGTGTCTCTTCCCAACTTTGTTTATAGCGTCAATCGTTTTTTCCCATTTAAAAGAGAAAATGCTGTCAGTCAAAATGTGCTTGACAAGATTGGGATGAATTATGTGATGAATGCAAAGAACACATTAACAGGATACGACACCACCATCTTTAAAACAAATATTGCTGATAGCATGAAGTATGGCATTCAGCATTCCCTTCCAATTACCACCAACTTTAATCTGTTTAAATACATAACCGTAACACCGGGGTTGAATTTATCGGCAGTGATGTTGACCCGTGCGGTGGAGAAGACGTATGATGCCGAGACCAACAAGGTCATCACTAAAAAGACCAATACGTTTGTAACCACTTACGATGCCTATTTTAGTACGGCCGTTAATACCAAATTGTATTTTGATTATCAGTTTTTGAAGGGCAACCTCAAGCAAATCCGCCACGTGATGATTCCAACCATCACTTATAACTACCGCCCGGATTTGGGATATGAAAAAACGGGCATTTGGAAGCAAGTGCAAAAGGATTCATTAGGTAACACGGCTTGGTATTCGGTAGCGGAAGGGGCTCTGTATTCGGGACCGGCCATGGGCAAACAAAACACCATGGCTTTTAGCTTGCAAAACAACATACAAGCAAAGCTGAAGCAAACAACGGATACAGGGGTGACGTACAAAAAAGTAACGTTATTACAGGGATTAACCCTTAATGGCAATTATAATTTTGCGAAAGACAGCATGCGCATGAGTGGCATTACGATGAGTGCCAATAATTTTTTCTTCAATAAACTAATCAATGTGGTGACAACGGCCTCGTATAGCCCTTACCAATACGATAAAGTACTAGGAAGGGAGGTAAAGGCGTATTTATTGGAAACAGGTCAATTGGCGCGGATGACGTATGCCGACATAAAGGTTTCGGGTTCGATTGGGAACAGTTTGGTAGAGTCGCTGTGGCGCTCGATGCACAACGACATGACCAATGCAGCCGAAAAGGGCTCCAACAAAACCCTTGAAGAAAACGGCACCTTACCATGGAACCTGTCGTTGGCGTATTCACTTACATTTTACAACAAGGATGCGCGTAAGCTGCAACCATCGCACAATGTGACCATGACCGCTGACGTCATGCCGACTAAGTTTTGGAAACTGGGAGTATCGACCGGGTTTGATGTACCCACGCACCGCTTCACTTATTCACGTATTACCCTGTATAGGGATTTAAAATGTTGGGAAGGGCATATTGATTGGATTCCGTTTGGTGTAAACAAAAGTTATACGCTCACCATTAATCTGAAGAGTGCAATGCTGAAGGATGCCAATCTAAAACGAAGTAAGCAGTTCTTCGACAATTTTAGCCAGTAATTTTTTTGATGATGGCGGTGGTGGAGTAACCCTCGAGAAAGTGAATGGTGGTTACTTTGCCTCCTCTGGCTGTAACGATATCGTAGCCCACAATTTTTTCAGGCGCATAATCACTGCCTTTGACCAGCACATCGGGTTGAATAGCCTTGATTAATTCGTAAGGGGTGTCTTCGTTGAAGAGCACAATTTTATCGACGCAGGCTAGCGCGGCTAAAACGAGTCCTCTTGCCGTTTCATTGTTGATGGGTCGGTTGGCGCCTTTTTCTAAGCGTTTTACGGAAGCATCGGTATTCAATCCAAGCACCAACGCGTCGCCCAAATCACGGGCCTGAGAAAGGTAATCCACGTGTCCCGGGTGCACGATATCAAAGCACCCGTTTGTGAACACAATTTTTTTACCCTCGTCCTGCAGTTTTTTTGCAAAGGTGGCGGCATCTTCTTGGGAAACAATTTTATTCTGCAGTTGGCTGTGAAAGCTCATCTTTTTTATTCTTGTTATAAAGCGGCAGTACAATTAAGCTAATCGTTCCAAGTGCAACCACCAAGGCAAATTGTCCAGTCCACGATAACCAAGGCAAGGCAAACGCATCGGCTTTTGCAACACCATAGGAAGCCATGAGGATGCCCCCTAAAATAGCCGGATAGGCCCCTAAACCACCAGCAGAGAACATTACGCCCAAGGTGCCAAATAGCAAAAGCGCGAGTGCCACCGATTGGCCTAAATTCGCAGTACCGGGAATAGCGAGCATACAGATGTAGAGCGAGTAAAAATAACACAGCCAAATACCAAGACTCATTAGGATGAAGGCGCTGGGACGTTTCAATTTCATAATAGAGCTCAACCCATCGAGGATGCCCTTGATCATTCCACCTATTTTTCCAGTGAGCAGGTTATTGATTTTTTTGCGCAACATGATTAGGCCTATCACACCACCAATCATCACTAAAATCAGTACCACAAGCAATACGGGGTTGTGGGTGAGTACAGCAAACCGTTTACTCATTGGTTCGAACACGTATTCGTTAGCTAGTGCGCCGAGTTTTTGGAATTGCAAGAAAAGGGTTAAAAGAAAAATGATAAAGAACAACAGCAAGTCGACAATGCGTTCGGTGATGACTGTTCCTAGTCCGACTTCAAACGGCACTTTATCGTATTTAGCGGCCAATGTGCAGCGGGATATTTCACCCATGCGGGGGATGCCGTAATTGGCGAAGTATCCGATGAGCACATGACAAAGTGCATTAAGACGTTTTGTTGAATGGCCGGAGGGTTCGAGTAATAAATTCCACCGCCATGCCCGTAAAAAATGACTAAGAAAGGAAACGCCTAGGGAGATACCGACCCAAAAATAATCGGCTGATTTAAGAGCGCTGATGATGGAGGTTTTTTCTTCTTCTGTAATATCTTTAAAACTAAACCAGATAAACGCCACGCCAATACCCAGTAACAATACAAATTGCAATAGGGGCTTAAGGCGCGCTTTATTCATGTTATTTTAGTTTATTGGTAGGGGTATCGGGGAAAACCACCCAGGGGCGAAATGTTTTAGCGAGTTCAAAATCCATGTTGGCATAAGAAATCACGATTACCACATCGCCAAGGCGCACTTTAAGCGCTGCTGGGCCATTAAGGCAAATAACGCCACTGCCGCGTTCGCCTTTGAGCACATAGGTAATGAAACGTTCACCGTTGTTTTTATTGAGAACATGAACCTGTTCGTTTTCGATCAGATTGGCTGCATCCATTAAGTCTTCATCAATGGTAATAGAACCAATGTAATCCAGCTCGGCTTGCGTAACAGTAACGCCGTGAAGCTTGGATTTTAGCACCTGAATTTGCATGAGGCACAAATTTAGCCTTTTTTATTCGACGATAAACCAGCGAATGACCCGCCAATTCAATAACTTTACGCAATTTAACGCCTGAATATTCGTTTTTATAGTCGGTTGAGGCCCATTTGGACCATAATTTTGGTTTTTTACCTGTTTTCTGCCTATTCACAGGAAAGTGACGGGTATGGGGTGAACCTCCCGCGGTTTTACAAACAGAAAATTCATTTTGGATTTACCATTGCCGGCAATGAGTCTGATTTTCGCCTTAACCCGAAACCGAATTCGCAATTGCCCGATACGGTTATAGGTAAATCGCGTTATCGCGTCAATACCGTTTACTCACAAGCTGTGAAGGGGTTTGCCATCGGACTCGTTTCAGATGCCCGCTTAGGAGAGTACTTGCGGTTGCGTTTTACCCCCAGCATTAGTTTTGCGACACGGCGGATTAATTACACATTGGCTACGGCAGACCGCGATAGCTTCAAGGTTTTTCAGAAATCAGTTGAGTCGGTGTTTTTGCTTTTTCCATTAGAGACCAAGATACAATCGAAGCGATCAGGAAATTTTAGTGCCTATGTTATAGGAGGTGGGGGGTATTCGATGGACTTATCTGCTCGCAAAAAGGCCGGAACGGCAACCAGCACCGGTCCGAATCAACTCGACGAAAATGTGCGGCTGTACCGCGATGATTTTTATTATAGCGCAGGGGCGGGCACAGATTTTTATTTGCAGTATTTCAAGCTTGGACTTGAAATGAAGCTGCTTGTTGGCTCACGTAATTTGATGCAGCCGGTGAGCAGTGTGTTTACCAATAGCCTGGATAAGATACGTTCGCGTATGGTAGTGTTTACGATAACCTTTGAAGGGTGATGGAGGGACAAATACAATTACAAGTTTCTCCCTCAACGGCAGCCGACGAACAAGCCGTTAAAGAATTGGTACGCAACGAAGTTGGTATTCCTCTTGACCAACCGTTTTACATTCAAGTGCGCAAGCGCAGCATTGATGCTAGGGGGCGAAAGGTGCGCATTAATCTCACGGTGTGGTATGCCGATGCGCCGTTTGAAGAAGCCCGGTGGGAGCCGGCCTATCAAGCGGTACACGAATCCCACAAAAATTGCCACATCGTTGGTGCTGGTCCAGCAGGATTATTTGCAGCACTCAGGTGCTTAGAATTGGGCATTAAGCCCATTGTGATTGAAAGAGGGAAGGATGTGCGCGCTCGCCGTCGCGATTTAGCAGCGATTAATAAAGAACAAATAGTAAATCCTGATAGCAATTATTGCTTTGGTGAAGGAGGAGCGGGGACATACAGTGACGGCAAACTATACACCCGATCTGGGAAACGCGGCGATATTGATAAGGTGCTGCACACCTTGGTTTATCATGGCGCTAGCAAGGAAATATTAATTGATGCGCACCCCCACATTGGGACCAATAAATTACCTGGACTCATTCAAAACATTCGAGAAACGCTTTTAAAGTTTGGTGGTGAAATTCACTTCAATACTAAACTAATCGATTTAAAAGTTAAGGCAGATCAAGTTACCTCCATTGTCGTGGAGCAGGCCGGTGAAGCCCGTGAATGGCCCATACAGCAATTGATTTTAGCAACGGGACATTCGGCACGGGACATTTATTACCTACTGCATGAACGGGGTATTTTGGTAGAAGCCAAACCCTTTGCGATGGGTCTACGGGCCGAACATTCACAAGATTTAGTAGACAGCATTCAATACCATTGCGCGAATAAAGGGGAACTAGAAGCAGCGCGCGAATTTTTACCAGCTGCGAGTTACTCACTGGTGCATCAAGTAAAGGGCCACGGGGTGTATTCGTTTTGTATGTGTCCCGGTGGTATCATTGCTCCTTGTGCCACAGCGCAAGAAGAGGTGGTAACGAATGGTTGGAGTCCCAGTAAACGCAATAACCCATACGCCAATAGCGGCATTGTAGTAGGATTGGAGTTGGCCGATTTTGCGCCGTATGCAAAACATGGGCCGTTTGCCGGACTTGTTTTTCAGCAGACCTTAGAACGCAATGCTTGGGTAGCAGGTGGTAAAACCCAAAGAGCGCCGGCGCAGCGATTACTAGATTTTACAAAAGGAAGTAGAAGTTCGACCTTGCCCGACTGCAGTTACCAGCCCGGCATTGTTTCGGCCGATGTACACAAGGTGTTAATGCCCTTAATTGGTGATGCGTTACGCGAAGGGTTTAAAGCCTTTGGTGGCAAAATGCGTGGCTACTTGTCAAACGAGGCGGTAGTGGTTGGCGTTGAGTCCCGTACCTCCACCCCCGTGCGGATTCCACGGGACCGGGACACCTTACAACATCCGCAGTATAAAAATTTATTTCCTTGTGGCGAAGGAGCGGGTTATGCTGGCGGTATTGTGAGTGCGGCTATGGATGGTGAGCGGTGTGCGGATAGCATTCGCGATTAAGCCTTACATTTGTACCATGTCACGTATTCTTACAGGTATTCAGGCTACGAATATTCCCCATCTTGGAAATATTTTAGGAGCCATTCAACCGGCGCTTGAAATGAGCAGACAGCCCGGTAACGACAGTTTATTTTTTATAGCGGATTTACACACCCTAACGAGTGTTAAGGATGCAGCGTTTGTTCGCCAGAGCACGCGCGCAGTGGCTGCCACGTGGTTAGCCTTTGGATTGGACACTTCGAAAACTCTTTTCTATCGTCAGAGTCGTGTACCAGAAGTTTCTGAGCTAACGTGGTATTTGAATTGTTTCACCCCTTTTCCGATGTTGGCCAACGCCCATTCGTTTAAAGATAAGAGCAGTAATTTAAGCGACGTCAATGCGGGGTTGTTTACATACCCGGTTTTGATGGCGGCCGATATTTTATTGTACGATGCAGAATTTGTTCCCGTTGGAAAAGATCAGATTCAGCATTTAGAAATAACAGCAGACATTGCTAAGTCTTTTAATCACCGCACCAGTTCTGAAACCTTTGTCATTCCCCAAGCCAAGACCGACGATCGTGTGATGATTGTACCCGGTATTGATGGTAGGAAAATGAGTAAGTCGTATAAAAACTTCATTGATATTTTTCTGCCTGAAAAAGAGTTGAAGAAGGTGGTAATGTCGGTAGTCACTGATAGCAAGGCCTTAGAAGACCCGAAAGATCCAGATACGGATCATGTATTTGCGCTGTACCGTTTGTTGGCCACCGAAGCACAAACAGCTGCTATGCGCGATAATTATTTAAAAGGTGGGTTTGGTTACGGACATGCCAAGACGGCTTTGTACGAACTCCTGCTCGAAAAGTTTGCTGACCAGCGCAAAGAGTTTAATCGGTTGATTGCCGACAATGATTTATTGGAAAAAGAATTAGTGGCGGGAGAAAAACGTGCGCACGCAATGGCAATGGCTAAGTTGAAGCAAGTGCGTGAGGTGTTAGGGTATTCATAAATCAGTTAATAGTTAGGGGGCAAGGAGTATGTTTGATCTCCTTCTCAAGTATGACTATTGCCAGGCACCTAAAGAATGTAAACTTGCTCTCTCGCTCTGTTCTTGGGCGCCTGCCTCCGATAACATCGTATACTTTCATCGGCACCACGTCTTTCGGCAGTAGTGTGCTTGTCAGGCATTTCACACACTAAGCTGTACGGGGTCCCCACTACTTCGTGCGGGGCCTCCGTCAGCCAAGTGTGTGAAGTGCCTGCCTGCGCACAGCTAAAGCCTGCAGCCGTTGGCGCAGGTTTAACTTGAGAAGGTACCGCCGCATTTCTTGAGTGTTTAACAGCGGGTTAACTTCATTTTGACTTTTTATTCCAGTTAAATGTTGTACTGTTAAAACGCCTTATCGCTTCACGATTAAATGGCTTTAAACGATAGAAGAGGGTATGGATATCCGAAAGGAATAGGAACAAAATCTTAATCCTATGCTGGGTAACATTTGAAAAACACGTACCTTCATTTTAACACAACGTTTTAAGTTGATGTATTGTTTTGAAACCAGGACCTAATTAGCCAAAAAACAGATGAGAAAACTGGCCCTTGCTTTTCTTTTTATGTGCCCCTTTTTTCTTTTAGCAGATGGCGATACTGTTCCCGCTATTGCTGTGTTTGGTGCGTTTGGCGCTATTGCTTTTATTGTTTTAATGGTGGCGTTGGGTGTTGCGTCGTTGTTTAGAAACCTGACACAAGCGTTTCGTAATGAAAAAAGAACGCATGTGTGGTGGATGGTGCTTGGTTTGATAGTGGTACCGGGATTTTACTACTATTTATCGATTTTCTTTATTGGTGTTTTTGAGGGCCTGCTGGGTTATTTAGGCGGGCAATTCGTCAACATACTTCTTCTTCTTGCAACAGTTCCAGCAGGCTTTTATGCAGGTTATTTTATTACTGGAGTTAAAGCAACAGTTGCTGAACCAGATGAGAAAAAAGACGCCAAGTTTATTTTGAAATTAGCGTGGGTGGTTTGTTTGGTCGCTATGTTAGCTTTGATGATGAAACCGGTTATAGAAAACGGTGCCATGTTCGCCGCC
Organism: Sphingobacteriaceae bacterium; assembly: GCA_947457335.1. GTDB lineage: Bacteria > Bacteroidota > Bacteroidia > B-17B0 > Aurantibacillaceae > Aurantibacillus. The sequence goes on from CANGWA010000010.1 coordinate 21,710, forward strand.
AACGATGCGTTGGCAGAAAAAGAGACCGTGGAGGCTTTTAATAGTATAGAGCCGCGATTGTTGTCGGGCTTCAATGGGGTGAAATGGGATGAGCAGAATAAATGGTATAACGCCCATACAAAAACAGGTTTAGCTGCCTGTGCGGGTTATTATCAGGGATACCACCAATACTTCCTTCGCATAAAAATGTTTGAACCACGCGAGGGCGATACGCTGGCCTGGAAGCGAACGGTTGAATTAATTTATCCGCTCATAACAGAAAAACAACGACAAAAAATGGACTCCAGTTTAAAACACGGCTACTGTGGCTTGGGTTGGAGGTACGAAGCCCCTTCGTTTTATGTGCAACTTGAAATGGGCAATTGTGAGTTGACCTATGATCGAGAAAAACGATGGATGGAGGCGACGTGGATGGCGGAATAGAGGAGTAGATGTTAATGGTGAATTGTAAATGGTTAATGGCGTTAACAAAATATACGCTCTAAATTGAAAATTGAAAGTTGAGAATTGAGAATGCGTTTACCTAGACTTTGCGGCCTTTGCTTCATTGCACTGTCACCCTGAAGCGAAAGTCACGAGCATTTTCATTCACCAATCACTTTCTGCTTGAAGGGTTGCGCCCCCTAAAAATTGAGAATTGAAAGTTGAGAGGGCGACTACGTCAATTTACGCACGAATAAAACATCAAAATAGTTCTATTTTTTTTGTCACTTTTGGCGGCCAAAAGTAACCAAAAGCCTGCGTCATTTTAACCTGTTTTGCATGGTAGAAATCGTAGCGAAATTGAAAATCACAAAAAAGCATCCATCTTTTTTGACTGAGGCATAGTTGATCACTATGGTGAAAGAAAAAAAGTGAATGATTTGAAGTGATTTTCAATTGCAGTAGATTCTCTACCATGCAATGCAGGTTTTCAGGACTTTGTGACGGAGGAGGTGTAAGACTATCTAGAATAAACGAGCCTCCGTCACACCGCCGACAAATGCTTCAGCTCTTCTGCATGCTTTCGGGCATTTGCGGCTAAGTCTGCAAAATAACGCAAGGGATGACCCTGAAGACCAGGACGTAGGTGTAGGTGGGCTGTATTATGATATTTCTTTAATGGTAAATTGATAATGGTTAATGGCGTTTATCTAAACTTCGTGTTCTCTGCACCTTTGTGTTGTCACCCTGAAGCGAAAGTCACCAGCATTTTCATCCATCAATCCCTTTCTGCTTCATGGGTTGCGCCCTAATGAGTTGAGAGTTTAAAATTGAAAATTGAGAATGCGTTTATCTAGACTTTGTGCTCTTTGCATCTTCGCGTTGTCACCCTGAAGCGAAAGTCACGAGCATTTTCATTCACCAATCACTTTCTGCTTGAAGGGTTGAGCCCATAATTAATTGAAAGCTGAAAGTTGAGAATTGAGAATACGTTTATCTTGACTTCGAGGACTTTGCTCCTCAGCGGACTTTGCGTGCCTTATTAAATGAGAGTTGAGAATGCTTTGTACTTGACTTACCGTAATCAATTGAAATGGCGGCACTAAGAATTACCACCCGATTTCTTACCTAAAAATGCAAATGTAACTCAATCGGTTTTGATGAGTTTTGCGCTGTGAACCAATATACCGCCCTGCATGATCTTTACCAGGTACAAACCAGCTGGCAGTGCATCTATTTTTATTGAATGATTATTAAGCAAATTGGTTTGTTGTAGAACTTCCCGCCCTGCTACATCAACCAATGTAATAGTGAAGACTTGATTGCTTTCTTCAGGAAGCATTACTTGCACGACATCGTTAGCGGGGTTCGGAAAAAGCTCAACACCTTTTTTAACCTGCTCCTTTAACCCAACCGTTAAACAGTAGTTTAAGGTTGAATCACAGCCGTTGGCGTCGTATTTAATATAGTAGGCAATCGTGTCATTATACGAATTGGAGACCGTGGCTATCCAACCACCGTCGCTTGTTTTTAAAACTGTTCTTGGCGTTCTTGCAAAATCGATGGTTGTATCTTGTCTGTAATTATAAATCAGCTCTTTTTTAATGCGTCCATTTTCGCTTAAAAAAGAATATTTGAGGTTTGTATTAGCGTGACCGCTTTTAACAAGCCAGGTAGTGTCAATGAAGCCAGAAACAATGTAGGTCGAATCATCCCATTGGTCTATAGAAGTAAAGCCATGTTCAAGTTGCTCTGTGCCGTATTCGTATTGCCATATGGGAGTGTTGATGTTGTTGATGTCATAGAGCAAGGCGTGTGGCTTGCGGGTTAAAAAAGCACTATACCAATCGGTTTCTCCAACCATTAAATATTTGCCTTTCCCATGATTGATCATGTCCATATTCAATCCGGAATAATGGTGTTTCATGCTAATGTAATTTCCTGCACTATCTGTGACCAATACCATTGATTTGGTGTCGCTCCATGAGGCGCCCGAATAGCTTAGTACACCTGTAAAAATGATTTTACCAGTAGCGCTATCTTGTAACAAACACCGTGCTTGTGAGCTTTTAATATCCAATAAGTAGTTCTTCAACCAAATTTTATTACCAAGGGAGTCTGTTTTCAAACAAAACACGTGTTCGTGCGAGCCCTTTTGAGCCATGCCCGTAATCAAGAACCCGCCATCTATACTGCTTACTACCCGCATGGGGAACAATTGCTGGGCGGTGTCTTCGATTACCTTTTGCCATAGCAAATTGCCTTGGAAGTCTAGCTTCACCAGTATAGCGGAGTAATTGTTTAAACTATCAATTAGAGTGGTGGCTAAATAAACAAATTGCCCCTTTTTAAAAAAGGAACGGTTTGTAAAATGATAAGAGGAATATTGCCAATTAAATGTACCATAGTTTTTTTGCCATACCTTTTTACCTGAATAATCCAGCCCAAATAACTCTAGTCGTATTAAAAACTTTCCATTCACATTGCGAAAAGTATTGGTCCAGGTCATGTATTGGCCTGGGGCTGTTTCAATCACATCTCTATTTAATGCTGCTATGTTTGCTGATGTTTCACAATACGCCCTAAAGCCCTGCGAGTAAGCAGGGCTGAAGAGCATAAAAAGAATGGAGATAACCAGCGTGCGCATTAGTCTACCTTAATCAGTTTTGTGGTGAATACTAATTTCGAATCTGCATTTACATTCACTATATACAAACCAGCTGGCAAATTTTAGTGATTAATCCTAATTTCATGCTGTCGGTTGGTAATATTTAAACTAATGCAACCTGCAGTAAATACTTCATTAAGATAAAATTACTGCTTTTTTCCTAAAAGAATTCAAATAGTACCGACTTAATGGGGTATCTTTAAAAATTCCACTAGCCTCTTCACCGCTGCGCTGCGGTGACTGATACTATTCTTGATATCGGCACCGAGTTCGGCAAAGGTACTGCGGTAGCCGGTGGGTATAAACAAAGGGTCGTAGCCAAAGCCAGTGGTGCCGCGGGGAGCGAAGGCAATGGTGCCTTTTACTTCGCCTTCAAATTGCTCTAAAGTGCTTTCACCTTGTAAGGTAATGATGGTTACGAAGCGGGCCTTACGATTCGAATGCGGTTTTAGCGCCTCCAATAATTTTAAATTGTTGGCTTCGTCGTTTTTGGCTTCGCCAGCATACCGCGCGCTATGCACGCCTGGCGCACCATTCAGGACTTCAACTTCCAAGCCACTATCGTCGGCAATCACCTCTAAATCGCTGAACACGTGTTTTAATTTTTGATACACGTATTCGGCTTTTAACTGCGAATTCTCAGCAATGGTGGCGCCTGGCTCGGGAATGTCTTCATGAATCCCAGCTTCCTTCATGGTCACCACAGTAAAACCATTGGGCAGTAGCGCCTTTATTTCATCGACTTTGTGTTTGTTGGCTGAAGCAAGGACGAGGTTCATTTGCGGAGTTCAAAATTTTGTCCGAGGTACACCTTACGCACTTGTTCGTCTGCCGCTAATTCTTCTGCTGTTCCGCTTTTAATCACGCTTCCAGAATACAACAAGTAAGCGCGATCGGTAATGGACAATGTTTCGTGCACGTTGTGGTCGGTGATGAGAATACCAATGTTTTTATCCTTCAACTTGCGTACGACTGATTGAATGTCTTCAACTGCAATAGGGTCCACCCCAGCAAAGGGCTCGTCGAGTAAAATAAACTTAGGATCCACGGCCAATGCGCGTGCGATCTCTGTTCGGCGGCGTTCGCCCCCACTCAATTGATCGCCCAAGTTTTTGCGCACATGCTGCAAGGCAAATTCATCTAACAAACTTTCCGCCTTCATGTGTTGCTCCTTCTTGGTGAGTTTGGTCATTTCGAGAATCGCGTACAAATTGTCTTCAATACTTAATTTCCGAAATACCGATGCTTCTTGTGGCAGGTACCCAATGCCCAACTGTGCGCGGCGGAACATGGGTTCGCGTGTGATATCGCGGTCATCCAAAAATATTCTTCCACTGTTGGGTTTCACCATCCCTACAATCATGTAAAACGAGGTGGTTTTACCCGCACCATTCGGTCCCAGTAAACCTACAATTTCGCCTTGATTCACCTCCACCGACACGTTGTTAGCCACCGTGCGGGTTTTGTAGCGCTTTACTAAATTTTCACTTCGTAGAATCATGTTTACAAGGCAATAAAGAATCCGAATTTTAAAC
>CANGWA010000011.1 GCA_947457335.1 Sphingobacteriaceae bacterium
CGTTAAACTGTGGAACCGAAGTGATAAACAAAGTGTTTACTTTTTACGTATAACGGGACTACCGGTTGGTGCCATGCCGATGAAAAGCGAAGAGCGATTAATCAGCACCAATGCGTTGGTTTCGGCATTAGAATTTACCAAGATTTCTAAAGAAGAAGTTCCTGCTGATTTCAATAAAATTCCAGCGGGATATACCAAGTTCGAATAAACAATTCGCTACTCACTTTCTTTTTGTCCCACTCCAAAAATTAAATTTAGAATCCCTGTAACAATAGAGAGGATAACGCTAAACAGAAGTGCGTTGAAAAAACCAGACACGTGGAATCCAGAAACTAGTTTCTGAGCCAACAGAATCATTACAGCATTTATTACCAAAAGGAAAAGCCCTAATGAAAAAATAGTCACCGGAATAGTTAACACGGTCAGTATAGGTTTTACCACTGCATTGAGAAAAGCCAAGGCAACCGAAACCAAGGCTGCCGTTAAAAAGGTGTCGACCGCAACACCAGGTAAAAAACTAGCTACTAAAAAAACAGCAAACGCTGACACAATAAGCCGCAATAAAAAATTCATAACACAAAGATGCAGTAAAGTTGGCGTGATTTTATGTTTTCTGCTTTTTCTTCTTTGCAGCAGGAAACAAAATGTTGTTGAGAATTAACCGGTAGCCCGGCGAGTTGGGATGCAGCGCTAAATCTGTAGGAGGCTCCTCTACCCGGTGTTCGTAATCTTCGGGGTCATGCCCACTGTAAAAGGACCAGGTACCCTTTCCATATTCACCATGAATGTACCGTGCCTCATTAAGCGCCTTGTTTTCTCCCATAATCAAAACCCCTTTCTTAATGAATTCTTTATTAAATGCTGCCGTTTGTCCCCAAAAGCCCTTGATTGTTGTGGTATGGTTTTGACACAACATGGTGGGTACTGGGTCCCATTTAGCTGAAAAATCGAATAGGGTAAACACATCCGTTCGCTCTGTTACAAAAGCCCGGCGTTGATGGTAAGTGTCAATTGTAGAATATTCGTACTCATAAGGATTCATGCTCAATCGGTAGTTTTCGAACGCAAAGCCCCTTGAAAAATCCATCTTGGATTGCGCCATTGGATCAGCAGCATCGTGGTCAAAGATATTTGCACAAATGTCAATTCCTTCCGCTGCAAGGGCAATGTCGTAACTGTCGGTAGCGCTACACATCGCAAACAAAAAACCACCATTCATCACAAACGCCTTAATCAATTTAGCAGTGTGCAATTTCATTTGGGACACTTTGGCGAATCCTAATTTCTTTGCGGTTTCTTCGTTGTCGCGGACTTCTTGTTGGTACCAAGCGGCTTGATGAAAACCGGCATAAAATTTTCCATACTGTCCTGTGAAATCTTCATGGTGCAAATGCAGCCAATCATAATCTTTTAACTTCCCTAAATAAACTTCTTCGTCATAAATCACGTCATAGGGGATTTCCGCATACGTGAGCACCAACGTTACTGCATCGTCCCACGGCTGCTTGCCCTTAGGGGAATACACGGCGATTTTTGGGGCCTTTTCTAGTTTTACAGCGTCTTGATTGATTTCGGGATTTTGTATTTCACTTAATATAGCGGCGCCCTGTGCATCAGAAATTTGTTCGTAACTCACACCCCTCACCACGCACTCGTTGGCAACCGCCTTGGCTGCGGGAATCATAAAACTACCTCCTCTGTAATTCAGCAACCAGTGGATTTCCAACTCGCCTTTCAAAGCCCAGTAGGCAATGCCATAAGCCTTGAGATGGTTCTTTTGCGAATCGTCCATTGGTAGCAAATAATACGCGCCACGCGCACTTATCACCACCAACAACAAGACTATTGTGAACAAGCGTTTCATGCAATGCACAAGTTAGGTAAAAGGATGAAGAAGGGGAACGAAAAAAAGGTTAATTCGCTGGTTTAACGAGTTTATTGTGCAATGCATCTATCAACGTGACAATTGGTTGAATGGAGGCGGCATCATACTTGGCAGCGGTCTCGGCGCGAACAAACTCTGAGAAAAGCGCCTTGAGGTCTTCAATTAAAAAAGATTGGTCCGCTTCTAATTTGATACTGTTGAGCATAACAATCAAATTCTTAAGCGACTCGCGTTGGTCAATCAAGGTCTTGTTCGTCTTCTCATCCTTTAGCTTAATGGCAAGGTGCGCCGAAACATATAGCCCCTCTATCCAACAGCCTGTAAGAATGATGGCGGAAGTGCCGGGACGGTTGTTGGATTTTAAAATTTCGTCTACCCGTTTAAAAGCGTTGGTTACCAGGCTCAAAACAGAATCTTTGCGGTCCTTATTCGCTTCAATGCGTTCAAACAATGTTTGATCAAACGCAGAGCTCACTCCTAATGATTGTGCAAGCATGTTCACACACTTCAGATAAATCATGCTCTCCTGCGTTTGTTCAAAAGAGGAAGCTATGATTAAATCAGAACCATAAAAACCAAGATTCGCTGCTTTATAAAACTCAGCAGGATAGTTGTTCGCAGCCTTTGGATCTGCCAATAAAGCATGGTCGTATTCAATCTTCTTTTCTTCGATAAGTTGATTGATGATGTTTTTATCTGGCAAGGTTACGAATACGTTTTGAGCATCGTAACGGCTTTCTTCCAAAGTTGGTTTTAATTGCTCGCTTTCACTAATCAACTCCTCTCGCTTGTCCTCTACTGAAGATGAACAGCCAACTACCCAACTTGTGGCTAATAGGCATATTAAGGTAAAAACCCGATTCATTCAACAAAGATAGAGAATAATCCCACAACCAAAAACCGAAGAAATACTTGTTTTAGATGAATTTAAACGAATAAAACGGGGTTCTGCCCATAATGCAAAACCTATTAGCGGCGCCTGCCTTAGGGCCTAGTTTTTACGTTCGCCGTTGTTGTAAAGGATGCGGTTAATAACGTTACCATTTTTGTCGTAAAAAATCCACGTGCCATCAGGAACGCTTTGCATTTTTCCCTTGCGCTTATCACTGATCACAACGTAACCACATTCGCTTTGTATGCGGCCATCTTGGTAATATGAAACGCTTTTTCCACTCAACCGACCCTCGTTAAAGTTCTGTACCCTGCTCACCCCGCCGGTTTCGTAGTAATAGGTCCACTCCCCCTGCTGGTGACCCTTACTGTATTGGCCCTTGGTATCGACAAACCCACCCTTTTCAAACCATTGTATCCACTCGCCATGCAAGTAGCCATTGACATAAGTGGCCAGCTCGCGGGGCTTGTTACTATCATAATTAAAATTCCATACGCCTTCGCGTTTGCCATTATCGTTAAAAAGGCCTATATAATTAGTTGCGCCATTGGGATACCACCCCTGCCACTTCCCTTGTTGAATGCGCCCCTTTAGCCTGCCTTCGTCTTTCTTATTTCCATTCTCCCACCAACTCGTCCATACCCCGTCCTCTACATTATTGACAAACGGCCCATGTAGTAACTTGTTTCCATTCTCCCACCAAGTGGTCCACTCTCCTTGTTTTAAACCAGCCTCAAAACGGCCTTCCTTCCATTTTTCGCCAGTCTTATAAAAATATTTCCAAAGACCTTGTTGTTTGTCGTTTAAGTAATCTCCTTCACATTCGAGTTTACCGTTGGCATAATAATAGTTCCATTTGTCTTCCCTGCTTTCATCTTTTAATGTACCTACCATTTCTAGTGCGCCGTTCGTCCGATAAAATTTCCAAACGCCATTTTTCTTTCCATTCGTGAAATTGCCCTCACTCTTGATGTTGTGGTTTTTATAGTAAGAAGAATAATACCCATTCAAGACGCCCACTTCGTAAGTCGCCTCATAATCGAGTTCACCATTGGGATGGAAGTACCGCCAAACACCATCTTGCAAGCCATTTTTGTACTTGCCCATCGCTTTAATTAAACCGTTGTCGTAAGTTACTGTTACCGAACCATTGCCATTGGCGACCAAAACGCGTTTCTTGTTGTCATGCAATTCCCATAAATACGTCACCGAATCTCTTAACTCCTTAATGATTTTCAGATCCCCGCTTTCAAAATACTCTTCCCAACGGCCGCACGGTGCATCCTTGCAGTAATTAATCGCGGTAGCCAACTTTCCGTTGGGGTACCAGGTTTGCACGAGTCCCTGTTTTTTGTCTTTTTCAAAAGTGCCCTTGCTCTCAGGTTGACCGTTTTCATAGTAATACTCCCAGTCACCATTCTTTCGCCCCTTGTCCCAAACCTCACGGCTTTTCAACTTGCCATTTTCATACCAAGCTGTCCACACACTATCGGCCAAATCGTAATCATAATGCAACCATTGCGCCCGCTTTCCCGATTTGTAGAAATATTGAAAAACACCATCTCGCCTCCCGTTCTCAAACCGCTCCATTGCTTTCTTAGCGCCGGTTTCGTAAAACAACACCCACACGCTATCTTCCTTACCGTTGTTGAAAAAACCAACACGGTTTATTTTTCCACTCTCATAATACTCTGTGTAACGGCCTTGGGGAATGCCATACTTCATTTCAGTTTCACTGCGCTTCTTGGTTTGGGTCGCATCAAAATACTCAATGCGCGGCTGTGCCCGCAACACAACCGAAACGACCATCAACAACAGAAACAATTGGTTCCTAATCATTCTCACGAAATTAAAACTCTATAACGCCCAAAGGCGTGTTGGTTACAATGCCTTTTAAACACAAGCGGGTGTAAAACGCTAGGCGTGCATTAATATGTCACCTCTGCCACCACATTCTTCTTCTTTTGGTGAAGGGTGATGACCAGGGTGCGCTGTTCTTCCACCGTAAAGGCGTAATAACCATCCTTTGTTATCAATACTTCGTCCGACACCGCCTTGTTCGAAATGGTCACCACCTCCTTTTCATAATCAAACCCCCTCACTGAAGCCATAATTTTTTCTCCCTCACGGTAAACGGTGACCACTCCCTTGCTGGCATTGAACTTATTGCGGTTATACATCAACCCGCGTTTAACCCGTGGGGTAAGGGAGAATGCATCGTTGAATTTTTTAGAATGGGTTAATCCCTGCCGCCTGCGGGCGCCGCGTGAGACCTTCTGAACTGTGTCTTGAAACGTCCAGCACCTAAAATAATCAATATAAAAGCGGTTCGGGAAGGTGCTTGTGGAATCAGGGCCGGGACCAAAGGCCCCACCAGTGCGTGATACTTGGGTGTTTAAGAATAGGTACATGGGATTTGAAAACGTCCCTTTAAAGTAAGACAGTGGTTTGCCGTTGACCAACCAAAGAATTTCGTTTTCCCGCCAAATCAAGTGCATCACACTATAGCCGGCACTCAACGACTCGCTCAACTTCATCCATCCTCCATAACTTGCTGGCAACCCAAGCTTGTTTTTGTAACCGTGATCACAGCCAGCGGGACAATGGGTATCAACATGTACTTCATCACCTCGCTCACCCTTTAATTCAAAGGCGTCAATTTCTTCATTCGCCTTTCCTCCATAAAACCAGAAGGCAGGCCATACTCCCTTGGTGTCTTCTGTTTTAAACCGCAATTCATAAATACCATAATGGTACTTTCTTTTGCTACGCACGCCTCCAGCTTCATATTTGACTTTAAACTTTCTATCCTCAATCGAAAATCCCTTTCGCTTAAACGTGGCCGTATCCATTTCATAAACACTGCACACATAAACGCTGTCGGAGCGATCACTTTTAAAGACAATATTGCCGTCATCGAACGATACGAATTGAGTATTGAATGCAACGTCCTGATCAAGAATCAAACGGCGTCCACCGGTACCATTGTGCCACTGTGAATCGTCGAGTTCGCCTGCATTGAATTCATCACCACCGGCATAAGTTAGACGTAAGACCGTATCGCCTTCAAAAAGCAATAAGGTTTGTGCTGGCAAATTTAAAATGGAGAACACAGAAAGAAGAATTGTTGCTGCCCTCTTCATAATTTATTATTCATATACTAAACGGACTTCCTTGATGACTAACCCTGGCGCTCTATCGCTCCACAACGCTAGTTGATTCATGTTGCTTTTATGCCAATTATACAGCATGCTGGTACGAACTGCTAACCAACAGTCTCCTGTTTTTGCAGGGGTATCAAACACGATGACGTTTTGGTTGTCATCCCCTTTTTTTCCGAAAAATAAAAACAATTGGCCGCGCTGCTTCGCTGTAGAAGCTACTTTCAATAAGACATAAGCGCCCGTGTGCCTTTTAAAAGCAGATTGTTTGAAGGTATACGCAATGCCTTTGTTCCCGTCAAGGTTCACCTGCTCCTTAAAAGCCGTCGGCCATTTCTCTATGCCCGCTTCCCTTCCCCATACCATGGGAAGCTGTTTTAAATCCACTTTCTGAAATGCCTCCTGGGTCATGTCAGGCTCATCCTCTCCAGATAGTACTACCACTTTGCGCGCATTCGACACCGCAATATCGATGGAATCTTCTGCATTCAATCTCAGCACGTGGGTAGTGTCATTAAGGGTTAACACTTGGGGTAATTGCGCCTTACAGAAAAGTTGCGGAAGCACGTTTTTAGCTGTATAAATAAATACTTGTTCGTTGGCATTTCTATTTATCGGCACCGCTACTTGTTGTGTGTCCGTCAACGACACATTTAACAGCGTATCCACATCAAGTGACCATTGCAAACGGCGGTCCTTCCAGACACAAAAGGGTCCTTTAAGAACAAAGGGGGCGTAGTGTTTGTATAACCACTCTGCGACATGGTAGTGCCTTACACAATTTGGAACGCCATCAATTTCATCCATCCCCTGTGTGTGGTATTGACTAAAAACAACAAAAGGCGCTTTGTAATTCTTCGCTTCCTGTATATAGGCTTCTTGCAAAAAGGCATCGTGAACACACAACGGATTTTGATAGAAATAGGCTGGCGTAGGCTTGCGGCTCAAAAAATACAAGAGTGGGTTGTTGCTGAAATCCAGAAACGTTTCGTCTGCTTTTAAGTGCTGGTTAAAAAAGGAAACTACCGGCTGTGTCGCATCGGGTTTTTCCTTTTTCTTTACACGGTCGTCAACATAATACAAATTGACAGGATGACTATCCGCTATCTTTTTGAAACTACACTCCAAACCCGATTGCACTGAAACAGGAAGCGGCAATGTAAAGTTCGTCGCCAAAACTATCCCAGCAAATCCCATATACATCATTCGGAAAAGTGAGGTTGATTTTTGATAAAAAACAAATGGAGCAGTTAACACAAGTATATACACAAAGGTGCTCACAAAAGCATCTGTCCCTTCTTGTAAACTGTGTCGGGTTATACCGCGTTGGAAATTTGCAAGGTAAAACAAACACAAATAAAATAAAGACAGCACCGACCAAGGCTGCATAGTAACTAGTTCTTTACGAACCATACGGGTGAGTAAAAGCGCGAAGAGCATCAACACCAACACTGGAAAAACAAAATAGTGCATTTTGTAAAGGGTGCTGCTGGCATTGCCAATCGATGACATGCCATACGATTGCACACTGGATAAATAGTGAATTACCTGTGCTAACCGCTCGGCTATGGGCACTTCTCGGACATAGGCCAGTACGGCGACGAGCAGCATGGTGCTAAAGATGCCACCGGCTAGTGCCAACGCAATGCGCTTAAACTCCACCTTCAGTCCCGTTTCGCTAAAAGCAAGATAAGTCAAGAAAAGTGGCAACAATAGTAGAGTCGCATATGTAAATTCCAACCGCCAAAGCATCGTAAACACCACCAAGGCAGAAAAAATCAAGTAGTGTTTTCGCTTTGGATGGTCACGCACCACCAACTTAAAAGCAAATAGCGGTAACACTGCCGCCATAAAACCGATTGGAAAAAGGTTGGAGGCAAAAGGAAAAAACAAGGCAAGAAACAAAGCGATATAGGCACTGCGTGTAATGGTTGCAAAAAGAAGGTAGTAGAGGAGTGCACTAAATGGGTACAATAAAAAATCATACAGGTCCATCTCATTCCCCTGCAGACCGTTTACAAACAAATAAAAAGCACCAAAAAAATAATCCGACAACAAGTGGGTGTTGAATTTCTCAAGAGGAGAAATAGTTCCATAAAGTGCATATTCCATTAATGGAAGAAACTTATTACCCGTTTCAAAGCGCTCTTGAAATCCGTATTCGGCATAATAACTGTACGTGCCATAGGCGACCAGTGAAAAAACTGTTGCAGGCATCCAACGCCACATCAAGAGGTATTCCGAAGTCCTCTCATTTTGTCGTTTATTCTTTTGCCACATCCAAAAAGCAAGAACGAAGAACATAACGGCAATCGCGTTAACGCGTGAAGGGTCCGGAATGCCCTTAAAACGCAAGGTTAAATAGTACTCTTCGCTAAAGATAAAAAGGAGGGGCATCCACAACAGTGGAAATAGAACTTCCATTTTTTTGGGTGAGGACAAGGACCAGCGGTCGTTTGCCATTAGCGCAATAAAAGAAAAGACAAAGAGCCACATGTAAAGGTCTGGCATCTTAACACTTCGCGCGAGCGAGTAGATTATCGCCAACAAGAAATAAGCAGAAAGCGCCAGTAAAACACTCACTGTATAGTCGAGCGCTGTGCGTCTTCTTGGCACAAAAGCATTTACCACACTGATAAGCAAAAACAGCTTGTGAAGAAGGTATACGCATTCTAACGAGTGATCGGCACGTGCGCCAAAAAAACCAGCAACCATCACCAACACGCCACCAGCGGAAATAGCGTTCACATATCCCCATTCAGGCAGGGCGCTGAATTGTTTCACTTTGTTGTGAAGCACCAAATAGAGTCCACTGAAAACAAAAAGCGACACCATAAACAACAGGCCTCCACTATAGAACATTGTGTTGCGGGCAGCTAAGTCCAAACCATCAAGGGTGCCCTGCCCTATTTGTCCGTTTATGACCTCCTTAAGTTGTAGATCATAGCCTGCAACCCATGCTTGCAAAACCCATAGACTGTAGAACAATACGGTGTAGCCACCCTTTCGGAAGTGTGTTGTGAATGTATTGATAAGCGGTGTGTTCACTTACGGGCGCGTTTAAGGTGGCTTTTTTTAGCGGAGGCTTCAGCTTTTTCTGTCAAAGCCTTCATCCACTTTTTAATCTCCTTCAAAGCAGTGGTATCCAGTTTATACACCACTGCGCGGCCATCAGCGTTGGCTTTAATGAGTTGACTAGCCACCAACACCGCCAAGTGTTTGTTAACCGCTTGGCGACTAGATGTAAATTGTTGGCATATCTCTGCAGTGCTTTTATTGCCAGCGGCTAACATGAACAAAATTTCACGCCGCCCTTCATCTGCGAGTGCTTGAAATGCATCTTGAACCATACCACCAAATATATGCAACTTTTTGGTTGCAGTAATGGATGAGCGCAATACAAAACCAAGCCGCGTATTCGTGGGCCTTACTATTAACTAGATTAAAACAGGTCCCAACCAGCGCATGGCCTCTTCTATGTCCATATTCTTTCTCACGGCGTAATCTTGTACCTGTTCCGCATTAATCTTCCCTACACCAAAATAATGGGCTTGAGGGTGGCTAAAATACAATCCACTTACAGCAGCTGTTGGCACCATTGCCAGACTTTCGGTAAGGGTAATACCGGTATTTTTCTCCACATCAAGCAATTGCCAAATCGTTTGCTTTTCGGTGTGATCAGGCTGTGCGGGATAACCTGGAGCGGGACGAATACCTTGGTACTTTTCCTTGATCAATTCTTCACTGGACAAGTTTTCGTGTGATGCATAGCCCCACACTTCGGTGCGGACTTTATGGTGCATCAATTCTGCAAAAGCCTCTGCTAGTCGATCGGCAATGGCTTTCAGCATAATGGCATTGTAATCATCGTGATCTGCTTCAAAACGCGCTACATGCGCATCAATACCAATGCCCGTAGTGAGGGCAAATGCCCCGATGTAATCATGGTGTTCTGTGCCGTTCTTTGGTCGGATGAAGTCCGCCAACGCAATATTGTATTGTCCCGCTGGCTTCTTCGTTTGTTGGCGAATGGAATGAAAGTGGCAAATGGGTTTTCCATTTTCACCAAGAACTTCAATGTCATCATGACCAATGGTTGCCGCTGGGAAGATGCCCACTACCGCATTGGCTTTCAACCACTCTTCGTCTATCAGCCGTTTCAACATGACTTGCGCATCATTAAACAGCTTGGTGGCTTCAGCACCGTGTTTTGTGTCGTTTAAAATTCTTGGGTAAACGCCTTTCAATTCCCAACTGTGAAAAAAAGGCGTCCAATCAATATACTTCGCGATTTCAGCCATGCTGTAATTATTGAATGTCTTTACCCCCAAAAACGCTGGTTTCACGGCAACATGGGCATTCCAATCAATGGGCCATTTATTGGCACGTGCCTCCTCCATGGAAATGAATTTGTTTTGTGACTGTGCGTTTTTATTCATCTCACGCACCCTTTCATAATCCGCCAAAATCTCGTGCATAAACCCTTCGCGCATGTCGACGGAAAGTAAATTGCTGGCAACGGGAACGGACTTGCTGGCGTCGTTCACGTGAATCACTGGTCCAGAATAATGCGGAGCAATTTTTACAGCCGTGTGCACCCGTGAAGTCGTCGCCCCGCCAATGAGGAGCGGAATGTTGAAACCCCGCCGTTCCATTTCTTTAGCAACGTGCACCATTTCATCAAGGGAAGGCGTAATCAATCCACTTAATCCAATGATATCAGCGTTGTGTTCAATGGCTGCATCCAAAATTTTATCGCACGCCACCATGACACCAAGGTCAATGATTTCGTAATTGTTACAAGCCAACACTACCCCCACAATGTTTTTACCGATATCGTGCACATCGCCTTTAACAGTAGCCAGGACGATTTTTCCATTGGTTTGTTGTATGGCGCCGCCTGCTCTTTTTTCTTCCTCGAGATATGGTAACAAATAAGCGACTGCTTTCTTCATCACCCGTGCACTCTTTACCACTTGTGGTAAGAACATTTTGCCAGCACCAAACAAATCGCCCACCACATTCATACCAGCCATCAAGGGTCCTTCAATGACCTCCAAGGTTTTGCTATAGTTTTTACGGCATGCTTCTACATCTTCATCAATGTAATCAACGATACCCTTTACTAACGCATGACTCAGACGCTCTTCAACAGGTAATTTCCGCCAGGCCTCATCTTTCTCCGTTTTTTCTTTTCCTGTGCCTTTTAATTTTTCAGCGTGGGTAATGAGTCGCTCTGTGGCGTCGTCTCTTCGGTTCAACAAAACGTCCTCAACCAACTCTAGCAGTTCCTTTTCAATTTCATCGTAAACCACTAATTGCGAAGGGTTGACAATCCCCATGTCCATGCCATGCTTAATGGCATGGAACAAAAATGCCGAATGTATCGCCTCACGCACATGATCATTGCCTCTGAACGAAAACGACACGTTGCTCACACCACCACTCACTTTTGCATGTGGTAAATTTTCCTTAATCCACTTAGTGGCATTAAAGAAGTCCAGCGCATTTAAACGGTGTTCTTCCATGCCAGTAGCGACTGGAAAAATATTCGGGTCAAAAATGATATCCTGTGGCGGAAAATTGACCTTTTCTGTCAGAATTTTATAGGCCCTTTCGCAGATGTCAATGCGGCGTTGATAAGAATCCGCCTGACCATTTTCATCGAATGCCATTACAATGACGGCGGCACCATATTGTAAAATGAGTCGCGCTTGTTCAATGAACTTTTCCTCTCCCTCTTTCAATGAAATTGAATTCACAATGCTTTTACCCTGTGCACATTTCAAACCAGCTTCAATGACGTTCCATTTCGATGAGTCAATCATGATTGGCACACGCGCAATATCGGGTTCAGAAGCAACAAGGTTTAAAAATGTGGTCATGGCCGTTTCGCTGTCCAGCATCCCTTCGTCCATGTTCACATCAATCACTTGTGCGCCACCTTCCACTTGCTCTCGGGCAATTGACAAGGCCTCTTCGTATTTGTGTTCGTTAATAAGGCGCAAAAATTTTCTTGAGCCCGTTACATTGGTGCGTTCACCAACGTTCATAAAATTGCTCTCGGGCCGTAAGGTCAGTGGCTCCAAGCCGCTCAGGTGCATAAGGGTGTCGCGTTGCGGCTTTTTCCGTGGCTTGGCTGTTTTTGCCAATTCGGCGATTCGGCGAATATGATCCGGTGTTGTGCCACAACAACCGCCAACGATGTTAATGAAGCCCGCTTTTAAAAAGTCCTCTATTTGATGCCCCATGGTGTGGGCATCTTGATCGTATTCTCCAAATTGATTCGGTAAACCAGCATTGGGGTAAGCACTAATGTAGAAGGACCCTTTGTTGGAAAGCTCTTCTAAATAAGGCCTTAAATCCTTAGCCCCCAAGGCACAATTCAATCCAACACTTAATAGCGGCACGTGCGACACAGAGTGCAAAAATGCTTCGGTCGTTTGTCCGGATAAAGTTCTTCCGCTGGCATCGGTGATCGTGCCAGAAACCATTACGGGTAGTCGTCTTCCTGCACGTTTGAATTCTTCTTCAGCAGCAAACAACCCCGCCTTTACATTTAATGTGTCTGTAATCGTTTCAAACAAAAGCACATCCACGCCACCATCCATCAAGCCTTGTATTTGTTCGCGGTAAGCTTTTACCAAATCGTCAAAGGTAACAGCCCGGTAACCGGGATTGTTGACATCGGGGGACATGGAGGAAAGTTTAGTGGTAGGACCCATTGACCCCGCCACATACTTGCCTTCGTTATTTTTTTCAGGATGCTTTAAACGCCAATCGTTAATGGCTTTACGGGCCACTTCAGCCGATGCTTTGTTCAGTTCATAGGCCAGCGCCTCCATGCCATAATCTGCCATCGAAATGGTGGTGCCACTGAAGGTGTTGGTTTCAAGAATATCAGCACCCGCATCGAGGTAGGCGGTGTGAATGGCGTGAATGATATCGGGACGGGTAATGGACAACAAGTCGTTGTTGCCCTTAAGGTCACAGTGCCACTCCGCAAAACGGTCTCCTCGGTAATCTTTCTCTTCTAATTTGTACTGTTGAATCATGGTGCCCATGGCGCCATCAATTACCAGTACACGGGTCTCGAGTTCCTTTTCTATTGGTGTCATAAAATAAAAAATCCCTTCTTCGGAAGGGATTAGCATAAAGGGTTTACTAATATTTCCGACTTATTTTCTTTGCTTTCGCAAAACGAATTCCCACCTTCTTGTTTGCGGCCAAACAAGGGTTGGTAAAGCATCATTGGGCGTGTCCCTCAGCTTTTCTCAATAAGTTTGGTAGTTGTTTCTGTTGAGAAACCACCACCGGTTTCAAAAGAACGTGGTGCAAAGATAATCGATTTTGAGGTTGTACCGAGGCACGCTTTGAGATTAATCTGAAAAAATGCTAACTATCAATAACCTGTGCGTTGTGTGTGTTATCCTAACCCGTTGTAAAACTAACCGCTCCTTTAACCACACAACTCGTTCAGTACTGGTTGAGGGTTCTATTGAAGTGAATTGCTTACTGTTTTCTCTATTCAATTATTTTGCGCCTTTTCCCGCTTTACGCTGCAATTATACTGGTCTACGTCAAGGTTTATAAGCCTGTGGTAGCTTCCTTCGGTCGCTTCCTCGGCTAACAAACCTTTGCCGCAGCCGGCGTATAATTTCCGCTACAATCGGGGGCGTGCGTTAACATTCGGCCTTAACGTTGTACAATCCATTCTTTTCACCTTAGAGTTAATTTCAAAGTCAGAAGCCAGGCCCTTTCACAAAAACAGGATATACAATAAGGCCACACCGCGCAACAAAATGGAAGGTAATAACAACAGGCCTCGCCATTGCTTTACTGCCGAAAAGCCAGGCGCTGAAGCAGGAAGATCCATTGACATTTAATAAGAAATCCCTTTCGCTGAAGGGGGCGCCCAAAACGAAACGTTTACTAAACATAAATGAGCGTTTAGACAGCGTCCCGCAACGAAGTGATGTGTAATCCTTTTTCAAAAACGTTTAACGATGAATTGGATGGAGCGCCCTGCGCAAGCGCTTCCGTCTTTAAAAGAAAACAAGGGAAGACCCCTTTGATAGAACGGTGAAGAAAACGATGGCCATACAGTGCGCCAAGGATTGCAGGCAGTAGCAGGGAGCAGCCAGGCCGTGCACGCAATTGGTTGGCGGAGGCTTGCAGCGCAGCGGAGAGACCCCGCACAACCTAGTGCGTGCAGGCCTGGCAAGCCCTCTACTGCCGTAAAGCCTGACGCTGAAGCAGAAAGGGCCATTGACATTTAATAAAAAATCCCTTTCGCTGAAGCGGGCGCCCAAATAAAAGCAATAAGCTGACCAAACGTAAATGAAGATTTCTTTAGTGCCCAGCAACGAAGCTATTCGCGGAGCACTTTCTTGATAACGGCTTAACGATTCATTTGACTGTGAACCAGGTGCGGGGCAGTGAATCAACCGCAGTTTACTAAACGTAAATGAGGATTGATTCACTGCCCCGCAACGAAGCTATCCGTCAAATTAATCGTTAAGCTTTAGTACGGCCATAAAGGCACTCTGAGGAATCTCAACACTTCCCACCTGCTTCATCCGTTTCTTCCCTTCTTTCTGCTTTTCAAGGAGTTTGCGCTTACGCGAAATGTCCCCACCATAACACTTGGCCGTTACGTCCTTGCGCAAGGCCCGTATGGTTTCGCGCGCAATGATTTTAGCGCCAATAGCGGCTTGAATAGGAATCTCGAATTGCTGACGTGGAATCAACTCTTTTAATTTTTCGCAAATTTTCTTGCCGAAATCATAAGCGTTGCTGCGGTGAATGAGTGCCGATAAGGCATCGACCTGTTCACCATTCAATAAAATATCCAGCTTTGCTAAATCCGATTCACGCATCCCTATGGGATGGTAGTCGAACGAGGCATACCCTTTAGAAATGGATTTCAAACGATCAAAGAAATCAAATACGACCTCGCCCAAAGGCATTTCAAAAATGAGCTCTACGCGATCGGCGGTGAGATAATTTTGATTGATAATTTGACCCCGTTTTTCAATACACAAGGTCATAACGGGACCAACAAACTCGGCTTTTGTAATGATGTTGGACTTGATGTAGGGTTCTTCAATGTAATCGATGCGCGCTGGATCTGGCAAGTCTGTTGGATTGTTTACAACAATGGTCTCGCCGTTGGATTTGTGAGCAAGGTACGACACGTTCGGAACCGTAGTAATAACGGTCATGCCAAACTCGCGCTCGAGACGTTCTTGGACAATCTCCATGTGCAACATGCCAAGGAATCCACAACGGAAACCAAATCCAAGTGCCGCAGAGCTTTCCGGCTCCCAGGTAAGCGAAGCGTCATTCAATCGCAACTTCTCCATGCTGTAGCGCAACTCTTCGAAATCTTCGGTATCAACGGGATAAATGCCCGCAAACACCATCGGCTTCACATCTTCAAATCCTTTTATGGCTTCGCCACAAGGGTTGGCTGAAGAGGTAATGGTATCACCCACTTTTACTTCACTGGCTTCTTTAATTCCGGAGATGATATACCCCACATCGCCCGTCTTCACTTGGTTACGCGGCTCTGGCTTCAAACGCAAAACACCTATTTCATCGGCATTGTACTCCATGCCAGTGTTGACGAATTTTACTTTTTCGCCCTTGGACATGGAACCATTGATGATGCGGTAGTAGGCAATGATGCCCCTAAAAGAATTAAATACGGAGTCAAATATCAACGCTTGTAAAGGTCCGTTCTCATTACCACTTGGCGCGGGAATGCGTTCAACAATGGCAGCTAATATTTCGTGTACACCTTGACCGGTTTTTCCTGATGCGGGAATGATTTCGTCGCGATCGCACATGGTCAAATCAACAATCTGATCCTTCACCACCTCTGGCTCTGCACTTGGTAAATCAATCTTGTTAAGAATAGGAATGATTTTCAAATTGTGCTCTAAGGCCAAATATAAATTTGAAATGGTCTGCGCCTGGATGCCCTGTGCTGCGTCCACAATCAACAAGGCGCCTTCGCAGGCGGCAATGGAACGGGATACTTCGTAACTAAAGTCCACGTGGCCGGGCGTGTCAATTAAATTCAACACATATTTCTCGCCTTTGTACAAGTAATCCATTTGAATGGCGTGGCTCTTGATGGTAATACCACGCTCCTTTTCCAAATCCATGTCGTCCAACACCTGGTCTTGCATTTCGCGTTTGCTAATGGTATTGGTGTACTCCAACAGGCGATCTGCCAGGGTGCTCTTGCCATGGTCAATGTGTGCAATAATGCAAAAATTACGGATGTGCTTCATGTAATGCTTGTGCCAAATCAAGGGTAACGACTTGCTTATAAGCCCAATTCCCTCTTTTTTTAAGGGGTCAAATATACGAAAAAAGGGGGAGATTTTATGGTGGATTCACTACCGCCTACTGCCCCCGCACCAAGACTTTTCTTACCTCCACGCCTTGCGAACCCTCCACCTTAACCAACAGCACTTCTCCTGCATGCCCCGTTACATCCAACTCTACCAAGGCTCCCTCGACCGAAGTATCGGTAATTTTTTGTCCGCTCAAGCTATAAATACTCACCTTGCCACGCGGCTCTGTTACTGCGGTGCGACGGACGGTGATAGTACATGGACGCCCCTCAAATACGCTTAATTTTTGCTGCGCGCCCGCTCCTAATCCACTGGTCACCACGTCTGCACACAACCTCAGCTCAAACCGTGGTGCTGTGGCCGTATCAGAGATATAACAGGTGTAGGGACCTTTTCTCAAATCGTGCGTTTTATCAGTATACGCATCATACAACACAACACAGCCGCCTTCTGAAAGTGCGTCCAAATCAAGTGCAGAGAGGGTATAGGTGCCGGAGACCGAAACTCGCACCATCACAGGAACGTTGACATAACCACTTGTCGGAAAGGGCAAACTGTTAATGGCATAGTCCTGGCCATTGACGCGCGTGCTCAGGACAGTGACTTTTTTTGGCGCACCCAAACAAGGAAGCTCCTTCAGGTCAGGTAGGGATTTACCCGCATCCAACAACCGATCAAACGTGTCGGTAGCTTGCGAATGAAACCGCAAACAGGTTTCATCATAATCGGCAAGGTCACCTACAATTGAAAGTCGAAAAAGCTGCCCTATTTCCTTTAATGGTGCAGCCTTTAACATGGGATTGGCACTTGTATTGGCTGTGCTTTTATGTGATTCTCTGAACGTAATGGTAGTCGCCACATTGGCTTGCACATAAAATCCTTGTCCCCGTGGTATGACCCCATTGGCAATGTAACCTGCAGGTGTTGAAACACCGCTGGCGTAGGTAATGGTTTGATTGATGTCGGGATTGAAAAAATAAACCGACCCACTGACATTAGCATTGGCGGCATCTGCTGCTACTAAATCCCAATCAATTGGCGCTGCATAGGGATTAGCAATTAAATTCTTCCCCTGATTATTGGTCTTCGTTAATGTTTTTACAAAATTGCCAGTAATCGCTGGACCATTTAAAGTATAAGAAATGTCCGATGTGGTTGTGCCCCCATTCCCAAAATATACCCAAATACCCATGCCCTGCGGCACCGCACTGGTATAACTCAATGGCACATACGCCGCCGAACCAGAAATGGTCTCATCAAACGCTTGCACCGAAACAAAGTAACTGCCGAGGGAATATTCGTCGTAGGGACAAAGAGGACAAACAATTGGAAACTGACTCTCCATGTCCGAAATTTTTATACCACTGACGCCTGGCGCCCCTAAATTCGTCCAGCCAGTAACACCACCCGGCATAAACGATTCGCAGGTAAGGGAACCTGAAAAGGTTCCTGTCACTTGACCCAAATAAGCAGAACGCGAACCATCGGCTTTCAATGTAACAAAATTGCTCGCTGTGAGGGTGCCGGTGGCGGGACGAATGGAGTTGATTATTTCCACAGCATTGCCCAACACCAAGGCTTGGCCCGCTCTATTCAATAATAAATCATACAACGAACGGCTGGTGGTGTTAGTCGGGTCCATAAAGAGGCTATTGGTGATGGCCCCGCTGCCAGCAATGGTTAAAGACGAGTTCAATGACCCTGCCAATACGCCTGAACTGGCGTTCGCTGGAAAGGTAAGGGGACCATTAATCGTGAGTAAAACATCATTGAGCCGCAACGTACCCGATGTGTGTTGAAAGGTGGTCGCAATCAAAGCATTTCCAAGGGTTAAGGTTTGTGAGGGACGTGCGAATTGAAAAAGATTAAATGTTCTTGCCGCGTTACTTGCTTGAGACATATAGAGCATATTACTGATTGTACCACTGCCGTTAATAATCAAACTAGAAGTTGCTGCCCCCGTCAGGCTACCATTGCTGGCAGCAGCAGGTAGGGTAATGTTGCCACTTAACGTAAGGGAGTTATTACTAATGACAATGGACCCGTTGTTGTGTATAAAGGAATTGGTGCAAATTAAGGGGCTGCCCATGGTTAAAGCACCAACGGTATGATCAAATCGAAATTCACTGAGACTATTCGCGGCAGTGCTGGTTGTCGATAACCGCAAGGCATTGGTAATGGCGCCGCTCCCTGTTATGGAAAGGGACGCACTTGTAGATCCGATAAAGAAACCATTGGTAGTGGTGGTGGGAAAAGTGACAATTCCCCCAACCGTCAATGAACTCGCTGATAAATCAATGATGGAGGCAGAGTTCACAAAATTATCGCGTACTTCCAAACTTGAGCCCAACGTGATGGTTTGCCCCACTCGATTAATGGCCATTCTACTTAATGAGCGGTTACTGGTTGATGATTGAGAAAAATGGAGTGGATTGGTTATGGCAGCGGCACTCGTGCCAAGGGACAAGGATGCGGATGTAGAACCAATCAACACGCCGTTGGCAGCACTTGCCGGAAACACAACACCTCCATTCAACGATAAAGAGGCGCTACCAAGACTTACATGACCATTTGTCTGCGTGTAACTGTTCACAACGAGGGAATTGCCAAGCGAGAGGGTTTGTCCGGGACGATCCATCAAAAAGCTATTAAAGATGCGACCGCCCGTGCCAGCCTGACTCATGATGAGCGCATTGGTGATGCCTCCACTACCTTGAATAGCAAGGGAGGAAGTGGTGCTGCCAATAATGCTACCACTGGTGGCTGCGGTTGGAAAAACAATGGCGCCCGTGAGCGTTAATGATGTACTGCCAATGGCCAAAGTGCCCACCGTTTGTGCAAAAAGTCCGCTACAGGTAAGATTGGAGCCTAGGGTTAAATTTCCTCCCGTGTGATTGAGGCTAAAGGTGTGTACACTTTGTGTAGTGGCATTGGTCTGGTCGAAACGCAACAAATTACTTATAGTGCCTGACCCATTCACAATTAATGTGGCTGTGGCGGATCCAATGTAAACGCCGTTAGTGGCTGCTGCAGGGAAGGTTAAAATGCCGCCAAGGGACAAGGCGTTTCCGTTAAGTTGAATAGAGCCGTTGGTGTGTATCAACCGACCTGCAACTTCGACAGCGTTTCCCAGCACAAGCGTTTGTGACGTTCGATTCAACGACAAATAAGCGATGGTGCGGTTGAGCGCTGTAGATTGATCAAAGAAAAGTGAATTGGTAAGCGGTAAAACACTCGCACCAATGCTAAGTGATGCTGTTGCCGATCCCTTAAAAGCCCCGTTAGCCGCAGCAGAAGGAAAGGTAACTTGTCCATTAAAGGTGAGAAGAAAATTACTTAAGTCAACTATGCCTGCCGTGTGCTCAAAAGAATTAGCAATACTTAAATTGCTTCCAAGCGTCACCGTTCCCGATGTTCGCGCAACGGACAACCGATACAGATTAAAATTGGTTGTGAAGGTAAGCGTACCAAATGCACCGCTGCCACCAATGGCCAAAACAGAATTGCCATTGCCAACGATTGCACCACCGCCCGATAAACTACCGGTAATGGTGGTGGTAATGGTGTTCACCGCTGGAAAACGAAAGGTAGTGCCCGTTCCAATAACAAAGCTATTGGAAATGCTCGCGTTGGTGGTGGTCAACATCGATTTTTGTCCGCTTCCGCTAGTCACCAAGTTGTAATAGGCTGCATTCAACACGTTTTGTGCACCTAAACGGGAATAGTCAACGGTGCTACCCACAGCCAATGCACCCAGGGTGGGATTCGTGTTGTTGCCAATCGATAAGGTTGCTGCATTGGTAACCGACACCGTTCCTGTAAAGGCTGCCGTAGAGGGAATAATAAAGGCGATGGACGCGCTTCCATTACCCACCACCACTTGTGAACCACTGCCGCTCACATTCCATGCTGCACCAATGGTCGCTGCGGGATTGTTGACAATGACATAGGTGACATTGGGACTTGTAAAATTTACGGGTGAAGCCCCAGAACCGTCTACGTTCGTACCCCATGTGGACAAAGCGTTAAGATTTCCGGTGCTCTTAGAATAATACGTGATTTGTGCTTGTAAGGACCAACCTTGAGAAAGAAGTAAAAAAAATAGGGTGAAGCGGAGAAACAACAAACAACCATTTTGCCTAAAACCCTGCGACCTCATGAGAAAGTATTTTCCGCAAAATTACGCCATATCGTACAAAACAGCATTAATTGAATGTAAGAAATAGGGGGTGTTTTTAACAATCTGATTTTCGACGGACATACAGTTAAAACCACGAGCAAACTAGCTATTTAATTGTATATCTGAGTTTTATTGGTTAATATCTGGGCCTTTTGGTTTGAATTTTTCCTTGCAACAATCCCTCAATATGAACAAAACAATCTAATTTATTACATTTATTAACTTTCGTATTTATTCACTTGCCACCGCCCCCTTGCTCCTATTTAAATGCCAAAATAAGGGAGTGTATAGGATGTAACGTTGCCTTTTGGTCTCGACACCATCCCTTCGCTGCTTAGTCCCTATCTTTGCCCTCGTTTAACATTGAACCTCAACCACTACATATCCACCCTACCGGTTGGCGCCGTTATACCGGACCTTAAGTTGCAACTCGCCGCCAACAGCACCGTCCTTCTTTCTGCCCCTCCTGGCGCAGGGAAGAGCACCCTGCTGCCATTAACACTGCTCGAGGAGCATTGGCTAGAAGGAAAAAAAATAATCATGCTCGAGCCAAGGCGCATTGCCACCAAGGCCATAAGTGCTCGCATGGCAGACATGCTCGGTGAAGAGCAGGGTCAAACCGTTGGGTACCGAATTCGTTTTGATACTTGCGTCAGCAAAAACACCCGTCTCGAAGTGGTTACGGAGGGCATCCTCACCCGCATGTTGCAAAACGACAATGCTCTCGAAAATGTGGGACTGGTGATTTTCGATGAATTTCACGAACGCAATCTGCACGCCGACTTGGCGCTGGCGCTTTGTCGGGAAGCACAAAGCATATTGCGGCCGGACTTGAAGATTCTGGTCATGTCAGCCACCCTCAACATTCCACAATTAAGTCAACTCTTAAAGGCGCCTGTGGTGGAGTCGCAAGGAAAAATGTTTCCTGTTGCCATTCACTATACTGGCGATGCCGACCCCTTCCTGCTCCCAGAACTAACTGCTCGTGTTGTTTTCAAAGCGCTTAAAGAAAACACTGGTGATGTGCTCGTATTTCTTCCAGGGGAAGGCGAAATAAAAAAATGTGCTGATCTCCTCCACAACCAAGTAGATGGCGCTCATCTGTATCCGCTCTATGGACAATTGTCGCCGCGCGATCAACAGCTCGCCATCACACCGTCCCCTGCTGGTCAAAGAAAAATTGTACTAGCCACTTCCATCGCTGAAACCAGCTTGACCATTGAAGGGGTTACCATTGTGGTAGATTGTGGCTTCACCCGCAAACCCAAATTTGATCCGGCTTCTGGCTTATCTAAACTCGATACACAACGCATCACCCTCGATGCTGCCGATCAACGGGCTGGTCGCGCTGGACGTTTAGCCCCCGGCACGTGTTACCGCATGTGGACTTCTGCCACACACGCGCGACTCCATGCACACCGAACCCCAGAAATGGCAGAGGCGGATCTCGCCTCACTTTTGCTTGACCTCTCACAATGGGGTGTTGAAGCACCAGAACAGTTGACTTGGCTCACACCCCCCCCACCGGCGCATCTAGCACAAGCCCATGATGTTTTACAACAGTTGGGTGCTATTGAAAACAATAAAATCACCGCTCACGGAAAAGAGATTCAGAAACTACCTTGCCACCCGCGCATAGCACACATGCTCTTGCTCGCCGAGGGTGATGCCATGAAACAATTGGGAACCGACATCGCTGCTATTCTCGAAGAGCGCGATGTACTTGGCCGCGAGGCCGGTATCGATATTGGAAAACGCATTGAAGCTTTAAGAACGTTTAGAAGCCGCCCCGGTGGTGGAAAATACAGCCGCATCGAAAAAAATGCGCAAGCCTACCGGCGCATGTTAAAGTTAGAAGCCGATAACGGGCCATTCGACAATCACGACGCTGGCTTACTTCTCGCCTATGCCTACCCCGAGCGCATTGCCTGTGCTCGTCCGGGTAACAACGCACAGTTTCAATTAAGCAACGGTAAAATTGCGATGGCGGGACACGCCGATGACCTGGCTCACGAACCCTGGTTGGCGGTGGCGTTGATGGATTTAAGAGATGGCATGGGGAAAATTTTTATGGCAGCCCCCTTGAATCCACGTGACCTACAACATTTAGTAAAAGAAACAGAAACGGTAAAATGGGATTCCCGCAAGGGCGGTATTGTAGCAGAAAGCGAATTGCGTTTAGGCGGATTGGTGTTGCAGGCCAAGCCCCTGAAGCAGGTGCCGCAGGAGAAAATTATTCCAGCCATCTGTGCGGCCATTGCTAGCGAGGGACTCTCCTTACTCGATATCACCCCCGCATTCGAACAATTGTTACTACGTTGTAGCAGCTTATCGGTGTGGCATCCAGACGGCGAATGGCCCAACGACACATTAGAAACAGCCCTTCAACGCAACACCGAATGGTTAGCGCCGTACCTCAACACTGTGCGCAAAACAAGCGATCTCAAACAAATCGATTTAGTACAGGCTTATACCTCAGCTTTGAGTTGGGAACAACAACAAAAGCTCGATGTACTAGCACCAGCACGCATCAAGGCCCCTACTGGTTCTAATATTGTAATAGACTACCAAGCAGGCGGACATGCCCCCATCATGAAAGTCCGTTTACAAGAAGTATTTGGCCTGCTCGACACCCCCACTGTAAACAATGGCAAAATGCGTGTCGTCATGCACCTGCTCTCGCCCGGTTACAAACCCGTGCAAGTCACCACCGACTTAAAAAGTTTTTGGAACAACCTTTACTTCGAAATTAAAAAAGAACTGCAACGCCGCTATCCCAAGCACGCCTGGCCCGACGACCCGTTAAACGCCACGCCAGTGGCGAAGGGAAGGAGCGCGAAGTGAGTGTTTAAAATTTTTATACTAAATTTATTAAGCCCCTATTTAATGTATTATGAATTTAACACTCTACTCCGTAACACCTTCTATTTGATTAAAAAGAAGAATTACTTTAAAAGCGTATTTGATTGATTGGTCTTAAATGAAATGTTTTTTTGCCATCGTCTCCGTTTTCCTCTTAAGCCCTGCGTACTCGCAGGGCTTTAGGGCATACTGTGAAACTTCTGGGACATCAATGAGTGTAAATAGGGATGTTATTGAAACATCTCCAGGCAACTACTTGTGTTGGGCGGTTGGACTCTCGTTTGAAAACAGCAAGGCTCAATTCAAAATAAACATGTTTGGTTTAGATAAAGACGGTAAGCAAAAATTCATGAAGGAGTATGGCACTGCCAACTGGGGCTACTTTTCCTACCACTTCACCAACCGTTCTTTTTACAAGCACAACAACCATGTGTATATCGCAACGACCCTGCTTGACAGTTTAAACAACTATTCTGCTATTCTTCTAAAATTTGACTTCCAAGGCAATTTGCTATGGCAAAAGGTAATCCAAGACACCGCCCAGCAATTATTCCCCATGCGGGTAGTAAGCAGTATAGATGGTGGGTTCTTGATTACGGGCATGGCTCAAAAGGGCTCGCACGAACACGTGTTTTGTTTGAAAACAGACTCCCTTGGTAATAAAATTTGGTTGAAAAACTACTTATTGGATATTAAACGGTCACAAGCACGGTGTTTGTTACAAGATAGTGCTACTAAGAAAATTATTGTCACAGGCATGTTAAGCTATTCTGGCGGATTATTAAGTGATACAAAATCGATGGTGCTTGTTCTTGATAGCAGTGGAAATCAAATTGACATGAAACACCATTATTCTGGCTTGAATATGGACATTATTTATTGTGGTTCAGGCAAATACTTAATGGTAGGTGAAACGGATTGGTATGCTCAATACAACACTAGAAAGCCACACGCCCTGATGTACAACATTAACAACATCAACTCCCCAATATGGCAATATGAATATGGCACAGAACAATTAACCAATGTTTTTAACAGCATAGAACAGTGGGATGACAGTACATTTATTGTAGCTGGCATGATTGATAGCACTGCCATTAAAACAGGGTTATATAATGTCCACACAAAGTTTTCCTTTATGAACATTAGTGGACATATTAAGAAAGAGTTTATATACGATTATAATTCCGACAAAACCATTGATTTTGCTCAATATCCCCGCACCATCATCAAAACATCTGATGGTGGTTGGATGGTGCCCATCAGCAACGAATACAATGATACAATTGCACGGTATTACAAATACGACGCCAACGGCTGTGATTCTACCATAAACTACTGTTCAACGGTTGGGTTAAAGGAGCAGGTTAAAAAAGGTGTTGAGCTTTTTCCGAACCCCGCTAACGATGTCGTGCAAGTAATGCTTCCTGAAGAAAGCAATCAAGTCTTCACTATTACATTGGTTGATGTAGCAGGGCGGGAA
>CANGWA010000012.1 GCA_947457335.1 Sphingobacteriaceae bacterium
AATGCCCGTTCTGATTCGGTTTAAATTGGTTAACTCTAATGTGTCAAAATCGGCTAACCTTAACTCTCCGCACGTTCGCTCCATAGCCATTGTCACCGAAACCGACTGTCCAACCGAAAGCCCAATTACACCAACTTTTTTGGTCTTTAAAAATTGTTGTTCGGTCTGTGTTATTTTATATTGATTCCTACTGGTCCGCACCTCAATAAAATGCTCTTCTGGAAGAAGATGTACTAATCTGTGGGACCAAGGATAATAAACCCATGTACCATAGGATTCAGGATTATCACCTAGTAATTCCTGAGATTTTACGGTTAGTTCTTCTTGAGAAAATTTATGACTGGGATGTTTTTTCTTAATAAAATCCTCCGTTTGGGAAACAATTGTATCACAAATTGTCACGCCAGAAAGAGCGAGATTTTTAAATTTTTCGATATCTCCCGAGCGCGTCAGATCCAGGAACTCTGGAAGATAGACCTTTGAGAGAAATTTTGAACACTTTGCGTTTTGAAGGTATTCCTTAATCTGTTTCATAATCACATGTATTACAAATCAGGAAACCTGATCTCAATTTGGGTGGTGAACCATGTGACTGGTTTCTTTGTAAATTTATAACAATTATAGCTATTTTAGTAGAAATATTTAAGGCGCATCCAAATTGCATAACAAAAATTTTTAATCATGAGCAGCGAAAGTATCAATGTTCTTTATGTGGATGATGAGGAGAACAATTTAAACTCGTTCAAAGCATCCTTGCGACGTAACTTTAATATCCATCTTGCGATGAATGCTGAAGCTGGAATTCAGATTCTTGAACAAAATGAAATTCATGTGCTGATAACTGACCAGAGAATGCCTGGAACTTTGGGAACAGAATTATTGGCAAGGGTTGTGAGGGAGTTTCCAGATCCAGTGAGGATTTTGTTAACTGGGTTTTCAGACATTGAGGCTATTAAGGATGCCATTAATCGTGGTCAAATTTATCATTACCTCCAAAAACCCTGGAATGAAGATGATCTAAGACAAACCATCCTTTCTGCTTTCGAAGTTTATAAATTAAGAAAGGAGCAACGCGAACTAAGTGAAAACCTCATGCAGATCAATGAAAAATTGGAATTCATGTTACGTCAAAAACTAATCTCGTAATTAGATCAACAATTCTAAAACAAGGACAACATCTATTTTGCCCCGAGGCTTTCTGACATTTTTTACACCAGCATTTAGGTCTATTTGATATCTTACAGCTGATGCAGTAGTATTCTATGGAGTATTTTAAATTATTATGACATACCCTCTGAACTTGAACCTCCGATTTGATCGTCTTAACCCTTTCTAAATAGATACATCCCTTTTCTTACATACATTATTGAGTAATCGAATGTCTGGGCATTGTAAATATATTCAGATAACTAAACCTTTCTTTTTCGTCCAACTATTTCCAACAAATGGTCTGTTCTACCCTATGATTAGACTGTTTGCTCGATTGAAAACAACTCGTACTTCAAATGGGTCTAGATTTAAACAATAATGTCCGTAAGATTAGGATGGTATTCCATGGAACATCACAGTGATGAAAAACCGGTTAATTGTAGAGATTGATCATTTAATCTTTAAATGCAACCACCTCCGCTGAATGGAAATTTTAATAATCGCTTCAATTATTTTTTTGCGTTATTTTTCGTTAAGAAAATTCATTCAGACTTACTAAAATCCCGTTGAATGAATTAACAAAGCATGTCCATTTTCTTATTTAATTTGATAGAAATTCACTGAAAACACAATGCTACAAAGTCCACATATGGTATAAAACACACATTTGAGTAATAGCAAATTGTTATTCATAGCATTTTCGCCGAATTCGTCGACAATTTATTCATGTTCATGCGTTCAGTTATGGTGTTCGTAGAAATGTTGAAAAACACAATTAATAATAGCATGGTTCTAAATGACAGTAACGTCACGTTATTTCTTTCTCAATTGATTGAATATTTGTAAATTTATAATTCAACCATAGTACTTATTTATGAAAATCTTAGTGGTAGATGACGATATTGACACTTGCAATATGCTTCGATCTTATCTCACCAGACATGATTTCAATGTTTCTGTTACAACGAGTGGTAAATCAGCGATTGATCTAGTAACCAGCTTCAAGCCAGACATTGCCTTATGTGATTTTAGATTGGGCGATATGGATGGAAATGCTTTATTAATGGCCTTACTTGATAAATTACCAGGACTTCCAGTAGTTATTATGACTGGGTACAGTGATGTACGTACGGCGGTAAACATTATGAAACTAGGCGCGTGTGATTACATCACTAAGCCCTTGCTACCAGATGAAATTATTATAACCCTGAGAAATGCACTAGCACGTTCAAAGGTGGCGGGTAAAGTAAAAATATCAGTTAATAAGACTTCTCGGGCTACCTTCTTTCCAACAGGTAAAGGGGGCAAATTTGAGGCATTAATGCGACAGGTTAAATTAGTTGCGCCGACTGATTTTAGCGTAATAATTCAAGGAGAAAGCGGTAGCGGAAAAGAGTCTATCGCTAATGAAATACACAATCAATCTGCCCGATCAAATAGTCCCTTTATTGCTATTGATTGCGGGTCTCTTTCAAGGGAGTTAGCAGCTAGCGAGCTCTTTGGGCATGAAAAAGGCTCCTTCACTGGTGCCTTACAGCAAAAAATTGGCAGTTTTGAATTAGCAGATGGCGGCACTATTTTTCTTGATGAAATAGGGAATCTGAGCTATGAAATACAGGTTGCATTGCTAAGAGTAGTGCAAGAGCGTAAAATAAGACACGTCGGTGGTTTAAAGGATATTGATCTAAATGTCAGAATAATTGTTGCGACAAATGAGCGACTATCTGAAATGGTTAAACAAGGTAAGTTTAGAGATGACCTTTATCATCGCTTTAATGAATTCAGTATAGATGTCCCACCCCTTCGGGAAAGGAGGGAAGATATAATGGCTTTGGCTAATTTTTTTCTTGAGCAAACAAACGAAGCATTGGCGAAATCGGTCAAGGGATTTTCAGGTGAAGTATGCTCCATCTTTACTCAATACAAGTGGCCCGGAAATTTAAGGGAGTTACACAATGTGGTTAAGCGTGCAACCTTATTGACCTCGAGTGAACTTATTGAGACCCATGCTCTGCCATTTGAAATTGTGCATTTTGATCGATTACAATTTGAATTGAATAAAGAGGACCAATTAGTGCCAGCCAATCTCGGAGAGACAAGTATCAAGCAAGCCTCTTTAGAAGCTGAATTCCATGTCATAGAAGACGCATTAAGAAAATGCAACTATAATAAAACCAAGGCAGCTCGCCTATTGAATATAGATCGTAAAACACTTTATAACAAAATGAAGGTTTACCGATTGCTCAGTGGTAAAGATGGTGTTAAGACAATTCGATACCAATAAAGATGTCTGAACTTCTGAATGTTATGGTTATAGACGATGATGAAGACGACTTCATCATTGTAAAGAACCTTCTACAAAAAATTGATGGGGAAAAAATTTATTGCACTTGGGCCAAATCTTTAGAGGAAGCTCGCTTATCTTTCAACAGAAGTGAGCATAATCTTTATTTAGTTGATTACAGTTTAGGAAATAAGACGGGTATTGATTTTCTAAATTCGACTCAAACACAAAACCTGCGTAAGCCTGTGATCATGTTTACAGGTAAAGATTCTCGTGAGGCCGATGAAGCAGCATTAAAGGCGGGTGCTTACGACTATTTAGTAAAAAGTGGCCTGACTAGCGAAAAGCTTGAAAAGAGTATACGCTATGCATTGGAGAGGTATAAGGCTTATGTTAAATTATCTGACAGCGAGCTGAGGTACCGTCAGATTTTTGAAAACACCTTGAGTTTCATATTTATTTGCGACGAATCCTTATTATTTACTGAGTGTAACCCGGCTGTTGCCTTCTTTTTGGGACATGATGCCGAAGATTTGTTTGGGACAAGTTTGTTGGAAATTATCCACCCCAATGATAGACAGAAATTTATTGAGTCTTTTAAATATGACACCCACGTTTATCAATCAAGAATAAGATTCATTTCTGGAACGGGGCAAAGTAAAACAGGGATGCTGACACTGAAATCATTCGACAACTCGACAGCATCCAGATTTTGGCAAGGGATTATACATGACGAAACATTAAGTCAGCAAGCCGAGCAGCACCGCC
Organism: Sphingobacteriaceae bacterium; assembly: GCA_947457335.1. Lineage (GTDB taxonomy): Bacteria > Bacteroidota > Bacteroidia > B-17B0 > Aurantibacillaceae > Aurantibacillus. The sequence continues at coordinate 4,202 of CANGWA010000012.1, forward strand.
TGCTGACTGAAAAGTTAGCGACGACTGAACGATTGATTCGCACTTTGGCTCACGAAATGCGAACCCCTCTCACCAATATTGGTCTGGCCACTGAGGAACTTTTAAAAACAGTTGTAACAACTAGTGAAGAATACACACAAATTATTCGGCGTGCTACAACCAAACTGAATAACATCCTGAATGAAATTTTAAATAGTGCTAGGGTAAAGGATTTAAATAAAGCCCCAGTTGACTTAAATATCTTAGTACTAGAAGTAATAGAACAAGTCAAGGACCGTCTTGATTTAGGCAGAATGAAGAGTGTGTTGGAGTTATACCCATTACCAGTAATAAGGGAACTGGACAAATCTCAGGTCAAAATTGCAATACAAAACATTGTAATCAATTGTATTGAGGCGATACATCACGAGCACGGAGAAATAAGAATGACTATTTCAGAAAAGGATGGAATAGCACGGCTATTGATTTCAGACAACGGAACGGGAATGAATACTGAAACCCTCCAGCGGTTATTTGAGCCCTACTTTACCACAAAAAAAACAGGTCTTGGATTAGGTTTAGTTGCCTCACTCAGCATCATTCAGGCCCATCGGTTTACAATTGATGTAGAATCGAGTGTTGGTAAGGGGACTACCTTCACAATTTACTTCAATTAATGCCAATAAAAAAAGCCCGTCGAGAGGACAGGCTTACCAATTCCTTGGGAAAAGATTATTTTAAAGTTGCTAAACGCTTAGCCAACTTTGATTTCAAGTTAGCAGCTTTATTCTTGTGAATAACACTTTTCTTCGCCAACTTATCGATCATGCTGGACACTTTAGGAAGTAATTCAGCTGCCTCTTTCTTTGTATTTACTGTACGCGCTTGTTTAATAGCGTTACGAGTTGTTTTAGCGTAATAACGGTTTTCAAGACGCTTTGCGTCGTTTGAGCGGATGCGTTTGATTGCAGATTTGTGGTTTGCCATTGTCTGTAATGTGTTCCCTTTAATTGGGATGGCAAATATACAGATTTTTTTAAAACCACAACTGTTAAAAAGAAAAGGACGCAAAAAAAAGTTTCTATGCTATCTTTGTCATAATGAGGCTTTTCGCCGTTGTTTTGCTGTTTACCTCGGTGCATTTATCGGCTCAAGTTTCACTTTTGCCTTCAAAAAATCTTGTGCCGAATGGCAGTTTTGAGAATTACCGTAAAAAATCGACTGACATCAGGCGCGCAACTCCTTGGAGATCAATTGAATCCGTCGATTACTACCAGGCCCCCCTCAAAAACGACACAACAGCTGAAAGAGGCGCTGCCGATGGCGAATGTTATGCTGGCTTCCGATTTAGAAAGAAATACAAAGAATTCGCCCAAGTTCGATTGGTTGAGCCTTTAAAACGTGGTGCATTGTATCATTTTTCAATGCAAGTCCGCTTGGCTTTTTGGAGTAATGCTTGTATTCGTTCATTTGGTGTACTCTTTACCAAGGGCGGTTATCGTTCTCAGGGGGATGCGATCAAAAGCAATATGGTGGACACTGTGTGTGAAGCAGGCGGCTTACTGAATAATTACCGTTGGATTACGATTTCTGGAACTTATAAAGCAGATGGTGGTGAAAAATTCTTGACGATAGGCAACTTCGCTCCAAAAATAAAAAAAGAGCTTGTCAGAATTGACATCACTCATTTTGGCGCGCGTGAGGCATTTTATTTTGTCGACAATATTCAACTTGAGCGTATTCATTTAAAGGAAGAGGAAGTAGAAGTTGTGATTATTGGTCCTATATTTCAAACCCAGAGCATTCAGGATAGTGTATTGGTCTATAAGAGTGAAGTATTGCCGGGAGAAAAGTTCACGTTACCAAGCATCGTTTTCCAGAGCGGCCGATATTACTTGCTCCCTGAGTCTTATCCTGTGCTAAACCAGCTAGCGGCCTACCTCATCAAGCACCCGGATGCGTCACTAAAAATAAATGGTCACAGTGATAACGCAGGTTTACCTTATAAAAACCAGAAAATGAGTGAACTGAGGGCACGTGAAGTTTTTGAGTACCTCATTCACAAAGGGGTTCAGAATAAAATGTACTTTAAAGGTTTTGGCAGCCTTTTTCCAATCGCGGACAATACAACGGAAGAAGGGAGAATTAGAAACCGCAGGGTTGAATTTGAGATTATCCAAAATTAAGCTAGTTTAGCGTTATGTCACACTCCACTTCAAGTATTAACGACCCAAAAGTAATTCGGGCGTGGACCTTTTATGATTGGGCTAACTCCGTATTTCCACTCGTAATCAACTCTGCAGTGTTTCCTGCGTTTTTTGAGTACCAAACCACTCATGATGCAAATGGGAATGTAACGAACGGTGACGTAAGTGCATTTGGGATGGTGTTCAAGAACACCGAATTCTATTCCTATTTTGTTTCCGCAGCCCTATTAATTGTATGTTTTACTGCACCTGTACTATCTGGTATTGCAGACTATAGAGGAAACAAAAAGTCCTTTTTGAGGATATTCTGTACTATCGGGGCTATTTCCTGTGCAGGCCTCTTTTTATTCGACAAAAACAATATCGTGCTTAGTATGATTCCCTTTATTACCGCCACCATTGGGTATTGGGGAAGTTTGGTTTTCTACAATGCCTACTTGCCAGAAATTGCTTCAACTGATCAACAGGACCGTGTCTCAGCAAGAGGATTTGCATTAGGATATACAGGCAGTAGTTTACTTTTGATCATCAATTTAATCTTTATTCTAACGAAGACATTTTCCACGTTATTTGGTGTTCCTGGACTAGACGCTCGTATTGCATTTATCACGGTAGCTATTTGGTGGCTGGGTTGGGCTCAATACACATTAATTAAATTACCCGCAAACAAAAACACTAAAGGACTTGGTGGTAATGGAGTAGTTACAAAAGGATTCAAGGAATTATTAACCGTATTCAAAGACCTACGCAATCAGTTACAACTCAAAGCGTTTCTTGGCTCCTATTTCTTCTACAACATGGGAGTCCAGACAGTCATGTATATGGCTACGCTTTTTGCAGCCAAAGAAATCGACTGGCCTAATGAGGATTACAAAAAAACAGCTTTGATTGTTAGCATTCTCCTCATTCAATTTTTAGGTGTAGCTGGTTCATTTCTATTTTCAGGATTATCTAGCAGGATCGGTAATATTAAGAGCTTATCCATTGCCATATTAATTTGGATAGTCATCTGTATTTCGGTTTTCTTATTCGTCAACACGCCTGTGGAGTTTTATTTAACCGCTGCTTCGGTTGGCTTGGTGATGGGCGGTATTCAAGCCTTATCCAGAAGCACTTACTCCAAGTTGTTGCCTCAAACAGATGATCATGCGAGTTATTTCAGTTTTTTTGACGTCTCTGAAAAAGCGGGAATTGTTATTGGCACTTTTACATTTGGACTGATTGAAGGCATAACGGGGGACATGCGTCAGTCAGTACTTTCTCTAATTGTATTTTTCGCCTTAGGGTTTGTCATGCTTTTGAAGGTAAAGGATCGGCACCTAAATTCAGAGGAACAGCGTTAATTAAATCAAATTGCCTCGAATGAACAGACACAACGAGTAGATTTGTGTATGAAGCGATTAATTATTTTGTTGCTAGGCGTTTTCCAGTTTGCAACCAGCGCTTGTCAATCGCCGGCAACTCCATCCACCTCGAACCAAAAAACTATTAAAATGGACACCATCAACAAGTCGGATGCCGAATGGAAAAAACAGTTAACTCCAGAGCAATTTTACATCCTACGTCAAAAAGGCACCGAACCTCCAGGAACTGGTGAATTCAACAAGCACTTTGAGAAGGGTTGGTATTGTTGTGCCGGTTGTGGACAAGAGTTATTTGACAACACACAGAAATTTGATAGCCATTGTGGATGGCCAAGCTTCGATGGCGAGTTGGGAGGAGGCGAAAGGATTAAGAAAATTAAAGATTTCTCACACGGAATGATTCGTACGGAAATAATTTGCGCGCGTTGTGGTGGCCATTTAGGCCATATTTTTGATGATGGTCCGACTCAAAGTGGACTTCGTTACTGCGTCAATAGCCTGAGTCTTGTCTTCAAGCCTACAAAAAGCTAGAAAATCAATACAGCGGCTGAACTGGTTTATTATTCAAAATCAGTTCTATCTTATCCATTACCTCTTGCGACATTTTTGGAAGAAGTTCTATAGCTGTTAAAGTTTCCTGAAGTTGCTCTGGTTTGCTTGCTCCAAGAATAGCCGTGCTAACGTGCTTATTCATCAGCACCCAAGCAATAGCCAATTTCGGTAGAGTCGTCTGCAGTTCTCGTGCAACTACATTCAATTCATTCACTTTTTCTAGTCGTGCTGCCTCCCCTATCGTGCGTTCCTTAAGCCATTCCATTCCCTCAATATCCAGACGGGTTTTCTCTCGTCCATTTTGGTTGTATTTCCCAGTTAGAAGTCCACTCGCTAAGGGGCTCCAGATAGTGGTGCCCAATCCAAAATCTCGGAACAAGAGTAAATAATCTTTTTCCATTTTTGTCCTCTCGAACATGTTGTACTGGGGCTGTTCCATGGTTGGACCAATGAGTTTATTTCGTTCTGCAAAAACAAAAGCTTGCATGATTTCATCATTGCTCCATTCACTGGTGCCCCAATAAAGAATTTTGCCTTGCTGAATGAGGGAGTTCATTGCCCAAACCGTTTCTTCAATAGGCGTGTTTTTATCTGGACGGTGACAGTAGAACAAATCAATATAATCCACCTGAAGCCGTTTAAGAGCTGCATGGCAACCTTCAAATAGATGCTTCCTCGAAAGGCCTGTTTGATTTGGCTTTCCATCCTCATAACCAAAGAAAACCTTACTGCTAAGGCAATAGGAACTCCTGGACCAATTTTTACTTTTAAGAATTTGCCCCATTACCTCTTCCGACCTCCCCCTTGCATATATCTCTGCGTTATCGAAGAAGTTTACACCTGCCTCGTAGGCAATAGACATCAGTGTATCTGCTGTATGGTTTTCAATTTGTTTACCAAAAGTAATCCAGCTACCAAATGAAAGGGCGCTGACTTGTAAGCCTGATTTTCCTAATCTTCTATACTCCATTTCAATTCAATTTAATATAACTGACATTCAGTTTTGGTCCATTGGTGGCACCAGTACCAACAAGTGCAATGCGTTTAATATATTCATCTCGTAAATTTCCTTTTGCTCCAATGGGATAAGCCATTACTAATCGAAAACCTCTGTTTCTTGTTTTACCCGATTTAATTGCTTGAACATGCCTTACAATGTTGAAGACATACTTCTGATTGGTTTCATCATAAAAACCATCGTACCGTCCATTATCCGTTGCATTACCTGTGTCGTATACAAGCGTATCTTCTCCTGAAGCGCTAATGGCCACTAGGGCCATTTCACTGGGTGCACTGTATGCTGCACTTGGGGCATAACTGGAATTGATGTTAAAGGCGATTTCAGCACGGTTGATGCCTAGATTTTTATTCAACAAAAACGTATCGAGGGCAGGAATATTTATTTTAACAGTTGCTAATCCCATTCCCTTTACAAATAATACGTCGGAAGCGGTAGCGCCATCCCCTTTGAGTTGATTTATTAATGGTGTTATGGCACTTGAACTCGAATAATGAACAGTATTAAATTTGACTGCATTCGGTCCTGAAAAGGAGAAGCGAAATGACTCTACAGAGTCCTTACTCGCTTGCCGGTAATTGAGATATAGACCACTTTGTCCATCCTCCAAATCGGCATAGTGAATAACCCCTTGCGTGCCGGAAACAACCTGTGCTTGGATATAGAAGCCCTTGTATTTTGCAATCAAAGCATCGTTTCCTTTTAAGGCCGCGGTATCTTTCATTAAAGTAGAGAAATAAGTGGAGTCGAGTGGTATTTCAAGCACTGGGTTAGATGATAGCGTGGTATATCTTAGTGTTCCGCCCCCAATCACTCTCGTTTTATTGTGCAAACGTGTATTGGAGGTATAATAAACACGAGAAGTAGAAAGCGAGGAGTCGACTGGATAAACAGAGTAATTGACTATTGAGTTAATATCCCCAATATGTTTATCATTATCCAATCTAAGGACTAGGGAAGCCGATTTATAGATCATGCTTTTCAGGTTGAGATCAGAGACAGACATGTTAATATTCAGATAAAGTCCAAGTTCTGTTAGACCCACTACAGGGTCTTGATTAGCCCCAATGAATTTATTTCGGCTATTATATGAAGCCACAGAATCCATTTTTTCTGTAATGGCTAATAGTGGAAGGGAAACGAAATCACCGTTCAAATCATCGCCAGAGGGTTGTACACTGCTATCAAGCACATTGGTGTCTTTTTTACACCCCAGCATAAGCAGAGCGAGAAAGCATGCAAAAAGTTGTTGTTTCATTAATCCGAGCAAAAATAACTAATTCCTATTCCTTAATAACAAATAAAAACCCCGGTTCGTATGAGGAGCCGGGGTTTTTTATAAAATTGACTAATTAGTTGAGAACATTGGCTTCTTCGAGCATTTCATCATAGAACTCATTGAAGGCGTCCATATACTCCAGCTCGTTTTTATATCCAAGGAATGGCTTACCCGTTTTCTTAATAAACTTCTCTAATTCTGCGTCAATTTTCTCTACCCCTTGAATTACGCCATCGGCGAACTCAATGCTTTGTCGAAGCAGATTGAAATGACTGGCCTCTTCGCTTAAGTGTTTGATGTCTTTTTTGTTAAAACCATCGAACGACAACTTTTCTGCAAATTTCTTATTCAGTGCCTTAGGAAACGCATCATCGTATACAGAAACGATGATTTTGGTTTCAGCAAAGAGAGGATCTTCTTGATAGTATTTCTTAATATACAGAGGCATCAAGGAAGTGAACCAACCATGGCAGTGAATGATATCCGGCTGCCAGCCTAACTTTTTCACGGTTTCAGCAACACCTCTGACAAAGAACATGGCTCGTTCATCATTATCGTCGAAGTATTTTCCACTGGTTTTATCAGTCAGTGCCGATTTACGACCAAAATACTCTTCATTATCGATAAAATACACCTGCATGCGTGCAGTTGGGATGCTGGCCACTTTGATAATAAGTGGGTGGTCCACATCATTAATCACCAAATTCATCCCAGATAACCTTATCACTTCATGCAACTGATGCCTGCGTTCATTGATACTGCCGTATTTTGGCATAAAAGTCCTGATTTCTTTTCCCCTTTCCTGAATACCCTGAGGGAGTCTTCTGGCAATTTTTCCTACATAGGTTTCGTCGATATAAGGGGTAATATCCTGAGAAATAAAAAGGACCCTGGCTTTCTTCATACTCTAAATTCTCCTTTTTTAATTAGGTTATACAAAATTAAACAAAAAATATCCCTTTTTCAAAGTAAATTGTAGCTTTGGAGCCCTATCTTGTGTTAATTGTATCGAAAATAGTGGACTTGGAGCGCGAATTAGCGCGAATACGCGGCAAACAACCTATTGGCTTTGTCCCAACCATGGGCGCTTTACATGCTGGTCATTTGTCACTTATTAAGCAATCCCTTGAAAACAAATGCTTTACAGTTTGTTCAATTTTCGTGAACCCAACCCAATTTAATGACAAGGGAGATTTAGATCGTTATCCAAGGACTCCCGAATTAGACATATCGCTCTTAAAGTCAACCGGTTGCGAACTATTGTTCATGCCAGAAGCAGAGGAAGTCTATCCAAAAGGAACTCCTGTCCCTTCTTTTGATTTGGGGTATATGGAAACGATTTTGGAAGGCGCGTTTCGTCCCGGTCATTTTAAAGGTGTTGCACAGGTTGTGAACCGTCTTTTTGAATTAGTTCGTCCAGACCAAGCCTTTTTTGGAAGGAAGGACTTTCAGCAACTGATGATCATTCGTCAGTTAGTAAAGATGACGGGTCGTCCTGTGAAGATTATTGCAGGAGAGACCGTACGTGAAGCAGATGGCTTAGCGATGAGTTCAAGAAACCGTTTGCTTTCAATTGAGCAACGTTCGAAAGTGGGCATCATTTACAAGACACTGTTAACAGCTGGCAAGTTAGCGAAGGAACACTCCATTGCAGCAGCAAGTGCCTTTGTAGAAAGTGAAATTAATGGAATACAAGCATTTCGCCTGGAATATTTTGAGATCAGGGAAGCAGAAACCTTATTAATTCCCACACATGCGAGGGCTGGAAACATTGCATTAATTGCCATGTTTGTTGGAAAAATCCGGTTAATTGACAATATCACCATCGACTAAACCCAATTTGGTCGCAGGTGCTTTATTGGCTAATTTCGCGCGTAATTATTTTTTATTATGAGCGCCAAGCAAGAAGATATTTTTAAGCAAGTCATTTCTCATTGCAAAGAGTATGGTTTTATTTTCCAGAGCAGTGAAATTTATGATGGACTAAGTGCTGTATACGATTACGGCCAGACAGGTGCTGTGCTCAAAAAGAACATAAGGGATTATTGGTGGAAGGCAATGGTTCAAATGCATGACAACATCGCGGGGATAGATACCGCTATATTTATGCATCCGACCACATGGAAAGCCAGTGGACATGTAGATGCCTTCAATGATCCATTAATAGATAATAAGGACAGTAAAAAACGCTACCGCGCCGATGTGTTGATTGAAGATCACATGGCACGAATTGAGGAGAAAATCAATAAGGAGGTTGAAAAGGCTTCTAAAAAATTTAGCCCGTTCGATGAGGCGATGTTTCGGTCGACCAATGGTCGTGTAAAAGAATATCAGGCTAAAATTGACGAAATAAAAGACCGATTCTCGAAAGCATTAAATGATGGGGATTTAAACGAGGTGCGTCAAATCATTGTAGACGAAGAGATCGTTTGTCCAATCAGCGGCTCGCGCAATTGGACCGATGTTAGACAGTTTAACCTCATGTTCAGTACATCGATGGGGTCTGTCTCAGAAGAGGCAAGTACCATCTACCTTCGACCCGAAACCGCACAAGGTATTTTTGTCAATTTCCTTAATGTACAGAAAACTGGGAGGATGAAGATACCATTTGGAATTGCTCAAACAGGCAAAGCCTTTCGCAATGAAATAGTGGCGCGTCAGTTTATTTTCCGCATGCGTGAATTCGAACAGATGGAAATGCAGTTTTTTGTTCGACCAGGCACTGAGATGCAATGGTATGAACATTGGAAAACAGCACGATTAAATTGGCATCGTTCATTAGGTTTAGGACATGAGAAATACCGTTTCCATGACCACATCAAACTGGCGCATTATGCTAATGCAGCTTGTGACATCGAATTTCAATTTCCTTTTGGTTTCAAGGAATTGGAGGGTATCCACTCTCGTACAGACTTTGATTTGAAGCAACATGAACAATTTTCCGGAAAAAAATTACAATACTTTGATTCAGAATTGAATCAATCGTATGTACCCTATGTTGTTGAAACATCAGTTGGACTAGATCGATTATTTCTAGCAGTACTTTCTTCATCACTTAAAGAAGAAGTCCTTGAAGGTGGGGATACAAGAACGGTATTGAGTTTACCTCCGGCCATAGCACCGTATAAAGCTGCTATCTTTCCTTTGGTAAAAAAAGATGGGCTTCCAGAACTTGCACAGAAGATTTTTAATGACCTGCGATTTGACTTTGATATGACCTATGATGAAAAAGACACGGTCGGTAAACGTTACAGGAGGCAGGATGCTATAGGCACTCCGTTTTGTATAACAGTTGACCATCAAAGCCTCGAGGATCAATCAGTGACCATTCGTCACCGTGACACGATGCAACAAGATCGGGTTGCAATAAGTGGATTGCATTCGCTATTAAATAAAAAAACCGGCATTGCCGGTTTACTGAGGAGTCTTGCTTAAGCCGTTATGCTATTTGATTAGCAATTTTTTTTGCTGTTTCAGTGAATTCTTCTTTGGAGAATTTAAGTTTAGGGTTTGCAAAATTACAGTCGTTAACGGAGTTAATCGGCACAATGTGGACATGTGCATGGGGAACTTCTAGCCCAATGACATGTATGGAACAACGGTCACAAGGGACGGCATTTTTAACGGCGATCGCCACTTTCCTTGTGAAAGACATTAAATCTGCGTAATCCTGTTCTGAAAGATCAAACAAGTAGTTCGTTTCGCGCTTTGGGATCACCAAAGTGTGTCCTTGTTTCAAGGGAAATGCATCAAGGAAGGCCAAGAATCGTTCATCCTCGGCCACTTTATAGCAAGGGATTTCCCCTGCCACTATTTTAGTAAAAACAGAGGCCATTAGATGGAGATATCCGTTATTTCAAAGGTCATTTTTCCAGCGGGGACATGGACATCGACCTTTTCGCCTACCTTTTTACCAAGTATGGCTTTGCCGATTGGGGAGTCGACTGAAATTTTGCCAGCTTTCAGATCGGCTTCATTTTCCGCAACCAAGGTATACTTCATCGCCATACCGTTAGTAAGGTTTTTTATTTTAACAGTAGTAAGGATGCTCGCCTTTGAGAGGTCGAGTTTAGACTCATCGACGATACGTGCATTTGCTATAACATCTTCCAGTTTTGCGATGCGTAATTCGAGTAATGCTTGTGCTTCGCGTGCGGCGTCATATTCTGCATTTTCGCTCAAATCGCCCTTATCCCTTGCTTCCACGATTGCTTGCGTTGCTGCCTTTCTTTCAACGGTCTTCAGGTGATGCAATTCATCCTTTAGCTTTTGTAATCCCTCTTCGGTGTAGTATCCAATTTGTGCCATTTGAGATAAAATAAAAATGAAGAATCCCGATAATTACCGGGACCCTTCAATGCAAATATAGTGAATAAAGTTTTAGAGATTAACTCTTAAGCCAAAAGTATGAATACCACCAAAAGGGTTGGTAAAACGGTATGCATAATCTAGACCGACGGTAGATTTTTTCTCACCGAACGGCAATTCGATTGTTAAGCCAGCCGTTGGGCCATTCATCGCTGTGCGTTTTGTTGATTCGGCGAAAAGTCCCTTTTCGAGCACCATGCCAGCGCGTAGCATGATCATTTCCTTCCAAGCATATTCCATTCCGAACATACCGTTATCGTATGTAAATGAATTAGAACAGTAATTCCCACTTAGAGATAAACGGTGCATTCTTGAAACACCTGATGAGTCTTTGGTGAGGAAGAAATCGTAAGCCGCACCAATATTTACCATTGCTGGTAGTTCGAAGCTACCGGAACGGTTGTTTACAGTTAACTCGTAGCTATTAGAGATAGAATTTACTGTCACCTGGCGGCTTAAGCCATCGCCTTGGTAAAACATTTTTGGACCCCAGTTACGCAAAGCAATACCAAAGTGGATATTTTCATACTTTCCGGTATGGTATTGGATGCCGGCATCGAGTGCGATACCGCGAGCCTTTAAGTTAGGTAGTTGTTCGTTTATGATTTTGACATTAAGCCCACCATAAATCGCATCAGAGAATTTTTTTGCGTATGAAAGGTTTATATTCATCATTGAAACTTGATAAGAACCGAGTCCACCATCTGGTTGTTCTTCGGTTGTTGTTTCAATATTACCACTGTTGAGAGTCACTACCCCAAAACCGAGGGTACCTGTTTCTCCCACCCCTTGGGTAACACCAAACGCATTCAGATTGATTCCTGTTCCTCCGAACCAATTTGTGCGGTGGAACATTAGCTCTGTTTTGCGAGTGAATGCAGTTCCTGCGATGTTTAAAAACTGAGCTTCCAAACCACTAACACGTGCAGAATTAGCCCCAGCCATTCCGACATTTCGCGAATATGGATTAATGAGTAGTTGTCCGGCACCTGCCTGCCCCACACGCTCAGGGTTTCCACCGAACATGGTTGAAGCAGTTATGGCTCCAGCGATAAAATATACTAAACGTTGTTTCATGTCTGTGTCCGTTTATGTAATTAATAACTTTGAACGTCCAGTGGGCGCATTACGCCGAACCACTTCACGATTTTTTCACCAATTCCTGGAGCGTCGATGTGGAAAATATACAAACCACTCGCTACAGAAATATTGTTTTGATTTTTAAGATCCCACTCTACAAAGTTGGTGCGTTTTGATTTTCGTGTTTCACCACTGCTCTCATAGAGTTCCTCTTGACCTGCAACACCACGGTTTAATGTTCTGATTAAAGTACCATTGAGACTATAAATCTTAATCGTACATGTATTCGGAAGATTAATAATGCGTACCACGTTATCTGTTCTTCTTGCTTCATAGGTTGACGAACCATAATATGGATTAGGCACTACGCGAATAAGGTCAAGCGCTTTCTTGGCAACGTCATTTACATTGTTAAGCGTTGCAATATCCGAAGTGTTGAAAGTGTACTGAGGGAAGTTGTAGTTATAGCTTCCATCGCTTGCTGCGGCTCTGGTAAAGTTGGTAACCACTGAAGGATGACTTACTGCAATGACCTTATTCACAGCAGATGCATCAACCGTCGTATCCACATAAGCCATTCCAGCATTTCCATAACGGTAGGGTTTGGTTACGTTGATTTGTACACGCACATCAGAAGGCATGTTATCAGGATGCGCAAACTCATTGGCGCTTGTTACCATTGGCATGGTTACCCACATGATATCCCTTTCAATAGCATTGATTGGAGCGATACCAGGACCAGTGAGTTTTGTGGCATTGTTAAGCACTTCATCGGTAAAGAACTTTGACATTACATCAATCATACGTTTACCTCCATCGTAGCGGCCAAAACCGTAAGGCATGTTTTTCAATAGACCTTGCCAAGCTGGTGCACCTACGTTAGAAGCTTTGAATTTACCTTCAATAGAATTTCCGCCGAAAACATAAACAAAGTGTTTACCACCCATACTGTATGTATACGGCGTGTTCCTACTAGAAGTTGGATTCCAAATCATGTCGTTACCGTTGTTTTCTTTTTGGTAACTATCCTCACCGAAGGCGATGTTTAATCGTTCGCCTGTTTCAAGATTAATCGCATACCCAGGGAACCAGCCCATGCCGTTCGCCGCAATGTAATCTGCATCATCAGTATTAGTAGTCACAACACCGTCCCCTACTTTACCGTCCTTATCAACGGATTTGTGATTTCTTGGAGAGAAGTAAAGTGCATTACCCTCTGCGAGGGATGATTTTTCTTGCATTTCAAGAACCACGCAACGGGACCATTTAGAACGGTCGCGCGTGAGCACAAACAGTATGGATGATGTCTTTCTAATGTCTGTATTTCCCTTGTCAGGCGAGCTCTTCGTTGAAGCATTGGATTGGAACTTATTGATAAAGTAATCGTCCAACGCCCATGCGTTACCGCTAAATCCAGGGCCACAATAAATGCGTGCAGGATTTCCTGATGCACCAGAAGACAATTGGTAGTAAGAAGATACCAAGGAATAAGGAGCCCAAGTACCGTTCAACACCTTAGCGAAAGTCTTTGCGGGATCGTAGAAGGCTTGGATTTTGTTATCACTGCTTAAGCTGTAATAAGCATCTTCTTGTCCCGATGTTTTATTGGTACCAGAACGAATCCAATTGAAAGGCGTTTCACCATCAACGTCCTGAATAGAGCTCAACCAGTTGGTTTTACCATTCACGTACGTCATGGAAGCATCCACCAGTGTTGAGTTAGCAGGACCAGCATAGCCATCATCAGCGGTAAGAGAAGTGAAATTTGTATATCCATTTACCTTTACCTCCCCTGGATCTGTAACTTGATTCACATTAATTGAAAAGCCAAGTTCAGGGAAGTAGAATTCCGAACCAACGCTAATCGACTGGTAAACAGAATCCGCAGCAGATTTAATTTCGTTTGGATAGTAAGTTTTGTTATTTGTTAAATCTTTTAGCTCCCAGCTAATTTTATTGACGTTGAGTGTGCCAATCGTTCCAGTGTATGAAACAACACCGGCTGTTGAAGTAGAAGTAACGAATAAGTTATTACTAACTGTAGGTACAGCTGATTTAACAGCAGTATTGATGAAACGGAAACGGTAATCTGCCACTTTTATATTCAAAGGATCTATCACCTTAATGGTGAGAGGGCCGCGCGCATTTTCGTAAGTTACATTTTGAACAAAACCATTAGCTACGATTTCATCCTCTGAAGCCTGAGTTAATGTTAGCAAATTACCGCCATTACCTTGGCCTTCTACACGCGTGATTTTGGGACCGAATCCGTAATACGATTGTGCACTGGTACCATCCTTTTCAAAATCAATAGGATGTGGCGTGCCAGCAGCTTTCTTGTACTTGCGGCCCTCCAAGTAGGGGCGTTTCTGTCCAAGATAATTTTCTGTAGGAGAATTCGCTGGCGATTTGTCTTCAGCGTACTTCAAATATTCATTATAAGCGTATGCAACGCAGATAAAATGGTATTCTTTGTTGTTCACCAGTTTTTTATTCTCAAGAGTAGAGAATGCATCCTCAGTGATTTTGAAAGTCGTCTTAATTCCTTGGTCTGCGCCATCAACCTTCTTTTTCGGCACATATCCACCAGTAGTGTTGTCTAATTCATAGTTAACGAGAGTAGTTACACCATTCGCCACGTCGCATTGGAAAACAACTTTCGCTTTTGTAGGATCACTTAGTTCAGTTGTAGTAACCGCATCGTTCTTCACTTGATAAACGAGATAACCTTCGAAACGGTACTTTTTATCTGGATTCTTTAACTGATCGATACTTGAAGTTGGATCGGAAATAATTGTGATATCTTCTTCTTCGTAATCGTTATTGAACCGTTTATAGTTGTTTTTACCCTTCTCGTTGGTGAGGTAAAAAATCAATTCATTTGGCAATTCTTGAATAGTCATTTGTGGTGCTTCAGGACCATCCAGCAATTTGAAACAGTTGTCAAACAAAGCTTGGGCCTTATCATCTGCCAACAATAACAACTCGAGTGATTGAATGTTTCCGCCCTTTGAAGGACTTTGAGCCCAAGGCATACCAAAGGTAATTTCGTTTACAGCGCCTGGTTTGAGAGTAAACGGACCAGCAGATTGCAAGAATCGACGATCACCAGGCAAGTTACCAGAACCGCGTTCGGTCCAGCCATTTCCTGTAATAGGATTACCATTGTATACAAACTGAGCTGGCTGCGTTCCACCATAAGCGTTTCCGCCTACTGTGAAATTGGATCCATCCTTCCATTTTCCAGTCATGTAGTTATAGAAATGAATCGCAATAGCTGGGTTTGTTGTTTGAGGAGGAAAGGCCCCAATATTATTGTTATAATAAGTGAAGCGGCTCATTTGGATGGTTTCTCCTGCCTCGTCAATTGAACCATCAGCGTCGTTATCTAGTCCGTCACCAACATCCGCCAAGGGCCCTTTGAAAAAGTCACATCCTAATGCCGGAGGGTAGTCCAAATAGCCATTTACACCTGAAATGGACTCGTCATATGGATCGGCGTTATAAATATACCCTAATCCACGTTTTACATCGCAACCAACATAATCATCCAGGTAATAGCCAAGATCGGCATCGTTCCAAATAGTAAAATACGTTTGGTTTAACTGGAACGAAGAACGGTTGTAAATCTCATAACTGTAAAAAGTCATGTTATTGATTTCATCATTTGTTTTGAAGGCAAATGCTTGCGCGCGCACTTCAACACCAATGGGAATACCTTGTGTTTCTGTGTGGATACCGCCATTATCATTGAAAACCCAGAACAAGGTATTGTCACCATAGAGTTTGGTTTTACAGAATCCCAGCTGATCTTTTTCAGCCTTATTCTCGATATCATAAGCAGGGTAATCACCAGCGGCTGGGTCATAATAGCCATCAAAATCGACGTCTACAAACGGTGCCAAACGTCTTCCTTGACGCAGGCTAACATTTCCATTCCCTGGCCAGTTGTTAATGGCAGCAGTGCGTATTCCTGACTCAACAAAATTTTCAACCTCTGTTCGAGAAACTTGGAAAATCTCATCGTATTTCAAACACTGTGTTGGATCAGCAGCTGTGTTGACTGTATCCAATGGTCCTGGCCAAAAGTCGATCCCATTTTGACGATACGTCATCGCTGCAATCTTCAATTGTCCACCGGCATCCAGTCCACCTAACCAGATGGAACCAGCAA
Source organism: Sphingobacteriaceae bacterium (assembly GCA_947457335.1). Taxonomy (GTDB): domain Bacteria; phylum Bacteroidota; class Bacteroidia; order B-17B0; family Aurantibacillaceae; genus Aurantibacillus. Next base: position 20,223 of record CANGWA010000012.1, read on the forward strand.
AACTTGATGATACTCCCGTGTTACGATTTGTCACTGCGGGAACATAATAGTAAGCATTCGCGTTACCATTTAAATCCCACCACATATCCCCACCGGAGTAGATAATGGTTCTAACATTGTTAAACCACAATTCTTTAGAGGCCTTTGGGCTAGCACATTGTGCCATAGCACGTCCACCAGTTGCACGTTCGCGTACTTCTGAAGCTGCACGTTCTCTACCGAAAGTAGTTACAACAGCGAGGGAGGCCAGTATAAAAATTGAACTTCTCATGATACAAATTTTCTATTATCAGAACTCAAACAGTGCACCAATCCGGATTTGGCGTGGCAGACCGTAGTTGTATGGGTTATTTACACGAATTGAATACATGTCGCTATAAGCGCGTGCGCTGTTTGCAAGCGCTAACGCTGCTTGCGCCTGGGTAGATGATAAATAACCATCATCATCAGGTGCGCCAGTGTAATTGTAGACACCGAGAACGTTGCGTGTGTTAAACAAGTTAAGTACTTGTAGGTAAACGTTAAGATTTGCAGACTTTTTGTTATCTGGATTATCTTTATTCCACTCCAAAGGAATGTTCTTTTCGAGACGTAAGTTGGTACGGAAAGTCCATGGTTTTGAAGATCCATTGATTTGTCCGAGAATGGAAGAACGAGCATTACCTCCTTGCGTAGGAACAGCTGTACTCCAACGCGTGTATGGTGTGCCTGAACCCAAGTTGAAAGTTAGGTTTAACCCCACATTCTCTAGGATATTCACCACCTTGTCTTTCTTGTTTTTATAAGTTGGTCCTTTGTAATCTTTCTTAGAACCGAATCGGTAGTCATAGTTCAACACGAATGTATGACGTTGATCGAAGTCAAGTGGAATAAGTACCCTCAAGTTAGGCTGACCAGAACTTGCCAAGTTGGCGCCTGATCCAGTGTTTGAACCAGACCCTTCAGCAAACTGCAGGGTGTAATTGAAGTTGAAGCGTGATCCTCCAGTACGACGGAAATCCAGAATAAACGACAATCCTTTTACAGTATTGAAGTCAATGTTATCATACATGATGTAACTCTTTGGATATGCCCCAACAACAACCCTTTGGTTAATGAGATTGCGTTGCTCCCGGTAAAATGAAGTGATAGTTAAAGATGCATTTTTTCGCTCATTCAAAATCTGCGAGAAACCTAACTCATAATCCACCGTTTGTTGTGGACGTTGGTTTGGATTGTTAACTGTAGGCAGGTTAGCTGCTGAAGGCAAGTAGTAATAATCCAAAGGACTTAAAACACTATTTGTCGGACGTTGCATTAAACGATCATAGTGAGCAAAGAAGTTGGCAACGTCAGAAATTGGAAATGAGAATGCCAAGCGAGGTTGCGGGATAATGGCTGCTTTATATGTGGTGAAACCACCTGTTGACATTGCCTTATCATAATCACCTAGGTCTTTGTACAAGGGCACTGGTTTACCATCCGATGCAGCAATCAACGTTGGATCCGAAATTTCAGAACCTTCAGCATTGTACCATTTATCACCATCGCGATAACCCTTGATTGACAAAGGTGAGCGGCCACCTGTAGGGTTTTGTGCCACGTACACTGCTGCGTCCTTTGAAATATTCGTTGGAATATTATCTGAGAAACCAGCTGGCAGGTAAGACAAACTATTCAAGTCACCAACCCGAGCTAAATCATGGAGAGCATATTTATCCTTCAACACCGGCTGGTTCGCATCATAACGGTCAACACGCAATCCAACAAGGAACTTAATATCCTTGAAGTCAAACTTATCCATAATATAAGCCGATGCATAAATTGGCTTAAAAGATCCTATTGGATATAATGGACGACCATTTTCATCTGTTTTGGTCAAGAAGTCGGAGATATTGATATTCCCCTTGTCCTTTTTACCATAGTGGTTGTAACCTTGGTAAGAAACAAGGTTCGCTGCGTCGGTGTTTCCAAGCAAATCCTCAGCGCTAAACATATCCAGTGTAAGAATATCCGGATTCAAACCGTCTGTGTTGATGAATCCTGTATAGTTTTTAGGCAACCCTAATTTTTCAAGTAAGCGCTCTGAAAATTGAGTTTGTTTATCAGATTGGTATAGATAGTTATAGTAATAATAAGGCACCAAGCTGCTTAAGTTTTCATTCAAAATAGGATTGGTTTCGTCTAATTCAGCCGTGTGTTGATTTGCAATTTGACGCATTCGGGTCCACAAAGCCGACGCAGCAACTCCAAATGAGCGGCTAATCCTTTGATCAAATTCAAAACCGATTGTTACAGCGTGGCTCTTGATATCGGCGTTAAAGCTAGCTACACCGCGGTACTGTTCACTTTGAGCATATGAATATCCGCCAGGCGTTGTTCCAAAATTGAGGAACATGTTGTAAATGGACTGTGGACTACCGCCATTAACTAATCCATTGAGGGATTGAATAACGCCTAGGTAATGCAATTGCGGATTCAATTGTGATAGCAAATAGGTGGTATATATTTCAGAATCTGGGTTTTTACCGCCTGGAGTAAAGGTGAGCGGCTGTTCTGTTCTGCCTGTGTACACATAAGCGTTGCGTTGAACACCATTGACAACAAAATCAGGAACATACGTGTAATTAAAGGCGAAGTTTTCATCTAAGAATTTACGATCAAAGTTACCAATGTAACCATAATCGAAAATCTTGTCCTTGTGCTGAGCACTTTGTGAACGAGAATAAACAGTCTCATAGCTGAAGTTCATCTTAAAAAACGCATTTGAGATCAAGGACTGCGTTTTTGTTTTATCCTGTGATGCGCTACCAAATTTCTGAGTCAGAGCAATATTCGTACGGTAGCTACGCGAATAGCCAGTAGAATTGTTATTGCTATTCATCAATGCTCCGGCGATTCCAGAACTCATTCCACTTGAGTATTCAAAATAGTTGCCAAATGAAATATTGGTGTTTGCAGTAGGTGCAAAATCAATTTTACCGTTCAAAGAAATAGAGCGGGATGCTGAGTTGGGGCGGTAACGTTGCGTGGTCATATCTTCTTTAGTCAGATATTCTGAGCTATAGATATAACCAGTACCAGAAGGTGATAAAATAAATGGTGTTGTTTTAAGTTCCTCTAGTTTAGAGTCTTTCAAAACATAAATATCGCCATACGGTGGAGTTGGTTCCTTGATATAATTCCCTTGACCCGAAACGAAAAACCCGAGCACCGTGCGGCGTGTTGTGTCACGTTTTTTCCAAATTGGACCACCTACACTAAAGCCAAGCGAATTGTATCCGTAAGGATCCGTCAATTGAGAACTGATTAATTCAATACCTCCGAAATACTTTGACTGTGGTCCACGAGTGGAGATGGAAATTGCACCTGAAGTCAAGTCACCATAGGATGCTGGCACTCCACCGGTAATGACGTTTAGTTGTTCGATGGACTGTTGCGGTAGGTTTGGCGTTCCAAACACTTTTACTCCATCTACAAAGTAAGTTGCAGCACCACTACGGCCACCACGAATATTAAGTCCTCTACCTTCGTCCGCCTGATAAACACCAGCGGTAGTAGCAGCGACAGAATTCACATCTTTAGAGGCAAGATTTTGGTAATCTTCACGGGTAACGGTAGCACCTGACTTGGTATCTGGATCAATCAATGGCACTTGGTAAGTCACCACGACCACCTCATCCAGTTTAACGCCTTCATCGTTGGAGAGCGCTAAAGTCACATAAGCTGTTTTGCCTTCCCCTACCACCACATCACGAATCTCCATAGCTTGGTAGCCCATGTAAACACCTTTAACCGTGTATTTACCGGGAGCGAGTGGTTTAATAAATGCCTCACCATCGATGTTTGTTGTGGCAACTCCTACCATAACGCCGTCCCTATAAGCCACTACGTTGGCGAAAGGAATGGGTTCCTTGGTGTTCTTGTCCTGCAATAGTACCTTGATAGCTCCGTTGTCGGATTGAGCGAAAATGCTCAAAGTTCCCAACAGAAATAGAATAGCACTGAGGTATAGTTTCTTCATAGTGTTAAATTACCTTAATAAAACAGCGTCTTGCGAAGCCTTAAATTTAACTACCCCTGTGGGAACTGACAAAAAAAACTTCTATCGGTTTTTCACAGTACTGACAATCAGTTCATTAGCTTTTAAAGGGCTTTTTAGCCGTCGTTTACAGATGTAAAGTTAATTGAATGGTTTAAATGCTAACAACCGTTAAAAAATGTGGCTAACGGTCTTTTACAAGTGGTGGGTGGATGGGGGTAAATGGACTAGCGCGATTAGTGCTTTTTCCTTTTGTACCATCTTCTAAAAAAACCTTCTCTTCTTCGGTCATTCGCCAGTGAGGATTTCCGGCGGTTTTCCTTCATGCTGCGGAGAGAACGCTTGGACTGGATACGCTTGTGGTGTGCAAGAATGGCCTTGCGTTCGGCTCGTTCAAGACGTCGTTTTTCACGGGACTCTTTCCGAAGTTGTTTGTTGGTTTTTAGTTCTTCTTTTACTGTTTTTTCCCTTGGGCCCGATGGTTGTTGGGCGCTTAGATTTTGAATACTGCTTTGGAACAGAATAATAATAACAAAAGCAAAACGAATCATGCGAAAGGTTTTGAATACTG
>CANGWA010000013.1 GCA_947457335.1 Sphingobacteriaceae bacterium
CCTTGGTAATGTAATGCACAAACCAACTGATTTCATCAGCGTGGGCCTCAATCACTACTTTGTAGGGCGCAGAGGGGTTAATAACGCCAACAGCTGTGCCATAAGTATCTACAAAATAATCGTCGATGTACGGCTTGAGGTAATCGAGCCAAATTTGTTGGCCTGGACTTTCAAATCCTGTAGGCGACGGGTTATTGAGGTAGTGGTATAAAAATTTGATGGATGCTGGGGTCAGAATTGACCGTTCCTTTTCCTTGTCTTTTCCCATAATTTCACGATACAACTTTAAATTAACGCAAAAAAAACGAGAAAGGGAAATGATTCAGAACAGGCTTATTGCTTCTTGCTGCTGTTCTTTTTCCATGTCTCGTAAACCTCCTGTTGATCAGGACGATAAGCGGGCATTCGGCGCAGTGGCTCGCAGGGTTTCAGTGTGGCGCGGCAATCCGCGGGCAGTTGTTGGTAGAGCTTCGTGCCCGCTGTTTTCCACTCGAGCATGTCGTCGCTTACATCTTTGACCACTTTGGCAGGATTGCCCACCACTACCTTTCTGTTTTCAATACTGGTATTTGCGGGCACAAATGCTAAGGCGCCAATGATACAGCCATCACCCACTACCACATCGTCCATGATCACAGCGTTCATGCCGACCAAACAATTTTTACCAATGGTAGCACCATGAATAATGGCTCCATGCCCAATGTGTGCACCTTCCTTTAACGTAACCGTTGTGCCGGGGAACATGTGAATGGTGCAGTTCTCTTGCACATTGCACCCGTCTTCAATAATAATTTGTCCCCAGTCACCACGAATGGCAGCACCTGGCCCCACATATACGTCCTTGCCAATTATCACATTCCCGGTCACCGTTGCATTGGGGTGAATAAATGCCGAGCGGTCAATCACTGGACGGTAGCCGTTGAATTCAAAAACATTTGCCATAATGGGTTTAAAGGTACAACATCGTTAATGGACCTGAAAAAATTTTCGATGCGCCTACTGCAATGGACCATACTATTAATACTATGTTTTGTAGCAACAGCTTGCTACTTTTCGTGGTAATTTTGAACAAACACATGTTGATTATGAAAACAGCGACTCAAAGTTCTGGCCCATCTACATTACAGGAGTGGAATTTATTCCAGATCCTATTGAACAGCAAGCTCAATGGCAAGCCGGCTAACGACCGTCCCTTGATTCACAACAATTGCAATCAGCAGGACTTGTTATTTCATCTCCATAAACAATTAATGCAGGCCTAGGCCTGCATTAAATAGGATTGAATGGGGAGTGGAAGGCATTACCTCACAATTTCGTCCATTTCTTTGTTATAGAATTTGTATTCCATAATGCCTTGGCTAGCGATGCCTTGAACCCTCACCCATTGTTTGTGTTCGAAGTACCATTTCCATTGTAGGCTTCTGAAAATTCCCTTTTGTTTAATAAACGCCTCGAGATAAGGGTGTACGCTCAAGGTGATGTGCTTCTGGTTTTGTTCTTGAAGAATAAATTTCAGGGTGTTTTCAATTTGGTCTACCAGCAAGATGCTTGGTTGTACTTTTCCGGTACCCCCGCAGCTAGGGCAGGTTTCGAGAACTTCCACATTAACCTCCGGACGCAAGCGTTGGCGGGTTAGTTGGATGAGTCCGAATTTGGATGGAGGAAGGATATTGTGTTTCGCACGATCGCTCTTCATCTCCTCTTTTAATTTATCAAAAAGGAGTTTGCGGTTTTCGGGATTGTGCATGTCGATAAAGTCGACCACAATGATGCCGCCCATATCGCGCAGGCGCAACTGGCGTGCCACCTCAACAGCCGCCTCAAGGTTGACCTCGAGGGCGTTTTGTTCCTGCGTGTTTTCGCTCTTCGCACGGTTGCCGCTGTTCACATCAAATACGTGCAGTGCTTCGGTGTGTTCAACCACCAAGTAAGCCCCCGTTTTCATGTGCACAGTTTTTCCAAACAAACCCTTAATTTGTTTTTCAACGCCAAAGGCATCAAAAATGGGAAGCTTGCCGCTATACAATTTTAGAATGTCTGATTTCTCAGGGGCAATGTTTTTGATGTACGTTTTTAAATCCTCGTACACCTCTTTGTCATTAACATGAATGGCGTTGAAACTGGCGTTCAGAAAATCGCGCAGAATCGCACTGGTGCGATCTACTTCGCCCAACACCCGCATGGGTGGTTCTGATGCTTTTAACGACTGGTAACACTCGTCCCAACGGCGCACCAAATCACTTAAATCGTTTTCAAGGTCAGCTACCGATTTGCCTTCGGCAACGGTGCGGACAATAACCCCAAAGTTTTTAGGTTTGATGTTTTGCATCAATTCCTTGAGGCGGTTTTTCTCCTCTAGGTTTCTGATTTTGGAGGATACTGAAATTTTGTCCTGAAACGGAATGAGTACAATGTACCGTCCCGCGAGACTGATTTCAGTGGTGATACGGGGACCCTTCTGACTGATGGGCTCCTTTGCCACTTGCACTAACAAGTTCTGACCCGATTTAACCAGGTCGCTAATTTTACCTTCTTTGCGTATTTCCGGTTCGTTCTTGAAATACATGAGGTTGCTGACATTCTGCTTACCGCTTTGTGTCTGGTCAACGTACTTCATTAACGACCGCGCATTGGGACCCAGATCAAGATAATGCAGAAACGCATCTTTCTCATAACCCACATCAACGAATGCTGCGTTGAGTCCGGTCATGATCTTCTTGGCCTTGCCCAGGTAAATATCGCCTACCGAATACCTGGAATTATTCTTTTCTCGGTGCAGCTCTACTAAACGTTTGTCGTGTAGCAAAGCAATAACAACTTCGTTAGGCGTGGAATTAATAATTAATTCTTGATTCACGCGCTTTTTGAATTTAAGTAATCAATAGCCAACACGTGCAAGGCCTGAGCCCGCACGTGTGACAATAATTAGTGGTAACGTACACCGTAAAAAAAACAGCGCACTTAATCTATACTAGATTATTACTTCTTTTTGTGACGATTTTTACGAAGACGCTTTTTGCGTTTGTGGGTCGCCATCTTGTGTCTTTTTCTTTTCTTTCCGCTTGGCATAATGCTTTAGTTTTTAATGTTTTAATTTTAGTTGTTCAATGTACTTGTTTACCTCTGCCCGCACCATCAGGTCGGGGACCTTTGTCGCATATTTCTGCAACATCACCACTGCCGAATCGTTCGCACCTGTCTGCACAAAACAATCGGCTAAATGCAAGTAGGCTTCAATATACGTGCTGTCTGACCGTAACACTTTTTTGAATCGCTGCACCGCTTTCTCCATCTGTCCACTTTTAACAGAGAAAAAAGCAAAGGTCAAATTCAAATCCGTGTTCAAACTGTCATACCGCTCAACGCGACGCAAGAGTTGAATTCCATCCATCGGCTGATTGGTGCCTTCTACTAAACACCTGGCCTTGTAAATGGTCACCTCCGTACTGTCCGCCCCTAGTTCACCAGCCTTGTTAAAGCAACGCAACGCGCATTGAAAAAGCTGTGGAACCTCCGATTGATCTTGCGTAAACTGAACGGCATTATAGTAACGCTTACCAGCAAGTAACCACTCTGCACCCGATTGACGCTTCTTGGCCAATTGCTCGGAATAATACGCTGCCACATCGGGACGACCAATGCGCAACCATGCTGCTGGCAGACTGTCCGCCGTTAACGCCTGAAACGCTTTGAGTTGTTCTGGCTTCATCGCTTTTTCCGCAGTGCGGACAATGAGGCCTAAATCTCCTCCTGTTTCTACAGCCTTTTCAGTGGCCGAGGACGCCCTTGGTTGGCGAGGTAAAAAAAATAAAAGAACGGTGAGTACCATTGCACCTGCTACAAGTGCAGCCATGGTGCCTTTAGTGCTTATTTGTTTAATCTTCAAAATTCTGGAGCGGTTCCGCAGACTTTACATTCTTCTTCACGCGATCAGAGAAGGTCTTCGCAGCTTTAAAAGCTGGAATGTAATGCGCTGGTATAACTACAGTAGTGTTTTTCGAAATATTGCGGCCAATTTTCTCAGCACGACGCTTCACAACAAATGTCCCAAATCCACGGAGATAAACGTTTTTTCCTTCTACCATTGAATTACGAATGGTTTTCATGAATGCCTCAACGGTAGCCTGAACCACCATCTTCTCGATTCCGGTTTTCTCGGAAATTTCATTGACGATATCTGCCTTGGTCATTTTACAATCTGTTTAAAATCAGTTAATTGTATATTAAAACGGGCGACAAAGATACACTAATAATTTGTTTCACAGAAAATTTTTTTTTGGTGCCCTCCAAAGGCTACTTTTACAGCATGGAAGCGTGGTTCAAAAAACGCCTGATGCTTTGGTATCAGGGCAATGCAAGGGATTTGCCCTGGCGCCAAACCCGCAACCCCTACTTCATTTGGCTTTCCGAAATCATCCTCCAACAAACGCAAGTACAACAGGGTTTACCGTATTATTTGCGCTTCATTAAGGCCTATCCTACCGTTCATCACCTCGCCAAGGCGCCCACCGACGAGGTGCTAAAATTGTGGCAAGGCCTGGGCTATTATTCCCGCGCCCGCAACCTTCAGTTGGCGGCCAATACCATTGTTTCGGAGGGGGGCGGTAAATTCCCCTCCTCTTTTAAAACGCTCAAACAACTGAAAGGTGTAGGCGACTACACCGCTGCCGCCATTGCCAGCATTGCTTTCAACGAGCCGGTTGCCGTGGTGGATGGAAACGTCTACCGCGTCTTGTCCCGCCTCTTCGCCATCGATACACCCATCGACTCGCCGCAAGGCAAGTCCCAATTCGCCGCGCTGGCGCAAAGTTTGTTAGACAGTAAAGATCCTGGCACCTACAACCAAGCGGTGATGGAGTTCGGGGCTTTGTATTGCAAACCAGTACAGCCAGACTGCAAAGGGTGTGTTTTCGTTGATAAATGCTTGGCACATCAAACGGAACGGGTGGCTGAACTTCCAATTAAAGCAAAGAAGACAAAGGTAAAAGCACTTTACTTTAATTACGTGGTAATGGTGGACCAACGACAAAAAACGCTTTTGAAAAAACGCAGCAGCGGGGATATCTGGGAAGGGCTTTATGAGTTTACGTTGCATGCATCCGAAACGCCCATTAGTGTGGTCGATTCATTGCTGTGGCTTGAAAAAAATTACGCCTTTACCAAAGGCGCCACCGTAGTGCACGAAAGCAAATCCTACAAACACCTCCTCTCCCACCGCACCATCCACGCTCGGTTCATCGTCCTCTCCCTCCCAAAAAACATCCCAGCAACACTCCAGCCCATTCCCATCAAGGCCATCGCCTCTTTGCCCGTAGCACGCCTCACCGAAAAATTCCTACAGGATCATCCCCTTTAAGGCACAACCCGCTCCCTGCTTTTACACCTGTTATTAACTTGAAAAAGAGTTAAAACAATTTAACGGCACCTGTATTTCCCTTGGTTAAAGTTTCTATTTTTGGTTTTGGCATGCTTTGTGCCATTAACCTGATAACGTAGCTTGTATGATTAAAAACCTTTTTGTGTTGGGCGCCATGCTGCTCGCAGCCGGAAACACCACCGCACAGATTTTCACCGCTAAACAAGGCGGCACGAACATCTCTTTCTTTTCAGCAGCACCACTCGAGAACATTGAAGCGGTAAACAAAAGCGGTTCCATTGTGCTCAACGGTCGCACAGGAGAATTCCAACTGAAAATTTCCATCATCAATTTCAAGTTCAAGAGTGCGTTGATGGAAGAGCACTTCAATGAGAATTATATGGAAACGGAGAAGTTTCCTTACAGCACGTTTAAGGGTAAATTCAACGAAGATGTGTCCAACTTGCCAGAAGGGGATAACAAAGTAACGATTACAGGTAAGCTCGAAATCCATGGCGTGATAAAGGAGGTGACCATCTCAGGAATAATCACTAAAAAAGGGGACTTGCTTACTCTCAAAGCGAAATTCAAAGTGTTGTTGAGTGATTACAAAATCCAAGTGCCATCAATGTACGTGAAAAACATTGCCGAAACGGTGGACATTACTTTTGAAACGGTACTTGAGCCGCACAAAAAGAAAGATTGATGCGCAAGGTTTTACTCGTTGCCAGTATACTCAATGCCTGGTGCTTCTTTGCACAAGATGATTTGTTGAATGTGCTCAACGAATCGGCACCAGCGACGCACCAAAAAGTATTTGCAACTTTTAAATCAACACGCCTTGGCAATGCCCTCACCATTGAAACGGTTAAAAAGAAACACCTCGATTTTCGCATCAGTCACCGCTTCAACAACATTTACGACAACACCCAGCCCAATGCCTTGAACGCATCGGCACAAAACTTTTTTGGTTTTGATGCGGCCAGTGATATTCGTTTTAGTTTTGATTACGGCATCACCGATCACCTTACTGTTGGCATTGGCCGGAGCCGCATGAACCGCTTGATTGACGGAAGTGTGAAGTGGCGGTTTTTAGAACAAACACAAGATTTCCACGTGCCGGTTTCCATGGCCTTGTTTGCTTCAACGGGTTATTCGCACGATCACCTCAGCAACATTTATGGCAATGTGGTGATGGATTTTAAAAAATCAGAGCTACACCGCTTGAATTATTTTACACAACTGATTATCGCTTGCAAAGCCACCCGCTGGCTATCCATCGAACTCTTGCCGGGCTATTTGTACCGCAACTACATTGTTGCTAAAACCAATTCAAGCAATAACGCCGCAAACACCAACGGCCAGTTTACTTTGGGCTTTGCAGGAAGAGTCAAACTCAGCAAACGCATGAGCGTGATTGGCGATTATTTTTACTTAGCGGGACCTTATTTTAAAAACAATCCGCAAGCACGCCACCCCTTGGCTTTGGGCATGGAAATGGAGACGGGGGGACACGTTTTTGCTTTCTTTTTTACCAATGCTTCTGGCCTAATAGAAAACAACTACCTTGTTGGTAATTCGGACAGTTGGAAGAATGGTCAGGTTAAATTTGGTTTCCGTGTTTCTCGTACCTTTAACCTCTGATGCCAAATCAGCCGACATTCTCCTTTTTTACAACACAACCGGGCCACCACCCTGTCCCACTCCCACGGCAAGATCCACGGGCAATTTGGCCCTCCATCGTCCTACTCACGTCCCTCGTCATCCTCGCCTTTGTGCGCGTTAACGCCCTACAACGGGTAACACAAACCATACAGGCTGGCTTCAGCCGACAAACGGCTGTTAAGTTGGAGCGACAGGAAGCGAGCCCTCTCTCGGTTGTGCCCTCCCTCCTCCTACTGGTTTATGTGCTGAACCTCTCCTTCGTGATGTTTCGGGCCAATGCCTACTTCCACCTGGTGTTTATTGATTTAGCTGGGGGTGTGCAATTCCTGCTTTTTGCCGGCCTCATTGTAAGCATGCTCTTGTTGCGTTTTGGCGTGAACATCTTCTTGGGCTTTGTAACCGATCAAATGCGCCTCATTGGCGAGTATACTTCTTCGGGATTCATTCTTTTGCAGGCCTTCGGACTGGTCCTTTTCCCAGTAGTGGTGTTGATGGAATTTAGTCCCGCTGAACCCCTCTTCTTCCTCTATACCGCCATTGTTTTAGCGGGCATATCGGTGCTCATCCATTGGTTCAGGGGACTACTCACGGCCCTGTCTGGAAGGGGTGTAGGAATGTTGCAGATTTTTTGTTACTTTTGCGCTCTGGAAATACTACCCATTTTAGTACTGGTTAAATTTATTATCGAAACTTTCTAACCGCTTTTTTTTATTAATGGCAATCAAGCGCAATGCAGGAGGGACGGTCAAGTCCGCCAAAGCCAAAACAGTGAAAGCTGTGGGAGCTAAAAAAGCAACTACTAAAAAGCCCTCAAAGACTGTTGCTGTAAAAGTGGCGGCTGTTAAAAAAGTGGCGGCTCCTGTGAAGAAAGCTGCCACCAAAAAGGTGGCCAAGCTGGTAGTACCAAAAGTTACTCCAAAGGCAGAATCAACCGCTGTAGTAAAGACAGAAACAAAAACTGTAAAGACGGCGAAAAAAGTTGCACCGCCGGCTCCTCCTAAAATCGAAGTCAGTTCACTCCCTAAAACCCGCGTCAAGGAGCTGCTCGTGAGCCAACCAAAACCGGTGGAAACAGAGAAGAATCCTTATTTTGAACTCAGCAAGAAGCACCATTTGCACATGAATTTCCGCCAATTTATTAAGGTGGAAGGCTTGTCAGCACAAGAGTTTCGTGCACAACGCATCGATATTCTTGAGCACGGGGCGGTGATCTTAACCAGCAAGCTGGCAGTGGACCATTACTTCAGAATGTGCAACGAAATGCGCGTGACTGTTCCTGAGTCGATGAAATATTTCTGCATCAACGAGCAAACGGCTTATTACTTGCAGAAGTACATTCAATACCGCAAACGCAAAATTTTCTTCGGTCATGGCACCATTCGTGATTTGGTGGATGTGATTAAGAAAAACCGCTCTGAAAAGTTTTTGTTACCGGTGAGCGATGTTCACAAAGAAGCGATTGCTGAATTTCTGGACGAGGTGAAAATCACCTTCACCAGGGCCGTGCTCTACAAAACAGTGGCGGCAGATTTATCCGACATCAAGTCCCTGGCTCAATACGACGTATTGGTGTTCTTCACCCCTGTTGGCATCAAATCGCTCAAAGCGAACTTCCCTAATTTTAAACAAGGCGCTACCCGCATCGCTGCTTTTGGCCACGCAACAGCTCAAATGATTCAGTCGCTGGGCTACCGCTTGGATATTTTTGCTCCAACGCCTGAAAACCCTAGCATGACAAGTGCTTTGGATGCTTACATCAAGGAAGCAAACAAGAAATAATCAGAATTTTTGTACCCCTTTTAAAAGGCCTTTTTCAATCGTGATGAAATCGGCCTTTTCTTTTGCTATATAGATAAACGCAACCACCAACTGGCGAGTGGCCAACTGGTCATAAATCTCGTTCTTGTGCAACCGGTACGCTTCCTTCATCCGCCTGCGCAACAAATTGCGGTCGTGGGCTCTTCTAAAAATGCGCTTGGGCACCACAAACATGGCTTGTACCGGGTGCGGCAGCACGACAGGGGCGGGTTTAAATACCACACGCAAGGGCCACGCGCTAATAGCAGTATGTCCAACAGCAAACAATTCATCAATCATTTTTCGGGATGACAACCGCTCGTCCTTCTTAAACGTATACCGCCTTTCGCTCACAGGCCAAATATCGAAGATTCTCGTTAATTGACAGTGCTCCTCAAAAAATAAAGGACGCATCCTGGTCATCCGTTTCTTTTGAAAGTGTGCTAAAAATAATTTGAAGCCTATTCGTTGGATTTTATACTTTTACGAAAATTAATTTTTCTATGGGAAAAGGAGATAAAAGATCAAAGCGTGGTAAGATCCATATCGGAACTTCAGGTGTTTCTCGCCCTAAGCGCAAGAAAGCAACCGTTACCGCAACTGCAGCTGCAGCGCCTAAAAAGGCAGCACCTAAAAAAGCGGCTAAAAAGGCGGCTAAAAAAGCTGAATAAACTGAGGGCTGTCTCCACCGGGACGGCCCTTTTAGTTGTACCAACCCCCTACCGCACTTCATGTGATTAGCAGAGCTAATGCTCCTGCTTACTCAGTGGCGGAACCTTCATCCCCAATCTTGTTCAACGCATGGATTTAGAGCAATTTCGGCTCAAAAGCAAGCAGCAAAGCCGCGACAACCAAGCCTTTTACAAAAAACTGGCACAACGCCCACCCGGCCACCTCGATGAATTGTTTCACGAAGCTCACGACGAAGTGTTTGCCCATACCGATTGCCTCGAATGCGCCAATTGCTGCAAAACTACGTCCCCCATTTTTTATAACCGGGATATCGACCGCGCTGCCAAGGCAGTGGGCCTGCGGCCGGGGGACTTTATGGACAAGTACCTGCGTATTGACGAAGACAAAGATTATGTCTTGAAATCATCGCCCTGCCCCTTTCTCGGTCCCGATAATTACTGCAGCATCTACGACGATCGTCCCACCGCCTGCCGCGAATACCCGCACACCGACCGCCGTAAAATGCACCAAATTCTGCCCCTGACCTACCAAAACACCCTGGTTTGTCCCGCCGTGCTCGAAATCACCGAAATGATACGGCTGGGACTCAACAACCGATGACCCCCGAAGCGAAAAATTGATTATCTTTGCGCCTCAATTTTTCGTCACCATGAATATTACAAGGAACGACCTCAATACCCTTAGCGCAGAAATCGTTATCGATCTTCGTAAGGAAGATTACGAACCAGCGATCAATGAAGGGATCAAAAAGGTTCAACGCCAAGCGTCTATGCCCGGCTTTCGTCCTGGCAAAGTGCCTGCGGGACTTATCAGAAAGCAATACGGCAACCAAATTATGGCCGATGAGCTCAACAAATTGCTCAACGACACCATTCACAAATACATCGAAGAAAACAAAATCGACATTCTTGGTAACCCGCTTCCAAAAGAAGAAGCCAATGTGGATATCAACGACTTGTCGGATAAACGCTTTGTTTACGAATTGGGCTTGGCTCCTGAATTTTCAGTAGCGCTCGATAAAAGCATCCAACTCACTTACAAAACTGTGAAAGTGGACGATAGCCTCGTTGACAAATATGTACACGACGTGCGCCGCAACTACGGTACGCCTGTTTACCCTGAAAAATCAGGTGAAAACGATACGCTTTTCGTCGATGTGAACGAACTCGAAGAAAACGGCGAAATTAAAGCGGGTGGTATTTTCAAAAGCACCTCGTTCACGGTTTCTAAAGTAGGTACCTCTGTGGCTGCTGAAAAGCTCACCAACTTGTCGAAAGGCGACAAAGTGGTAATAAACGTTGACGATTTGTATGCCACCGACCTCGATAAAAGTGTTGGCCTAGGCATCGATCGCGAATTGGCAGAAGCTACGCATTGCAATTTGCAGGTGACTGTAAAAAACATTTCCCGTTTGGAAGAGGCGCCGTTGGATCAAACCTTGTTCAACCGCGTATACGGCGATGGCTCTGTGGATAGCGAAGAAGCGTTCAGAGAAAAAATCCGCACCGAACTCGGCTTGATGTTTGGCGCTGACGCCGACCGTTTGTTCCTGCGCGAAGTAGAGCAAGTGCTTGTAAACAAACACAACCTGACCTTGCCCGACGACTTTTTGAAACGCTGGATCATGGTGGCCAACGATAAGCCTGTTACCATGGAACAAGTGGAAAAAGATTACGCCGAATACGCGAAGTCAATGCAATGGCGTTTGATTGAAAACAAAATCATTAAGGACAATCAATTGGAAGTCACTGCTGATGAATTGCGTGCTGAAGCCGAAAACTTCATCAGAAGCGAATATGCGCGTTACGGACAAGTGCCCACCGATGAAGATGTTCAGAAAATTACTGCCGACTTGATAAAGAACAGCAAGGAAGCACAAAAGATGTACGAAAACTTGTTCAGCAGAAAAGTGCTTTCGCTCGTGAAAGAGAAATGCACCTTGAACCCTGCAGAAGTGAGTTACGACGAATTCTTCGCGAGATAAGCGAACGTTACCCCACTAAAAAACCCCGCTTCGTTGAAGCGGGGTTTTTTGTTAATGGGGGTTACCGTGCATTGATGAGCCACGCGGCGGGATCCATGGTTTTTTGTCCCTTCCAAATCTGAAGACTCATGGATGTTTTTCCTTCGTCTTCGTTGTACATCACCGTGCCAATGGGTTGCTTCACGGTTACCTTTTGGCCTTTCTTTACCAATACCTCTTCTAAATTGCTATAAACGCTCAAGTATTCGCCATGGCGAATGATAACCAGTTTACCTCCGGTAGGTGAATCGGCAATGCCCGTTACCTCACCACTAAACACCGCCCGGGCTTGCATGCCCTTGGTAGCGCAAATTTCAACGCCGTTGTTAAACATCATGAAGCCCTTGATGGCAGGGTGCTCGTGCTCGCCATACCCTTCACAAATAACGCCCTTCACTACCGGCCATGGCAATTTGCCACGGTTGTTGGCAAAGTCCTCACTCAGGGCAATGGCCTCGTCGTTGAGTATTGGTTCGGTGGGATTTTCTTTTGGTGTGGGCACCGCCGACGTAGGCTTGGTCGCCTTTTTTTCGGTTTTGTTGGCCACGGCATTCTTCTTCGCTTCTTCTGCTGCTTTGGCTGCCGCTTCTTCGTTCTTTTTACGGATCTCCTCGTTCTTGCGACGGATTTCTTCATCAATCATCCGACGAATCGCTAATTGCAACTGTATCGCATCGCGTTTCTTTTTCTCTAATTCTTTCTTGAGTTCTTTTTCACGCTTTTGAAGGGTGGTGAGCACTTTCTCTTGCTCCGTTTTCTCGCTGGCCAATTGCGTAACCTCTTGCTCCTGGATGCCCAATAACGCATTCTTTTCGCTTCTGCGCAGCTTTAGCTCGCGTAGCTTCTCAAGTATCGCGTCTTCGGTCTTGAGAATGTCCTGTGCCTGTTTCTTGCGGTACACCGCGTATTGCTGAATGTACTTGAGCCGCGCGTAGGCTTGACTAAAACTCTCGGACGAAAAAATAAACATCATGCCGCTGTACGCATCCTGGTGTTTCTGCGCTTGCACAATCATGCGGCCGTACTCGTCTTTTAATTTTTTAAGCTGGGCCCGTAGCGACTCCACCTCTTTTTCGTTCTTTTTTATTTCGGCTTCAATTTGGCGCAATTGCTCCGTAATGGTGGAAATGAGTTCGGCACGCTTGGTGAGCCGTAGGTTGAGGTTTTGGAGGTTGCCCACCGATGCCTCTTTGTTTTGTGCGGTTTCCTTAATAAGGTCGTTGATCTCTTCAATTTCCTTGTTGAGGCGCTTGCTTTTGTTTTGAAGTTCTTGCTTGTTGCCCTTGCCTGCTGGTTGGGCAAAAACATGGAAAGAAAATAACAAGGCCGCTATCAGCAGCACACACTTATTTCTTCCGAATCTGGACTTGTTCATATTTGCCCGGTATGTTCAAAGAGAGTTTTTGTGGGACATCTTTCTCTATACGAACATAGTCAATTTTCACAGTGGCTTTCTTTTCAGCTGAAATGTCAATATCAACATGCCACGGTGCAAAAACACTGTCCTTGGTCGCAAAGTTGCTGTAATCGGCAGTGAACGAACGGTTGTTGGTGGGTTCTACAAAAACATTGCGCAAAATTTTGAAGTTATCGGGACTCAAGGTCAACGTTTGCAACGCGTCTTTGATTTCGCCACCTTGTTGTATGCGGCGCAGTTTGCGCTTGCGGGCGGTGCTGAGCAAGTACTTGCAATTTTCGCGGTCGGTAGTAGGGTTTAACTTGGCATCATCTTCACTAAAATCAGCACTATTGCCAAACAATACGGCTTGGGCCACGTCAAAATCAATGTCGGCATTCAACAGTTCGCTCAAGTAAACAAAATCGCCCTTGAAATAGGTGCGGTGGATGTAGTCTACAAACTTCACCGAATCGCGGGTGATCAGAATTTTCGCTACCTGCACGCCCAACACGTACTGAATGGTAATGAGCATGGCACTGTCTTTGCGAATGGCCACGCGGATGTCAAAACTCTCTTCCTTACCATCAATCACCGAAAACACTTCTGCCTTTGCGCCCAACCATTTGAACTTTAGTTCGTTTTCCTTCATCAGGCGCGTGAGCGTGCGGCCATTGCGGGTGGGCATTTTGCATTTCCCCAATGAGTCTACTGGCGCCTGTACAACAGGCACAGGGGCGGTGGGTACTGCCTTCCTGTGTTTACAGGCAGCAAACATCACCACAATTAATAATAGGAGGATGGGCAGTGGACTATTCGGGGAGTTTTTGCTCATTTATCTTCTTCTCAAGCGCTTCGCTTTTGTTGCCGGCCACTTTCGCCGCTTTCCATTTTGCTACTGCTGCTTCTTTATTGTTTAATTTAAATAATATATCCCCCCAGTGCTCCAAAACCGCTGGTGATGGCGATTTTGCTGCTGCTTTTGAAATGTATTCTTCGGCTTCTAAAAACTTGCCCGACTTATACAGCACCCATGCATAAGTGTCCAAAAAATTGGCCTCGTTGGGTTGCAATTGCAAACTGTGTTTTGAAAGCCGCTCGGCCAACGCGAGTTTTTCTCCACGCAAGGCTAAGTAATAAGCGTAGTTATTCAAAATGTAGGTGTTGTCGGGCTGAATCTTCAACGCATCGTCAAAGGCAAGGTCCGAGGATGCGTACTGTTTTTGGTAGTTATACGCATCGCCCAACAACCGGTAGAACTCGAACTTGGTTTCATTGTTACCGCTGATATAACTCTTGCCTGTTTCTAACGCCTCGATGGCTTCTTTGTACCGTTTTTTCTGTACTAGTCCTGAACCGAGGTACAGGTAAAACACGGTGTGGGTCGGAAAAAGTTCGGTGGCTCGCACACCATGCACTATCAGCGAATCAAAACGGCGGGTGTCGTTATCGGCCGAAAGCAAATTCTCCCACACCCGGAAGTCGCGTGTTTCGTGGGCTGCAGCCCGGGCATAGGCATCAGCGGCTTCTTCTTTTTTACCGGAAATGGAATACAAATCGCCTTTAATGCCATGCCCAATGGCCGATTGGGGTTGCGCTTTCGCATACTGTTCTGCCAATTTTAAACCCAATTCGGCGGCATGGGTATTGCCGCTATGGGCTTGACCCACGTAGGTAGAGAGTATTTGCATGGCAATGTTTTGATCCAAATCTTTGCACGCAAATACTTTTTCGAGGTACGATTCGGCTTGCGCCGTTTGGCTGAGTGCTAAATAATAATCGTGCATCGCCAATAACGCCACCACGTTTTCGGGGTCGCGTTGGAGCAATTGTTCGTACACGGCTTTTGCTTTGTCGTAAGCCAGGCGGTCTTCGTAAAACGCCGCGAGGTACGACAAGTACTGCAATTCATTGGGATTGTTCTTTACCAACAGCTTGAGCGCGTCTTCGGCTTCGTTAAAGCGGTTCAACTCGGCCAGCAATTTGATCTGGTTCATCATGATGGACTCTTTCGGACCAAATTCGTTTTGCAATTGCTTGTAAATGGTGAGGGCTTTGTCGCGTTGGTTCAAGGAGATGTAGTGCTCGGCGAGGTCTTCGCGCAAATCGGTGCGGGCCGGCCATTTTTGCACCAATTGCTCCTTTACCTTGGTGGCTTGGGCGTGTTGGCCATTGAGTCCGTAACACGCTGCCAACAATTGCAAGTACCATTCGTTGTTGCTATCGGCTGCCACTGCTTTTTTAGCGTAATCGAGGGCTTCTTTTTTATGGCCCAACAATTGGTGCACCATCGCGAGCTCGTACTGCAACGCTGGTTCGTTGGGGTAGTACCGCTTGCATTCTTCAAATAATTTAATGGCTTCGATGAGGTTGCCCTTCATGCGCTGCTCACAGCCTTTTAAAAACAAATCGCCAAACTGCAGGTCAAACATGCCCTGCGGAATCACCACTTCTTCTTTTTGTGCGTGTTTTTTACCACTGCAACTGCTGAGTAGCGTTAACAGTGCCAGAAGCGTATATAGCGTTAATTTATGCAATGACCTGTGAATAGTCACTCACGCTCAAGTCGGCTGCCTTGCCGGTGACTTCAGCGCCCGTGCCCACCATGCTCTTGGTGATCACCGCGCTCGTTATTTTTACATCGGTTTGTAGAATAGAATCGGTTACCACCGAGTTGGTCACGGTGGAGTTAGCACCAATGCTCACGTGCGGACCCACTACTGAATTGTTCAACACCACATTGTCGCCAATGTAACACGGTTCAATGATTACGGAGTGGTTGTTGGTAATGTTTTTACCGCGCAACGCTGGTTTTCCTTTATCGAATTCGAGCACGCGTTGGTTGGTGTACACGGTGGCGTTTTTATTGCCGCAGTCGAGCCATTCGGTGACTTGTCCGGGATAAAACTTCAGCCCCTTGGCCTTCATGTTTTCGAGGGCGTTGGTGAGTTGGTATTCGCCTTTTTCGCGGATATCGTTATCGAGCAGGTATTGCAATTCGTTGCGCAGGTTGTCGCCGTCTTTAAAATAATAGATGCCAATGATGGCGAGGTCGCTCACAAAGTCTTTCGGTTTTTCTACAAAGTCGGTGATGTTGCCATCAGCGCCGATTTTCACCACACCAAATTGGCTGGGGTCGGGAATTTGTTGCACCCAAATCACCCCCTCGCGGGTGGTGTCCATTACAAAGTCCGCTTTAAACAACGTATCAGCAAAGGCCACAACGGTTTTACCGTGCAGCGCTTCTTTCGCGCACATAATAGCGTGAGCGGTGCCCAGGGCCTCTTCTTGGTAGTAAATGCTGCCTTTAGCCCCTTGGCCTTCGGCCACTTTAATTAAGTTCGCTTCAACCTCTTTACCGAACGACGGGTGAATCACGTAGGCAATTTCAGTCACCTTTTCACCGCACACGCGGGTAATATCTTCAACGAGGCGTTGCACCACAGGTTTACCCCCAACAGGAATGAGTGGTTTGGCGGTGGTAAGGGTATGAGGACGCATCCGTTTGCCCTTTCCGGCCATTGGTATAATGATTTGCATAAAAGCGTACTTTCGTTCGCGCAAAATTACAAGAATAAACCAATTTTTCGTGGGTAAATACTTCCTCGCCATCGTGTTGCCAGAGCCCGCACAAGCGGCCTTTGAAAGCATCAAGCAATCGCTGTACCAACAGTACGGTTTAAAAGGCGCCTTGCGTTCACCTGCGCACATCACCTTGCACATGCCCTTTGAGTGGCCCGAGCACAAACTCGATAAATTAATCGCCGCTTTTGAAGCGTTTGAGCACCCCCAACCTTTCGCAATCGAAATTCGCGATTTTGGCTTTTTTGAGCCCAGAGTCGTGTTTGGAGCCGTTATTTTGTCCGAAAAACTCGAAAAACTCCAAAAAAATGCCGTTTTTGTCGCCAAAACCAAGTGCGGCTTGTTAAACGAAGCAGAGAATAGGAGGGGTTTTCATCCCCACGTCACGGTGGCCTTTCGCGATTTAAAGAAGCCCTTGTTTTACACCTTGAAAAAGGAATTTGAAACCAAGTCAGTCGCATTTCAATTCGAGTACACCGGCTTTTCGTTAATGAAATTAGAAGACAAATGGGTGGAGTTTCGGAAGTTCAAAGGTCCCGAAGCCTTAAAGTAACCATCGTTTTTTAATTGATTTTTTGGCCGCCCCCTGAAGCAGAAAGGGCTGTTTAACTACATCTACAAAAGCCCTTTCGCTTCAGGGCCGGGCTTTCCGCTCCAATCTTGCTCGCACCCAGCAAGTCGCTGTAGGCCTCCGGTAGCTCCTTCCAGTCGCTTCCTCGCCCAACACCGCCTAGCTGGGCGCTTCGCAATATTTCCGCTACAATCCCTGGCGGACGGGGATGGCTGTGTGTTACAACATTTATCGTAGATGGTTTAATTCTTAGAGGAATGCTAATATACGGCCATTACAACAAATTAATTATTAGAAGGGGGGGAAATAGTTAAAATTATTTGATTATTATAAATAAAGTGATATGTTTGGTGGAGTTAAGAATATAGTTGGACTTGTGAAATAAAACTGAAACAGAGTCCAGCTTTGTTACTAGCAATATGGATAGCGGGCCAAAAACACCAATTCAAAAATAAAATATATGGCATTACAACACGAAATTGACGAAAAAAGTAAGGAAATCTTTACAGAGAATTATGCTGTATCGATTGGAGAAATTTTAAATATGTATCGAGATGGTGACATCGATATTCATCCTGAATTTCAACGCTTCTACCGATGGACAAATTATCAGAAATCTAAATTGGTAGAATCAGTTCTCTTGAATATCCCAATTCCGCCAATTTTTGTCGCTCAGAACCAAAATGGAGTTTGGGATGTTGTTGATGGATTGCAAAGACTTTCAACCGTGTTTGAATTTGCCGGAATTTTAAAAGATGAAGAAGGAAGTAGTATACCCCCACTTAAACTCGAAAAGACTAAACTTTTACCTTCACTGGAGAGGAAAACCTTTGAAGCCTCTGCGGAAGACGATGAAAATTGCTTTACAGATACTCAAAGAAGATATTTCAAACGCGCAAAGTTAAGTGTAATTATTGTTCAAAAGGAAAGTGATCCACTAAGCAAATTTGAATTGTTCCAGAGATTGAACACTGGTGGCACCTCATTGACCGATCAAGAAATTAGAAATTGCCTACTTATTATGGCAAATAAGGACGCTTATAACCTTATCAAGGAGTTGTCTGAGTACCCTCCGTTTTTTAATAGCCTTGAATTAACAGACAAAAATTTAAACGAACAATATGATGTCGAACTTGTTGTTCGGTTTATAGTTCTAAGAAATGCGAACATTGACGAGCTTAAAAGATTGAAAGATCTTGGAGAATTCCTAGATGAAAAAATGATTGAACTTGCAAGTCTTCCAGAAAGATTGGCCGAGGAAGCAACGGCGTTTCGACAAACTTTTGACTTACTGCAAGCTAGCACTGCTGAAAACTCTTTTAAACGCTGGGACCTTGACAGAAGCAAATTTTCTGGGGGCTTCTTAGTTTCCGCATTTGAAATTGTTGCAATTGGGATTGGTCGAAATCCCGGACGATATGCCGATGCGAATGAAATAACTGGGCTTGTAAAGAATGCATGGAGAATTGTAAGAGATGAAAACATCCGTTGGCCAGGTTATAGTGCTGCAGGTAGATTGCCAAAAACTGTTGACTTAGGTCAAAGAATTTTTCAATCATGAAACTGCGAACACCAGAAGAGCTTTCCGACCGCCTAGACAAATGTATTTCTTGGCGGAAAAAGGAATTAATTGATTATAAGTTTTTGTCAAATACATATAAGAATTCACTCTACTTAAAACCTATAACTCGTGGCGGAATTGCTCTTGCTTATGCCCATTGGGAAGGATTTATAAAAGAGGCGGCTGAGGCGTATCTTGATTATGTCTTGATAAAAAAAGTTATGTATAAAAACATAAATTTAAATTTTGTCGCTATGGCTTTTCATGATAAGTTCAAAAATGCTAAGACGTTCGAAGATGCTTATGATGTGGTGCAAGAAGTGCTTACGAAAGCAGACGACACTTGTAGGATTAATCATAAAAAATTTCATTGACACCGAATCAAATTTAAAGTCTTCTGTATTAAGAAAGATTGTTATCTCGTTAGGTTTTGATTATACTCACTATTCGGCAAAGGAGGCTTTTATAGATAAAAACATTCTTGCGGTACGCAATGACATCGCTCATGGCGAATATCGTGAAATAAATTTAGATGACTTCATTGAAATAGTTGATTTCATTATTCCATTAATGGATTATTTCCGCACTCAAGTTGAAAACGCTGCTGTCACTAAAAGATATTTAAAAGTACAATGACAGACCGCTCAGCATATAACAGGACCTGTTTTTAATTTTTTACTGGTTAAAGCTCAAATGCTTGAATTAGACTAATCAAAAATCTCAAAATAGCCACAAAACGTAATGCGACATTAAAGAAAATACAACAAATCATTTAGTAAAAACTCGACAGAAACACTATTGTGCATATTAGACTTGATAATCGAATTGTGGAATAATTTTAGATACCATATTGACACAGAATATGCAACAAGTGAATATTCACTTGGTAGCCATACAATTGACGTCGCAAGAGATACTTTTCAAAACCGAACTACTACTATCGTTTTTATATATAACGTTGAGGTGTCCATATATGCGCACCCCTTTTTATCCAAAAACTTTTCGAAAGCCGCTTAAAGTGGAAGTTTAAAATGTAATAAAATGCCATTAAGAGCATACATAAACAATCAAGAAATCATTTCCATTGACCAAGATGATAAACAATGGGAAGATTTAAAAAAAAGACTCAAATCAAAAGAGGCGGTCGTAATATTGTCCTGTTACAATCAACAAGGGTTTTTAAGGACTAGCAACAAAGGCTTAAAACATTTCGTCCACGCGAAATCCATTAGCCATTGCGATTGGAAACCAGAATCACCAGAACATTTGAGAGCTAAAATTGAAATTCTTGAGGCTTGCAAAAAAAATAGCTGGAAAGCGATACCGGAGTTTTCAGAAGCTAATTGGCGTGCGGATGTGTTAGCAATTCAAAATCACAAACGAATTGCCTTTGAAATTCAATGGAGCAAACAGACACTTGAAGAAACAAAGTTACGCCAAGAGCGTTACAAAGAATCAAAAGTGCGTGGTTGTTGGTTTTTTCGAACAATACCAAAAGAGTTAAGAGAATATTTTAGACCGATAAAGGCCGATAAAGAACTGCCCGCATTTAAAATATTTAAAGACGATAACTCAAACATAATTGTACAACTAAAAGAAATCCAAATTCCATTAAAAACTTTTGTAGCCTGTTTGTTAAAAAGTCAAGTCAAATACTGCGAACATATAACCCTAAAACCTATGCAGAAAGTTACAATCATTTTCTTTATGACAACTTGCTGGAAGTGCCATAGGCCGCAATATCTATGGACGGTTGATCGAAATCTTAAAACCGTTTGCAATCTTGACTTCTATTTAATGGGTTCAATGTGGAACAATAAAGATTTAGATAAAAATCAAAAAATATATGAAGCTGTAAAAGGTTTTTTAAAGACAGAACAAGGGTATAACCTAAAAATTGGTCAATTAAAAACTCGGTATAGCAAAACCGCAGAAGAACATTATTTGTCTTATGGGTGCTACTATTGCGATTCCATCTTTGGCGATTGGTTTTTACGAACAGAAAAAATGGAAGGTCAACATGACCCTAAAAGCCTTAGATATGAAGTAGAAATAGAATTAGAACCTGTTAGAGAATCAATGCCTCACTGGTGTTACTCTGAGAATGTTCAATTTTGCGAATGAATCCAACTACTAGAACAGAAAGGACATCCAATGTTAAGTTAAACAATAAATCTGTTCTACCTGATAAATGGTTAAATTTGGCTCGATAAAATAAAAAACATGGAGATTGAGCATTAATTTAACAGAATTTTGTTCGGTTTGCCTTATAATTTTCTGTTTAAATTCAATTTATTATATAGGGGCACTTTTATATTCAACAATAAATCATTATAATAATGTACACTACAATTCCCGACCATCTGAGAAGAATATCAATTGATGAAATTTTTGCGATACCTACATTTCAGTCATGTTGGACTATTTGGAGACCAGAAATTATCCGACTACTTGGCAACAACTTTAATGAGGGACAAGTCCTTGACCTTGGAGATCACTTAACAGAAATATTTAGACAAACAGGTGGAGGGGGTCGAGGTCAAGGTGAGTTATCAGCAAGTGGGACTGCATGGGAGGCCTTAGTTTGTTGGTATGTGAATTTATGCACGGTAGGAAGTAGAGTAGTTGCGTTTAGGCGAATGGGATTAGTTCCTGAGGCAATACAGGATGCTATTACCGTAAACTATGGAAATTTTGCATGTAATACTGAATCAGATATAACATTAGTAGTTTTTCCTAATCAACCTGATTACAATAGAAACGTTGCTGAATTAAACATAGAAGACAGTATGGGCAATTCTATTCCGAGTTTGATAAGGGATAAGCCTAATCCTAATTTGATAAATCTTCTAGCGGAAAGGGATTTTCATGAGTATGAGATAGGAATTATTCAATGTAAAACAAACTGGAATGATAATGCACAAATACCTATGTTATGGGATATGATTTACTCTGCAGGTGGATTTCCTGGTAGAAATATTACAATTGGAAGAAATGGCTTCAATATTCAAAACTCTCGTAGATTTACATATTCATTCGTAACAGTTCCATCAAACCAAAATACAGTATATAGACCTAATGGTGTTCCTGTTAAACGAGTAACCAATTTATCAGGAGGAAATTACTGGGGTCAATCGACGGTACCTAACGTTGCAAGATCATTAAAAGAAATTTTTATGAATAATTTCCCGTCGAGTTCAAGGAACACACTTAGAACTGACATTAGAGCTGCAATACCCCATTTAAATACAAACGGCTTACTCTCATACTTTGGAATTTAATTAATGTGTTTTAATATCTCCAAAGCTACCGCCCTTGCCATCAAAGGAGGTACTGCATTTCCAACCAATGTAAATTGCGGCACTTCAAATTTTCTTTTGTTGCCTCCAGTAGAACGTTTTCCCTGAAAAACAAAAGAGTCATCAAAAGATTGTAGTCGAGCCATTTCACGAACCGTTAAAGCCCTAGGGGTTGAGAAATGTATGTAATCATCGGCAATTGTCATGACCGTTGGACTCTGGGAGTCCGGTTTTAAAACATTATAATTCCGTTTTTCAGAATCTAGCCCAATTTTCTTTAATTCCTTTTTAGCTAAATCGTAATCGCCTGTTTTTAATATCACATTTAACCTCTTTATGACATCTTCATTTTGCTTACTCGTTTTATGGTTATGCAGGGGGGCAACAACATGTGAAAGATTGTTTTCTAACTCTTCAAAATTTCGAACATAAAAGGGATTCTTGGCGTTTGAAAACCTTCCATTTAAACGCCCCCTTTTTGACCATTCGGCATATGTTAAACCCTTTTTATCATCCAGTTTACCATCGATGTCTCTTTTTTTAATTAAGCTCTTCATCCTTTCGGTAGTGCCATTATAACGCGACTTCAAATCAATGGATTCATAATCAAACTTTTCCTCGTCATTTCCAACAAAGTCTAAATCATATAATGCTTCGAAAACAGTGACCCTCTCGTTGTTACTCACAGTTGGTGGTACCTTTTTAATCAGTTTTTGATCCTTGCGACAACCAATGAACAAAACTCTTTCACGGTTTTGTGGAACTCCGTAATTGGAAGCTAATGCTACAAATGGTTGATCAATATTGTATAATCTGATACGAGACAATATTTCCTCAAATTCAGCCTCTAACTTAACAGCTTTTACAAAAGGAAGGAGGCCTTGAATACATTCTTCAAATGAGAAATTATAAATCTCTAGAGCGGAGACTATTTCAGAAATCTCCAGCTTGTACTCTCTTGGCGGGTTTAGTTTATTAAAGGCTTCCTGTATTTGCTGTATGATGGAATCAGATTCAATTGCTGTTAAAAATGAATCAAATTTTTCTGAGAAGTAATCATTGTCTAAATCACTATGCGCCTTTTCTTGAATAACCTTCTTTCTCACATAAGCTAACTCCTTACTCCTTTTCAATAAGTTAAATCCATGTCGAATTGTATTAATGTTGATGTCCGTTTTACTTGTTTTATAATCAGCAATTTTTGGTGTCAAAACACGAAATTTATTTTCAATATTTTGAATGTAGTTTTCCCTGTGTTTTTCTAGCTCCTTTTCATTTGCTGTTTCAAATTGAATTCGCCAATGGTAACAATCCAATGTAAATGACTTTTCCCTTTCCACTTTTCTTAGTTTGGATAAAAAATATGTCAAATGGTGAAATTCCTTAAGATCTAAAATTGATTTTATCTCCTGTAATATCATTTCTTTAATTTTACCCCCCTCCTTCGTAAGGATCCCTTTTACATTCTCCATTACGAAATATTTAGGCCGAAGAATGCGGATAACATTTAAATAATGCGCAAATAAATCATCCTTCTTATCGAATTTTTTTCGCTTTCCCGCCAAACTAAAACTTTGACATGGTGGTCCCCCACAAACTACGTCAACTTGTTGACCATTTAGTTTCTTCTTTAAATTATCCAAAAAGTCCGGTTCTGTGATGTCTTGCCGTAAAAATTCAGCATTCATCCCAAGCTGATAGTTATATCGAGCTAGGTGCGTCAATTCGCAATTCTCATTAATATCACTTCCCAGCAAAAAATCATAATATCGATTACCATGTTCTGCTTGTAAAAATCCTTCACTAAATCCGCCAGCCCCTGCAAATAAATCAACAAAAGTTGTCCTTATCTTTCCTTCATACTCTGTCGTGTTTTCACAAACTATCTTAACATCTGTATTCCCTTTACGGCTATTCACCAATGACAATATCTTCTTTTTAACCTTTTGATCTGTGTATTGGGAATGGGGTCGGCCATCAAAATACTTTTCTACTTCTTGTTTTAGGAACAACAAATATTTGTTTATGGCTTTATGGTTGTATTCTGACTCTTTAACAACCTGGTTTTTATTGTCCCAGTCTTTCCTATACG
>CANGWA010000014.1 GCA_947457335.1 Sphingobacteriaceae bacterium
GTGTTTGGTGATCACCATTCCTTTCATGGAGATGTTAGTGCCATCATCATACAAAATTTGCCCATGTGGGCAGAATTCTTTCGAGCACCCGATGTTCAGATTGCGTTGATGGATGAATGGGAGGCAAAGTTGGAACAGATGGCGCTATCCATGATGAATGAAAATGTTACCAGCCTAGCTGGTGTACCCAGTTGGATGTTGGTTTTGTTGCGCAAGGTGATGGAGAAAAAAGGTGCCAGTTCCATTCGCGACGTATGGCCCAAACTCGAGGTTTACTTTCATGGGGGGGTGAGTTTATCCCCCTACAAACAGCAACTCGACACCATCTTCAACAGCCATCACATGCACTACCTGCAATTGTACAATGCCTCTGAAGGATTTTTTGGCATACAAGATCAGGCAGTTAGCGACGACATGTTGCTTATGCTGGATTACGGCATCTATTATGAATTCATCGAGTTGAGGCATCTAGCTGAGCAGAGCAGCGATCACATCCTTAATCTGGAAGAAGTGCAAATTGGAGTGGATTATGCCATGATCATTACCACGAATGCAGGGCTGTGGCGGTATCAATTGGGTGACGTGATTTGTTTTACTTCCACCAATCCCTACCGGTTCACCATTACTGGTCGTACGCGGCAACACATCAATGTGTTTGGCGAAGAACTTATGGTGCATAATGCCGAAACAGCCTTAAAAATTGCTTGTGACCGCACGCATGCCATTGTGCACGAATACACTGTTGCGCCCCTTTTCATGGGGGAAGGAGCAGGGGCGCATCAATGGATTATTGAATTTGAGAAACACCCAGCCAATCCCGATTACTTCATGGCGGTGTTGGATGAGCAGCTTAAAAAAACAAATAGCGATTACGAGGCCAAACGGTACAACAATTACGTCATTCATCTACCGCAATTAAAACAGGTACCAGCTGGAACGTTTTACCAATGGCTAAAGGCGTCTGGTAAATTAGGCGGTCAGTTCAAAGTGCCGCGCCTGTCCAACCACCGTCAGCTAGCTGACGAAATAATAACCACCGCTTCACGTTTACATCCTTAGAAGCATTAATTTTGACACATGCGTACCTTCAGGTGGCTCCTTCTTCTTCCGCTCTTCGCGTTTATTCCTCCCCAATCCTTTGTGGTGAAGGCGCGCCATGATTTCTTCACTAGCGATCATCTTGGCAACCTTTATCTTGTGCACGACCAAGAATTATTAAAGTACTTGCCTGGGGGAAAATTATTTGCGCGTTACAGTAACCTCAAACGGGGACCCATTACAAGTATCGACGCAACGAACCCCCTTAAAATTGTTGTTTATTATAATGATTTTCAGAACATCGTTTTTCTGGACAATCAATTGTCTGAGAATTCCGACATGGTAGACTTGACGGCAATTGGTTACGAGCAAACTGCAATGGTATGTGCAGGGGCCAACAATAGTTTCTGGCTATACAGTAAGCAGAACAATGAATTGGTACGCTTCAGTGAACAATCCAAAAAACTGGTGAGCACTGGTAATCTTAAACCCTTATTGCAGCAGGACCTACATCCCGATTACATGCTTGAACACAACGGGTATCTCTATTTGAACAGTCCTAACGAAGGCATCTTCGTATTTGACATCTTTGGCACCTTCAGTAAATTACTTCCCCTCAAAAACCTTCATCAGTTCCAAGTGCAAGAGACACAACTCATGTATACCAACGACAGTGCCTTGTGCAGATACAATCCCCAGACCTTTGAAACAAACTGCATGGAATTGCCATCAAAAGGCGCCCGGCAAACTCGGTGGTCGGCCACCTATCTTTTTAGCGATTACCCCGATTCGGTCGTTTGCCGACCACTTCACTAATACCTGGCCACTGATCACCCCCAATCCCTTTCTTTAACATCTTTTCAGGTTAAAAAATGGCGCTTTTTACGTAAATTGGTAGGGTTGCAGATGCGTGACGAAAAGGACATATTGCTAAAAAAACTTGACGAATTCACCCGTAAGTATTATAAAAATCAATTACTCAAGGGGACGCTTTACTCCACTGGCTTGTTGGTAGCAGCCTTTCTTACAGTTTCCTTCCTCGAATACTTTGGCGAGTTCAACACCGTGGTGCGGGGGCTGCTCTTTTTCTCCTTTTTGGGTGCATCTATTGGTATTACTGGTTACTACTTGGTAACCCCACTTCTAAAACTATACAAAATTGGTTCGTTGATTTCACATGACCAAGCCGCGGCCATTATTGGTCGCCATTTTTCAAACGTTCAGGATAAATTACTGAATGTGCTTCAGTTACAACAGCGTAAAGCAATTAGTGGATCAGAGGAATTGTGGCTAGCCAGTATTCAACAAAAAGTAGAAGAGCTAAGTCCCCTCCCCTTCACTGCAGCCATTGATTTAGGAGAAAACAAAAAATACCTGCGTTACGTTTTGCCCATTGTGGGTGCAGCAGCGCTCATCGCCATCATTTGGCCACACATCCTCACCAAAAGTACTGAACGCATTGTCAACTATAGCACTTATTATGAAAAGGAAATGCCCTTTCAACTAATTGTCGCCAATAGTGATTTAAGAGCAGCGCAAGCCGAAGATTTTAAATTAGAAGTTGTAGTAGAAGGCAAGGAAGTCCCTTCAGATTTAGTGTTGCTAGTAAACGGTATTTCTTACAAAATGGACAAGGAGGATTTGACGCACTTTAGTCACTTGTTTCCAAACATTCAGAGCAATACGGTATTTCAATTGGTAGCAGGCAGTTTTACCTCCAAACCCTATACTATTCAGGTTTTACCAAGAGCCGCATTGATGCGTTTTGGTATCAAATTACATTATCCCAATTACCTCCAACGCACTGACGAGGTGATACAGAACAATGGGGACATGGAAATACCGCAAGGCACCGAGGTAGAATGGTTATTTAGCACGCGGAATACAGAAAGTATGACCGTCACCTTTTCAAACGACACTGTTTTGCTGACGCATTCAGAAAACGGTGGGTTTGTCTTGCGGAAGAAGTTCCTGCAAAGTGACGTATACGGAATACGCACCTTGAATCACTATTTGCCTAATGGAGGCGATTCTATGCACTATAAAGTCAATGTGATTGCCGATCAGTATCCGGTCATTGAAATGCAGATGAAGCAGGACAGTGTTCATCCGAACGAAGTATACTTCAGCGGACAATTACGCGATGATTATGGTTTCAGTAGCCTTAGCTTCCATTTCAATCGCTATTACAAAGACTCATTAGGCAAGGATCAAGAACAATCGGGCACAACAGCACTCGGCGTGAACAAAAATGCGGTGGCTCAACCATTTTATCACTTCCTTAACATTTCTGAATTCAATCCAGGTCCCGGTGAAAAATACGAATACTATTTTGAAGTCACCGACAACGATGGGGTCAATGGACCCAAGTCGGCCCGTACTGCTGTAATGGTATACAAGACCCCTACAGAGGCTGAGCTGCAGGAAGCCACGGATAAAACCAATTCTGAAATTGAAAAAACCATTGAAGAGAGTATTAAGCAATCAAAGCAACTGCAGAAAGACATCAATGATTTATTGAAGCGTATTACTGAGAAAAAACAACCCGGATATGAAGAGAAAAAAAAGTTAGAGGAACTTATCAAACAACAAAAAGAGCTGGAACAAAAAATCAGTCAAGCGCAGCAGCAGAACGAAAACAACATGAAGCGTCAGCAGGATTTCTCTGAGCCCATGAGTGAGCAATTATTAGAAAAACAGCAGCAACTTGAGAAGCTATTTGAAAGTGTTTTAACACCAGAAATGAAGCGCTTGTTTCAGGAGATGAACAAACTGCTTGAGCAGATGGATAAAAACAAAGTCCAAGAAAAGCTAGAGGAATTAAAACTGACCAATAAGGACATTGAAAAGGAATTGGACCGTAATCTTGAAGCATTTAAGCAGATGGAAGTGCAGCAAAAAATGGAGAATGCGCTGGAGAAATTAGAGGAGTTGAAGCAGCGTCAGGATGAATTGAAAGAGCAAACCACTGGTAAAAAGGAGCAGAAGGACGAAAAAAGCGATAAAAAAGAGCAAGGCGCCAACGACAAACAGAACGATAAAAAAGACGGATCAACTAAAGAAGACAAGAACAGCAAGGAAGCGAAATCAGAAGACCAACCACAGGAGAAACTGAGTAAGGAAGAATTAGCGCGGCAGCAAGAAGAACTAAAAAAAGAGTTTGAAAAATTCCAGGAGCAACTAAAGGAACTGCGGGAGAAGAATGCTGCCTTGGAAGAGCCTATGAAACTGCCTGATACAAAGGAGAAGGAGCAATCCATTTCAAACAGTCTACAAAAAAGTTCGAACGAATTGCAAAAAGGACACAATCAGAAAGCAGGCGAATCGCAAAAGGACGCCTCCAATAAAATGTCGGAAATGCAGCAAGAAATGCAAGCGTCTATGGAGGAACAGGAAGCAGAGCAAGAGGGTGAAAATGCAGAAACCTTGCGCCAGGTAATAGAAAACCTTTTGCACTTATCCTTTGAGCAGGAAAAACTCATTCACACCGCAGAGGAAATACGTGCTGACAATCCCCGTTACACAGAAATTCCCCGTCAGCAAATGAAATTGCGTGATGATTCGAAAATGATTGAGGACAGTTTGTTGGCACTTGCCAAACGCGCCCCGCAAATCAGTGCAACAGTTAACCGTGCTATCAGCGCTATCCATTCTAACATGGACAAGACCATTAAATCCTTGGCCGATCGCAATGTGTCAGAGGGCCGCATGCGCATGCAGCAAACCATGACGGCGGTGAATGAACTAGCCGTGATGTTAGACGAGTCGTTAGAGCAAAT
The DNA here is from genome assembly GCA_947457335.1 of Sphingobacteriaceae bacterium. GTDB lineage: Bacteria > Bacteroidota > Bacteroidia > B-17B0 > Aurantibacillaceae > Aurantibacillus. Next base: position 4,818 of record CANGWA010000014.1, read on the forward strand.
GCAACAGCAGATGCAGCAGAAAAAGAATTCAAAAGGCGAAAAAGGAAGTAAGTGTAAAAAACCAGGGAAGAACTCTGGCCAAAATCCGAATTCGCAAGGCAACCCCGTTACCAACATGCGCAAGATGCAAGAGCAGTTGAACAAACAATTAAAAGAGATGAAGGAGGCGATGGAGAAAGGACAAAAACCGGGACAAAAACCAGGAGATCAACCCGGTCAAAAACCAGGACAAAAACCAGGAATGGGAGGCGGAATGGGGGCGAATGGACCAAGCAGCGAGCAATTTGCCAGAATGGCGGCACAGCAGGAAGCCTTGCGCAGGCAAATGGAAGAGCTCATGAGCAAGTTGAAAAAGGAGGGGAAAAATCCGGGAGGGGACGTTGCCAACATGATGGAAGAAACAGAGAAAGACCTTGTAAATAAGCAACTTACGAACGAAACCCTACGTCGTCAACAACAAATTCTGACCCGTTTGCTGGAGAGTGAAAAAGCGGCTCAAGAGCGTGAGCAGGATGAGCAGCGCAAGAGTAATGAAGCAAAATCTCAAAATTCAGGCAACCCTGAACGCTTTTTAGAGTATAAAAGGATGAGAGAAAAGGAAATGGAATTGTTGAACACCGTTCCACCCGGGTTGACTCCATATTATAGAGATAAAGTGACGAATTATTTTAACAGTTTGCAAAATGATACCCACTAAGTACGAAACACTTAAGATATCATCGGACGCCAATAATTTACGTTTGGTAGAACGGCTTATCGAAGACGTTTGCGAATTGTATGGGATGAGTGAAGACGGGTATGGTAACATGCTTATAGCTGTTACTGAAGCCGTGAACAACGCTATTTACCATGGCAACAAATGTGCAGCCGATAAATTCGTAAAAATCGGATTTGAGCCCGTTCAGAATGAATTGATTTTTTCGGTGACCGATGAAGGTTCTGGGTTTGACCCGAATAGTTTACCTGACCCCACTGATCCGACCAACATCGATAAAATAAGCGGGCGGGGAGTATTTCTAATGTCGAGTCTTTCCGATTCCATTCGTTTTGAAGACAACGGCAGAAAGGTTTTGCTTGGCTTCAAAAACACAGTTCAAGCCTGAGCACTCTTCAAATTTACCATTAATTCATCCGCCTTATGGCGGATTAGTTTTTTCAAAGCACCACTGCTCAGCAACAAAGCGCGGTCGAGTACAAGGTGGTACCCCCTGTAGACGTTTTGATGTTGAAGCGCCAAAGGTGTCATGACTTCATGGATCATTGAAAAGGTGACATCTGGATGGCGGAGTTCACGTGCCAGTTCATCAAACATTTTTAAAGATGCAAACACGAACAACCGTTTAGAAAGGCGCACCAAAATAGGTTGGTTGGCAATGTCCCCTAGAAAGCGCCGAACAGCCTCTTGCAACTTTATTTTTGGCACCCCACTTAGCCAATAGTGCCAAATGACTTCACTGATAAGTGGGGCAGCCACTAATTCTGCATAGAGGGACATCTGCACAAGGTCTACCTCCTCTGAAAATTGTTCACGGCAATAACGTGCAAAATCCAGACGCCCTTCTAATGGCCATTGCAACCATTCCTCACAGTGTTTGATGACGCGGTGTCGGGCGCTGCTGCGTTGGAGCTCACACCAAGCTATTGCGGCCATTGCTGACTCGGGCCTTGGTGGTATACCAGAAAGGCTGATTCTCTTCTGAATCAACACTTCTTGAAGAAAGCGGCGCACTTCTGGGTGGCGGCGTTGTTTCAAGGTGCGTAAACTCTCAGCTATTTCCTCTAACGAACCATCCCGCTTGAGGTGTTGTACGCAAATCGGGAACAAACGGTTAGTCAATCCACTATACAGCATAGAGGATTTAATCAACTGCAAAGCCGTATCGCGCCATACCGCATCGTCCACCTCACGCGCCGCAACATTTCTCAGCACTTCAACAAGGCGCTGGTTGTCCTCTACCCACTTCTCCTCTGCATGGCACACACACAACCACGCCAATTTATCTGAAAGGGTGATTTGGTGGGCTAGAGAAATCATTTTTCCCGTTGCTATTTGCCTCCTGATTTTGGATAAGCTTTTCTGAAAAATACTTACAGGCGTCTTTGCCAAGAGCAGTCCATGCTCTACTGCTCCTTGACGGTGAAGTAGCACAGCGGCCAAGTGTACACACTTGGCACGTTTGCAGCTACAACTAGCTTGCAACAGAATGTTTGCGTTGGTCTTAATCCTTACGCGGGCTTCACCGACACCATACTCCTGCGGTAGTTTACGTACTTGATTGTTTTTCAACCACCGGATAGCTTGTTGAAGGGTTTGCGAACGAAAGAACTGTTCAAAATGCCGCAGATCCATACACTTACTTCACTGTAAATCGGCAGCCCATCACCAACACGTCGTCAACTTGATCGTGTGGTCCACGCCAATCGAGAATGGCATTAGAAAGCAATGTCTTTTGTTCCCGCATAGAAAGGTGTTGGTTATCCAATAACAATTTTTTGAATGCCCCAGATTTAAACTTTTTGCCATCCGGTCCGCCAAACTGATCGGCGTACCCATCTGAAAAAATATAAATTGTATCGCCACCCTTCAAATGAATTTCATGGCTCACAAATTTCTGCATTTCCATACCAGTGATTCCAATTGGCATTTTATCCGCTTTGAACTCGGTTAGTTCGCCATTACGAATCAACCAAAGCGAATTGTGAGCCCCCGCATATTGGAGCGTATTCTTCTCCTTATTAAAAGTGCATAAGGCAATATCCATGCCATCGCGAATAGCCGCTTCATCACTTGGTTGACGCAAGGTTTCTCCGATAGTACGGTTGAGTTCATTCAGAATTTGTGCTGGTTCAGTGAGGTGTTGTTCGTTGACCGCACGATCGAGTAAATTATGACCTACAATGGACATAAATGCGCCTGGAACGCCATGTCCCGTACAGTCTACAGCAGCAAACATCACGTGGGGTTCCTTCACATCCATCCAATAAAAATCACCACTAACAATGTCCTTAGGACTAAATAAGATAAATGCATTTGGCAAATGCTTGCTCACAAAATCGTCAGCAGGAAGAATAGCGTCTTGGATGCGTTTTGCATAACGAATGCTAGCGGTGATATCTTGATTAATTTCATCCAGTTCCTTATTCTTCAGCACCACTTCTGCTGTGCGTTCTTGAACCTTTTCTTCGAGAATTCGCTTTTCTTCGCGGAGGGTGCGCTCTCGGACTTTGATGTATAAAAAGATGCCTGTGAAAACACATAACAAGACGATAATGAAGAACCACCAGGTTTTCCAATAAGGAGGAGAGATAACAATATCGAGGGTTGTAGCATTGCTGCAGGAACCATTACCATTGCAGGCACTGATGCGCAGGGTGTATTTGCCAGGTTGTAAATTCGGATAAACTTCATTTACATTGTGCGTGAGGCGTGGTTCATCTTCAAAACCCACCAATTGCACTTCGTAATAAATGGCCGAAGGATTGGATAAAGAAATTCCTACAAAATCGAAGGAGAGATTGTTCTCCTTGTGCGACAATTCCAATTTATCCGTAAACGGATAATCCTTTAAATTAACCCTAACGCGTATCAATTTCACCAATGGCGCTTTTCGTTCCTGGCGATCGAATTGATCACTATAACGGTAGACCCCCTTAACTGTTCCAAACCACAAATTACCTTCCTTATCATTAAAAACTGCGCGGGACTTTGTTTCTAATCCGATGAAGCCATCCCCTTCATCGTAATGCATAAAACGATTGGTTTTTTCATCATAACGGTGCAAACCACGGCTTGTGCCGAGCCACATTCTATTCTTTCTATCGCGCGTAATTAGGGTAATGAAATCAGACGCCAGTCCTATTGAGGATTTATAATTGGTGAAGTTCTTTCCATCGAACACAAAAACTCCACCACCTTCAGTGCCTAACCAAATTCTCCCCTTATTATCTTCACAAATAGAAGAAATGGATTTGTAATTAAGTCCTTTGGACTTATCGATGGTAGTGAACTGGCCATGATCATAAAGGGAAACGCCTCTTTTGTGCGTGCCTATCCATACCCTACCCTTGCTGTCTTGAAAGAGACAAGAAACATCGTTGTGTACGAGACCATCAATAGTGCGTAAGGACTTAACAGTGCCATTGGACAAATTGTATTGCACGATACCCTCACCAGTTCCTATCCACAATTGATTTTGTTTATCCACCAATAAGCTACCAGCAAGGATGTAGACAATTTCATTGAGCGCAGGAACTTGAACAACTTTTGAGGTTTTTAAATCGTAGCGCACCACCCTTCCGCCCCACATGGCGATCCATAAACTTCCTTTATGGTCGTTGACGATGGAGCGTATGTTATTTGAAGGAAGTCCATCAGCAGTCGTTATACTGCTATAAAGATTGGTTGAAGGATCAAAAATAGAAATGCCACCGTTGGTGCCGAACCAAAAGCGTCCTTGAGGATCTTCGCAAATTGCCCAAACTTGGCTATCAATCAAGCCACTTTCGCGCGTATGTGCAATAAACCGTTCACCCGCAAAGACTTGAATGCCTTCGCCAACAGTACCGAATATGATATTCCCTTCTAAATCCTGAGAAATTGATTTAATCTTATTCACGGCCAGACCATTCGCTGTATTGAACCAAGTGCGTTCATGATTGGGTTTTACGCGAATGACGCCCGTGTTCAGCACTGAAATCCATAAGTCTTGATCACTGTCCTCAAAGATGCGGTAGATGATTAAGTTAACGGGGATACGGGTTAGAGCAACGGATTCAGCTGGGGATAAAAGTGTAGTGAATGTTTTTTTTTCAGGGTCGTAAGTGTAGACTGAACCGATGACTGTACCAAACACTAACTGACCATTTTTCAAGCGAGACATACAAGATACCTGTCCCTGTGGCATGCCATCTGGATGAAAAAAGTCGAACCCTTTTTCAGTCTGTGTTCTCACACCGATATCGGTGAGAAAGTAGCATGTGCCTTTATTATCTTCTGTTAGAGATAATACGAAAGGTGACAATCCATTGGAGGAGTTGTACAATTGACCGCGGTTGCCGTCAATGGATTCATTTTCCCTTTTCAAACAAACCGCCCCCCCACCTTCAGTAAAACACCAAAGGTTGTTTGCCTTATCTTCTTGAATAGACAGTATCTTTTTATCAGCAGGAAGCAGGGTGCTCGATAGCACACTAAACTGAGTCCCGTCAAAATAAGAGATGGCGCCCGTCTCATGTCCCAACCACAACACGTGGTTATGGTCGTATAAAATGCTTGTCACATTATTATCCGGCAGCCCGTTTTCAGTGGTGTAATTGACAAAGTTGAGTCCATCGAAGCGCGATGCGCCGCCAGCGGTAGCAATCCAGTAAAAACCGGCCGTATCTTGAATAACCCCGTTGACATTGCTTTGAACGAGTCCCTCTTTTACCCCATAATCGGGTATGTGGTATACTTGGGCTGATGAGGGATTGGAAAAAAATAAAAACCAAAGGCTAAAAAAAGCCACAATCCCCGTTGATGTTTGACGATCAAGGGGATTGCGATTTGCGGGACTTCGGGTATTTTTCTGTTGATGTTGCAGAAGTGTTATTTTCTAATAAAGAAGTAGGTACCACCTTCGTCCTCTAGATCCTTAATCTTACCAAATTTAGGCGTTTGATTTCCGGCAGCGGTTACGGACACGGAGACCTTCTTGACAATTTTCTCGATAGGTAGGCAGTATTCCAAATTATTATTGAGCACCGATACAAATGTTTTGGTGAACTGCGAATTATCGGAGGCCAATTCATATCCTGCAGAGGTGAATACTTGCGCTGACTTGGCGCGTGTTAACTCAAAATTGTCACAACGTTTTTCTTCATCACCGCCGCGCATGGCCATGAGGAAGGTAGCGCCTGACTCACAGGCATCGGTGATCACAAGGGTGTGAATCAACTTACCAGTGTAAGACTGCATAGCTGCCTTGAGGTTGTTGATGCCAAAGAAACTGAATTCGTCATCTGGTTTTCCATCAGCAGGCACCCAGTAGCCAGTTGGACTAACGTATTTACCATGACCAGCATACCAAATTAGCAAGGAGTTGATGTTGTTATTTTTCACATAATCCCGCAATTCAATCGCAAAGAATTTTTCCATTTCCTGCTTGGTCATGTCCTTCTTGTGAATGATTTTAGTGATTTTATAATTGGCGAGCGCGGCCCGCATGGCAATTACATCCTTCGCAGGACCTTCAAGGCTTGGGAAATTAGTGTACTTGCTGTTTTCGATAAAGATGACCCAGGTATTGCCCATTGGGTTATCTACTGCAGCAGTGATTCCCGTTCTGTTTAAAGTAAAATTTTGATTGGTTTCGTTGCCATAAATATCCCGCACAACCATGTTAATGACGCTCTTATCGGTGACCTTTACTTGCGCTTGAAAGGCTGGGTTAATTTGTGTAGGGTTGAAGGAGGCGATAACCCCATCAATGATAATGGTTTCAATAAGACTTGCGTCTTTAATCTTTCCTTGAATAAAAATTTCAGCACCGGGATTATCGAGTGCTATTTCATTTTCAAAAGAAGTATATGGTACTTCTATGGCAATGATGGGCTTATCGCTTTCTGTCTTTTCAAGCTTAAATTGAATAATTCTGGTGTTATTGTACTCATCTGTTGCGCTGATGGTGATATCATTCAGTTTGATTAAATCTGACACTTCCACTACAAATGTTGGGTTGAGCGAATCAGCAGAGAATCGGGCCTTACCTGAATTTACATTCATGCTCTTAATGCGACTGGCATCTTTCACTACCCCTCTAAAACTTAATTCGTTTTTATCTGCAGACACCTTGATGATATTGCGGTCTGCCTTAATAGAAGTAAGTTCGATAGACGGTTTATCGCTTTCTCTATTGAGCTCAAAAATCTTTTTGCGCGCTTGAACCACCAGATCACTGATAGCATTATTTCCTTTGGCCAAGGAAGCTACCATATTGTAATCGGCTAACGCTGCCTTGTAATTTTGAATTTGTTCGTTTGCAGCAGCGCGACGCAAGTAGGCGAGTACATTTTTATCATTGAGTTTTATTACTTGTGTGTAATCACTGGCTGCAGTTTGGTGTTGCCCAAGCACTGCATAAAAAGAGGCGCGATATAGGTAAGCACGTTCTGAAGGAACAGAAATGATCACCTTTGTAATTTCGTTAATTGCTGATTGGTATTCCTTTTTAGCAGCAAATGCAAGCGCTTTGGACATTAATGCTTCGTTATTAGAAGCATCAATCTTTAATGCTTCATCGCACACTTTGATCGCCTCATCAATCCGATTTAGTTTGATCATGCAGTTTGCTTGACCAATGAATGCCGCAATAAACTTCGCATCAACGCTACGTGCATTCTTATAAAATTTTTCAGCTTCAGCGTAATTTTTCAGACTGTCCAGATTTAACGCATGGTTATAAAGACTGATGTTGGTTTTTTTGTCATCGATGGCCAATTGCGAATACATTAAGCCATTTTTAAAATCCCTCAAATTATACAACACCTTTACCTCGAGTGTTAATGCTTCCGTATACCCTTTGTCCAGGTCAATTGCCTTGCGCAAATAATTATCAGCATCTTTCAATTTATTAAGGTCGGCCAACAAGCGTGCCGTGTTATAATAATATTCCTTCTCTTTTGGTTCAAGGCCGACCAAATTTTCGTAATCTGCAGAAGCTTCTTCAATTCTACCTGACTTTTCAAAGGCAGCTGCGCGCAATTTTAGTGCTTTGCTATTTTTAGCATCCAATTCGAGGGCCTTGCTGTAATTATCGATAGCCGATTTAAAATCATTTTGTTTTTCCGCCTTCTCACCCAACTCAATAAACTTCTTTGGGGATTGAGCAGAAACAGCAGAAAAAGAGAAAATAAATGCGACTATTACAAGAACACGTGAGATTTTTTTCATAGTAACAGTTGTTTAATTATTCTCGAATTTAGTCAATAATAGATTATAAACACGGTGTTTAAACACCTATTCAGGAATTGGTATACCATCTTTAACACACGGATGCGCGAATGGGCATTTATACTGAACATGAATGGCAGTATCTACGCTCTTTTTTGCTGTGGTAAATAGCAGAGGGGCAATGGTTTTCCGCCATTCTTCTTCAAGGCATTCCTTTTTATAATTCGCCATGTTACCATTATCTGGTGCTGTTTTGTAATACTGCCATCCTTCTAACACCACCCATCCATTTCCTTTGAGTTGCGTTTTTAAGATGCCATTCGCATCCGTTCTAACAGAATCGACCTTTGTACCGTTGACAAAATAAAACATCTGATTGGCAAAGGGGTGGCGTTGATTGGCCGCTTCTTCCATGTCGGGTGTTGGGCGCGCCCCATTGCAATAAGGCCGCGAATAGGAGAGCGTAAGTCGCACTGCATGCTCATTGGACTTACAACCCATGAACCACCAGCTAAAGAGAGAAATAATTGCTATACCAAACTTCATACGGTAAAGTTACAAAATAACCGTTCAAATGCTAATTAATGAGGAAGTAAGGCAACTCCTGTTTATATTTGTTTTATGCGAAAATTATCCACTTTCCTACTGACTCTTGTCATCTTTTCAACCAATGCCCAAACATGGCAAGAAATGCTCTTGGCGTCCAACCGTAATTTTTACGACATCCAAAAGTCATTCAACGACTACTGGGAAATCCATGATAAAACTGAAAAGGGCAATGGCTATAAAGCTTTCAAGCGGTGGGAATACATGGTAGAACCAAGGGTATACCCGAGCGGCAATTTGGGCGTACTCAATCAAAACTGGCAAAATTTTCAAGCATTTGTAAAAAACAATCCGACGTACAAACTCATGTCTACCAGCACATGGACAGCCATGGGCCCCATGGGTAACTTGGCTGGATTGGTAGGTGGCCTACCCCGCAAGGCTGGGCGTGACAATTTCATCACCTTTCACCCGGTGAACACGGCTACCTTTTGGTGTGGTACGCCTGCGGGTGGTTTATGGAAAACTACCGACGGGGGACAAACGTGGACAACCAATACCGATTTTCTAAGTGTGATTGGCTGCTCTGACATGGCTATTGATCCCGTAAATAACAACATCATGTACCTTGCCACGGGTGATGGCGACGGCACCGATACCAAAAGTATTGGCGTGTTGAAATCAACGGATGGAGGACAAACCTGGTTAGCAAGTGGCCTCACCTTCAGTGTGAATCAATCGATTGTGATGCGCCGTATTTTAATCCATCCCAACAATACACAAATCATTATTGCCGCAACGAGCAATGGTATTTATCGGAGCACAGATGCTGGGGTGAACTGGACAAAAACGTCCACACTCAACACTTACGATATGGAATTTAAGCCGAACAATCCCAATGTGGTTTATGCAGCAGGAAGCGCCCTGTACCGTTCTACCAACGGTGGTGCCTCGTTTAGCATTGTTTCTTCGGGCATCAGTACGTCGGCACAACGCATGAGTGTGGCCGTAACCCCTGCTGATACCAACTATGTTTATGTGATTGCCTCCAGCAATAGCACCAGCGGCTTGTTAGGTTTTTACCGCTCAACCAATGGTGGTGCCAGCTTTTCAACCATGGCCACCACTCCAGATATTTTGGCGAACCCCTGCTCTAACCCAAGTGGCACTGGACAAGGCTGGTATGATTTAGCCTTGGGTGCATCGCCTTTAAACAAGGACGAAGTAGCGGTTGGTGGTGTTAACATATGGCGATCTACAAACGGTGGCGCTAATTGGAATTGCATTGGCTGTTGGAACGGCAACAACCCTGCCTACGTGCACGCCGATCACCACGAATTGGAATACACGCCTTCTGGTGTCTTATACACGTGTAACGACGGTGGCGTGAGCAAGTACACCGGCAGCACCTGGACCGACCTAACCAATCCACGCAACATTGCACAGATTTACAAAATCGGATTATCCAGCCTTAGTCCGAATTTATGGATCACAGGTCACCAAGACAATGGCTCCAACATCTACAACAACGGTGTGTACAGTGCCTCCATGTCAGGCGATGGTATGGATTGTTTTATTGATCGCACCAATAACAACATCCTATTTGCTTCGTATTACAACGGCGCCTTTATGCGCTCTACCAATGGTGGTAACACCTGGGGCTCTGTTGTAAGCGGTCTCAGCGGAACTGCTCCTTGGGTATCGCCATGGAAACAAGACCCTGTTACGGCAAGCGTGTTGTATGCAGGCTATACCCAAATGTTTAAATCGTCAAATCAAGGTAATAGCTGGACTCAGTTGGGCAATATCAACGGCTCAGGCACCATTGTTGAATTTGCCATCGCACCCTCCAATCCACAAGTGATCTATACCATTCGTGGTACCAACATTTATAAATCCATTAACGGGGGTACGAATTGGACGCTCGCCACTGGGAATGTCCCGGTGAGTCAAGCAGCACCCACTTTCATTACCATTGATCCCAACAACGCTAACGTAGCCTGGGTGACACTCAGTGGTTACTCGAACACGAACAAGGTGTATGTTACTACTAATGGCGGCACCAGCTGGACCAACATCACCTACAACCTTCCAAATCTTCCCGCCAACTGCTCCGTGTACCAACCTGGCACCACCGGTCGCATTTACATTGGCATGGATGTGGGTGTTTATTACAAGGACCACAATTCCAATGCATGGACCTTGTACAACAGTGGATTGCCGAACACCATCGTGCGCGATATGGAAATCTCTCCAGCCGCTCCCACAAAACTACGTGCAGCAACATATGGCCGTGGGGTTTACGAGGTGGATTTGGTTACTGCTTCTGGAGTGGCCCCTACAACCGATTTCACGCTGAATGCAGGTGCTAAATGCGCTAATGCCACTGTTACTTTAGTGGATAATTCACAAAACCTACCTACCAATTGGAGTTGGACCATTACACCCGCTGCCAACACCACGGTGAGCAGCACCAGCGCTCAATACCCCGTCGTTATTTTCCCGAATGGTGGTGTCTACACCATCTCCCTCGAAGCCTCTAGTGCCTTTGGCAGTGGTGGAGTGGTGACTAAAACAATAAACATCGCCCCTGCCCTCAACCTCATTGCCGTGAGTCAAAATTCAGTGATATGTGAAGGCGATAATGTTACGCTAGAAGCCAGTGGCGGAACCAGCTATACGTGGACCCCTGGAAGCATTAAATCCAACACCGTTTCTTTTGTTGCGGTTTCGGCCGACTCCTATACAGTGAAAGCACTTGATGCCAACGGTTGTTCAGCCACAGCCACCGTCGCCTTTGAACTAGCCGATTGCACCAGCATCAAGGAAGCCGGAAATATTGATTCAAAGGCACGATTCAATGTTTACCCAACACCCGTTTCAACTCAGTTAACCATTAGCACCAACGGTGCTTCAAAAGCGGTTGCCGATGTTTGTGATGTTCACGGACGCATTCTCGTTTCTTATAATTTGACCTTTACTGATAAGAAAAACCAATCGCAACTCGATGTCAATGCACTTGCTAATGGTATTTACTTTGTAAGAATAACCGAAGGCACATCCACTCGCGTTTACAAAGTCATTAAGGAATAGGAAAGGTGGGAGAAATTGTGAGTTGAGAATTGAGAATGGAAAGTTGAGAGTTGAAGCGTTGACGTTCATTTACGTATGAATTGTTAATGGGTAATGGTTAATTGTTAATGACGTGAACGCTGCATGCGCCAAGTTTCAAATTGAAAATTGAGAGCAATTGAGAATTGAAAATTGATAACAATTGATAGTTGAGTATGGAGAATTGAGAATGCGTTGAACTTCACATTGCGACCTTTAACCTCTCCCCTTGTGCACCTTGTTCTCTTCTACTTCGCTATTGGGCAAAACTCCTCTTTTTTATAAGCTGATTACCGTTTTTTTGAGGCTTTTATTCCCAGCGGCTAATGATTGAATTGGGGAATTGCACACAAACCGCCGTGCGGTGAGAACAGCATGTGCCTGATGCTATCAAAACAACAAACGGTATTGCGGAATAACAAAAAACTTCAGTTGGTAATCCGTTTTAATGGTTTGGTTAACGATGTCGTAAGATTGTTGGAAGACATTTTCGTGACGGGTGATGTTTTGAATATCAATGCTCCATTCGTGTGTCACTTTTTTCTGATTCCATTTAAATCCAGGTTTCACATCCATTCGAAAATAATCCGGGTACCGCTGGCTATAGGCCTGTGAAATGTCACGCACCTCGTCCTTTCTTAGTTTGCTGGCTTCTAAATCAATTGGCGTGTAACACTTGCCCCCTGCATAGGTGGCGCGCACATCAATACTAATCACACTGTTCTTGCCAATTTTAAATTCCTTCCCCGCTAATACATTGCTCACATGATTTCCATTAAACGCTGTGCTGCGCCAAACTTTATCACTTGCTTGGTACTTGCTTTGAAACAAACTCGATGTAATCAACACATAATACCCCTTGCTGTAGAATTTTTCAACGGTGAGTTCAAGACCATAATTGCGCCCGTTGCCACTGTTAACAAGGTTGGCTATATTGGGACTGGTAAAATCCGCCCCTAAATTCAATATTGAAAACGGATCACTGTAATTGCGCACCGGAACGCGGTACAAGTATTGGTAATAGATTTCAGACTTGATTCGGAACTCCCCTAAATTCATATCCCACGACAATGCCGAATGTGCCGCGCGTGTAAAATCGAGCGACCGGTTGGTTTCAGTGCGAACACCATTTTGAGTAGTGCTCGCAAAATAAATATACAAGGGCTGTAATTGGCTGTGCAAACCACCGCCAAGTGTCAACGCCTGTTTTTTATTCAGTTGGTATTTCAATCCACCGCGGGGTTCCAAGGCGTTGGACTGATTAAGAACGAGGTACTGATTCGACACGCCGAGTGTAGACACCCATTTATCATTGAACTTGTGTTGCCATTGAGCAAACCCACGCAGCAAGGCCGTTGTGCCTTTGTAATTACGCAACACCACAAACGTGTTGTAACCAAACTTGGCATCGTTGCTATCCACAAAAGTGCTTTGCAATACATCGGCATACACCCCAACGCTCATGAAATCGTGGCTATTGAATTTTCGATTGTAACTCGTGTTGAAGGAATACTTATAATTCAAATTGGTTTGACGGTATTCGGGCTTGAGGTTACCTGGCGTTTTAAAAGCCGTATCAATGCGGTCTGCTTGAATGCGGTTCACACTGCCGCTTATGCCAATATTGGTACGGATGTAATCGTTGTGCTTCAAAAGATACGTATGTGAAAGTCCCGATGCCCCCACATTTGACCGGAAGTAGGTGTCGCGCGCACTGAAGCCGTACAAATCTTGTCCCGCTTTTTTATCGCTCTCTAACAGGGCCACATAACTCAATCCGCCGAGTCCCCAAAACGAAAACCTTCCTGCTTTCTTGGTAGGGAGATCCACTTTAAAATTCATGTCCTGGTACTGCGGTACAGCGGCGCCTGTACCAAAATCAATGCGCAAGGCTTTGAACACCGACAAGGTTGAATAGCGGTAGTTGAACAAGAAGGAGCCCGGCTTGCCTTTAACGAAGGGGCCTTCAGCGCCAAGTTCAAATCCGTTGAAACCGATTTGGCCTAGGAATTCATATTTTTCATTATTGCCTTCCCGCATTTTCAAATCAAACACCCCTGCAGTTGCATTGCCATAATCGGCGGGAAAAGCGCTTGTCATAAAATCAGAATTGCCCAAGGTGTTGTTATTGAGAATGCTAACGGGACCGCCCGTAGAGCCTGAATTACCAAAGTGATTGGGGTTGGGAATATCGACTCCGTTTAGCCGCCACAACACGCCCAAGGGAGAATTGCCGCGGATGACGATGTCGTTGCGGGAATCGTTGGCGCCGCTCACCCCAGCAAAATTGGCGGCCATGCGGGCTGGATCGTTGCGACTACCGGCATACCGCGCTGCTTCTTCAGCACTAAACACGCGCGCACTCACTGTTGCCATTTTATTGTTCGTAGCCGTTTTGTCTTGCGCTGCTACCACCACGACTTCCTGAGCATTGATGGCATTTTCTTCCATTTCAATTTTCAATACGGCTTCCTTGCCGGCATCGAGAATAACGGTTTGTATTTTTTCAGCATAACCCAGAAGTGAAAAACGAATTTGCCAGCGACCAACCGGTACTTTCTCTATACGAAAATGTCCGTCACCATCACAACTTGTTGCCATTACCGAGGGCGTGCCTAAAACCTGCACCACCACGCCTGGTAAGGGCGATTGACTTTGTTTATCGTTCACCACCCCACGAATGGTTTGTGTGAGCTGCTGGGCCACTGCCTGGAAGCCAGTGGTAACTATTAAAAGCGTCCAAATCCAACGCAGAAGTGATCGCTGAGACTGTAGGTGGTTTTTGCTCAGTGATGGTATTTTTTTCATGGGGTAGAAGAAGAGACTGGTAGGACTTTACCATTGTAAAAGCGGTGACCTGTGCAAACGAAGTCCGCGATATAGGCCGCCATTTCAGCCGACGTGAGTGGCGCTTGGTAACCGGGGAAGGCCGCTTTTAACATTTCTGTCTGCACTGCCCCTAAGGCCAAGCAATTGGCGGCAATACCGCGTGGTTTGAGTTCCTCTGCCAGGCATTCGGTTAGCACCGACAACGCCCCTTTGGATGAAGAGTAGGCGGAGAGTCCGGGGAATTTCGCCGTACCAATAACGCCCCCCATGCTACCGATGTTAACGATGTGTGACCCTTTTACCATTTGTGGCAGTAACGCTTGCGTGAGGAGGAAGGGTGTAGCCACATTGGCCGTGTAAACATCAGAGAGTTGTTGTGGCGTAATTTTTCCGAAGGGTTTATTGAGCATGGCGCCGGCATTATTAACCAATGCGGCCAGTGGCAGTCGGGTGGCCTTCACCGCCTTTACCACAAGGGCTCTGCCCTGTTCGGTGGCGATATCGGCCTTGACATAGAGAATGTCTTTGTGCTGCTTTGCAGCGGGGACCTGCTTGCGCGATACGGCAATCACTTTTGCCCGTTGCACAGTAGCCAGGTGATGGATAAGGGCCTCACCAATGCCCCTGGATGTACCAGTTACCAGAATTAACATTTTTAAGTGGAAATCGCTCACGAATATAATTAGATTTGTATAAGCCATGCGTAGAACGTTGTCCATCTTGTTACTGGTTTTGTCCACAGCCATTGCCTTTGCGCAAACGGACGTGGTGTTCACGGGCGACCCCAATTTTAAGCCGCTTGAAAAAAAGGAATACCAATGGTTGAAGCACCTGCGTGGCGGCGTGAATTTCCAAATTTGGCCGGGCAATCCCTTTTATACATACTTGGCCCCACACCTGGGGTATGCAGTGGTAAAGGATTTAGAAGCGGGCCTGACCTTTAACTATTCTTACACCCGACTCGACCAAGGCAGTTTTGGCATTTCTACGCGCACAGTGCTTGGTCCCGGTGCCTATACCCAATACACCTTCAACAGTTCCTTTTTCCTGCGTGCGCAGTACGATTACATGCGGCAGCCCGATTATCAGGCCTTGGAGCCAGGACAGTACACGTGGGTGCAATATGCTACTGCCGGGTGTGGCTTCAAGCAAAACATTTCTGAGAACATTTCTCTCAACTCCCTGCTGATGTACAATTTCACGCCCTCTCCGCTGTCCATTTTTCAAAACCGCGTGATATTGCAGTTTGGGTTGACCGCTAATATGAATTGATCGACCGCTGGAGGGCTTTGGGGTTGGAGCGCTGACGCGTTAACGTATAAAATATACGTTAGGCACTACGCCCTTTCAAATATAAAAACACAACTACTTCTATTTTTTAGCCTTTGGACCAAAAGCCATACGCCTTCTTTTTTCTTGATAAAAAAGAAGCAAAAAATCAAGACTGCCGAAAAATCCCTTGAAAACTACGGAACGGTTTTTCGCCGCTGCGAAAGGTCGGCAGTTTCCGACAAATGGTATAGTTGGTTTAGCGACTGCCCGCAGCTAGAGGCACCTCAAAACCGTTCCTTGTTTTCTACGTTATTTTTCGAAGGTCGCTTTGACCACCATTGCCTGCTAACCTTTACTCAAAAAGGAGACCGTTGGTGTTGGAGCGCTGACGCCAATTGACATTAGAATGGTGAATCGTTAATTCAAACCTTCTTGACTATTCTTCTTGTTATCTTTTTCAGTGCATTATTGCAACGCTGCACTTTTTCATTACCATCCAATAAATCCCCTTATTACGAATGAATGTTGTGTCTTTGGCATAGAAACCATCCTGACGAAACGCCACGTTTTTTCTTTTTAATGATGATGGCGCCCCCTTCAGCGAAAGCGCTTTTGTGATTAAATGTCAATTGCCCTTTCTGCTTCAGGTCGGGCTTTCCGGTAGTAGAGGGCTTGTAGTGCCTGCACGCACTAGGTTGTGCGGGGTCCCCGCCTGCTGTGGCTGCGGGGCCTCCGCCAACCAAGTGCGTGCACAGCACTTCTGCGCCCTGCTACTACCTTCAATCCCTGGCGCGCGTTTACACCAAGCACTGACATTCAATGACCCGATACCTTTTGACCAACCGTATTAAGAATTTCGCCTTTAAACAAAAGCGGCCTGATTTGGTGGTTCGCTGACAACCCTTTTCCCTTCGTCCCCAGGCGTCATGCAACTGTATAAGACGTCGTTTTGTTTAATCTAGTTTGAGGTTGGTGGTGCCGATCACGGCGCCATCGCAAGCAATTTCGATGATGTAATTGCCGGGAACAAACTCACTCGACCCTTCGCACAAGATGGCCGCTGAGAGTTCGGCATTCGCATAGTTCACCTCGGCTTTACCGGCATAATATCCCGAACTCTTGTCGAACGAAAACTTATTGCTTTCGTCATAGCTCTTCGCCATTTCTTTGCCATCAGGCGTCATGATGCGCACATACACCACCCGCTCACCGGCTTTTGCAATTTTATTCTGCCCCAGGGTAAAGCTGACCTTAATTTTTTCAGCTTTAGAAGCCTTGCTGGTTTGTACTTCTTTCTTACCACCACGCCTATAGGTCACGGCCATGGCACTCAAATTAGAAGATGACAAAATACTTCCCTTGGCAATGGTCGATTTTAATTCGTCCTTTTCCTTTACCAGTACCGTTTGTTTTTGCTTCTCCTCATCTAATTTTTTTAGTACTGTTTTCTTTTCAGCCACCAAGGTTTGGTTCAATGTGTTCAGGGAGTCGATGGTGCGCACATAGCCCTTCATGATGCCCCGCAGGGTCTCCATTTCCTTTTTTAGTTTAGAAATAATGTAGGCGTCGTT
Source organism: Sphingobacteriaceae bacterium (assembly GCA_947457335.1). Lineage (GTDB taxonomy): Bacteria > Bacteroidota > Bacteroidia > B-17B0 > Aurantibacillaceae > Aurantibacillus. The sequence continues at coordinate 22,077 of CANGWA010000014.1, forward strand.
TTTATGTTTCTCGGCTTCCTTCAGTAATTCCTCAATGCGGGCCTTTTTCTCCTCAATATCCTTCTGCATGGCGGCATCATTGGTCTGCAAGGTCTCATAATCGTTTTTCAACGCCAACAAATCCGCCTTGATATTGTCGCGGTCGGAAGTCACTTTTTCAGTGATGACTTGTTGTACCACAATTTTTTCTTCTGACGACTGCCACAACAAAATGGAAATGATGTTGGTAATCACCAGAACCCCAACTAAAATCCAGGGCAATAACGGACGTTTTTTTTGCTCGCTCATGAAAAAAATAAACTGATTGTATCAAATGTAACGACTAATAATGATACCTTATGTCCACACCCAATGCGTTTTATTAACGATTTTCTGTCACTAATTTTTCCCCGGCAATGCGATGCTTGCCTGCAAGTGCTCTACCGTCACGAACACTGGCTCTGCAACCATTGCCGAGTAAGGCTTCCGAGGGGACATTACCACCTCGCCAACGACAATGAATTGGTGCGGCGCATGACAGGAAGGGCCGACTTGCAAAAAGCCTCTGCCCTATTTGTTTTTGAAAAAAGTGGCAAGGTGCAACGTCTTCTGCACGCCATAAAATACAAAAACGCTCACGATTTAGCTGTGCATTTAGGTGCCTACCACGCCAACGATTTAGCTGCAACGGGGTATTTTAACGACATAGACGTGCTGGTGCCCATTCCGCTCCACCCCAAGAAACAAAGGCAAAGAGGTTACAATCAAAGTGCCTGCTTTGCAGAAGGTCTTGCCTCAGTGCTGCAGAAGCCCGTCATCACAGACGCGTTGAAACGCACCACCCATTCGGGCACGCAAACCAAGCGCAACCGGTTTGAACGGTGGGAAAATGTAGAAGGCATTTTTGAAGTGAACTCCACCGCACTTGCTGGCAAACACGTGTTGCTCGTAGACGATGTGATTACGACCGGCGCCACCATTGAAGCCGCATGGACGGTATTACACGGTGCCGGCGCCAAAGTGTCGGTGTGTTGTCTGGCATATGCGCGGAAAAGAAGTTGAAATAATTGTAAATGGTGAATGCGTTGACATAATATACGCGCTAAATTGAGAGTTGAGAATTGAAAGTTGAGAATTGAAAGTTGAGAGTGGAGGCGTTGACGTTCATTTACATATAAATTGTTAATGGTAAATTGTAAATGGTTAATGACGTTAACGCTGCATGCGCCAAACGCCCCCGCTGAAAGTCATCCTGAAGGCGCATTGGGTAATTTGGTTCGGCGCCTGAAGGAGCCGCCTCCCGCATTTTCTGCGGGAAGTAGTGTA
>CANGWA010000015.1 GCA_947457335.1 Sphingobacteriaceae bacterium
CCCAATTCCTTTGCGGTGGGGACGCGAAAAGAACTCAATTTTCAAGAATGGAAATTGATTATGGAATTCGTCTTGAATATCGTGGATGCGACGGTTGTCGCTAATTATTATTTTCATTCTTAAATTGATAACAGTGGTACATGGGTATGCCATGCCATTTTTCGTGTTTTGCTCACATGGAAGATACTTTCTAGCACGCCATAGCGGTGTGGCATCATCACGAGCCAACCATTGGGCGTTTGATCCATATACTTATTGATTTCATCCACCACGTCTTCGCCTTGAAGGGTAACTGCTTTATAGTCCTGATTTGCGTTGACCTCATCGTGCAGTGCCAGTTCTGGTTTCTTGCGCAAGACACTCACATATTCAACTTTTGAATGAAAAGCAGCAGAGAGGCTTTTAACCAGATCTCGCACGCGGGGTGAGATGGCTCCGGGATGGTCGCAGCCGACCACTAAAATTTCGGGTAGGACGAATTTAGCGAATTCAGGAACAATTAGGACGGGACAAAAAGCGCGTTTCATCAATGCAGTGGTATTGGATCCGAGTACCCTTTCCACCGCCCCACTGTGTCCGCGCATGCCCATCACGATCATTTGTGGTTGAAAGTTGACACTTGCTTCAATAATGGAATCAACAGCAAATCCCATTCGGCAAACCCCATCCACTTCTACGTTTGGAAAATCATTCATCAAACGCGTTTGCAGGCGTTCCATTTGATCATATGCTGCCTCTTCCACTTCCGACAAGGAAACAAGGACGGGCATTTCAGAAGTACTTACAGGCAAACGGTAAGCATGCAATAAAATTAATCTAGTGCCTTCTAAGCGGGCTAATTGAGCGGCAAATCTGGCAGCATTTTCGGAAGCCGGAGAAAAGTCAACCGGCACTAATAAGGACTTCATTTCAATTAATTTTAGGTAAAGTTACGCTAATCGGCGGGGTAACCCTAATGACTTAGGTCATAACCATTTGCGATATTCATCAAATTGCAAAACGGATAACAAATATTATCAGTTTTTCATGTTTTGGAGGCGGTCTAAATTAACGATGGTTATTTTTCCAGCTGCAATTTCAATTAATTTTTCATCCTTAAAATCACTCAGGGTGCGAATAACTGTTTCAGTGGCGGTGCCAACGATGCTGGCCAAGTCTTCGCGCGAAATGGAGATAGAGAATTTATTATCCCCTTGCCCCTTGTATTTGTTATACAGCGTCACTAGGGCCTCTGCAACGCGTTTTCGAACGGAGTTATAAGCCAGTTTTACCAGTTGGTTTTCTTTTTCTGCAACATTGCTTGACAGAATATTGATGAATTTCCTAGAGACTTCGGCGGAGCGGTAGACGAGCGAGAAAAAATCATCTTTTGAAATAATAACCACTTCAGAATCTTCCAACGGCATGGCAGAATCACTATATTTTCCGCCTTCAAGCAAGGCAATGTAACCGAAGAAATCGCCTTCATTATACAATCCGTTAACCAATTCTTTTCCAAATTCATTGGTCTTGTAGGTTTTAATCTTACCTTTTTTCACAAAATAGATTCCTTTTGGTAAGGAACCTTCGGTATAAATCGGTTGTTTTTTTCGAAACAAGGCTGTTTCATGGTTTTCTGACAGTTTCTTGAGCGGTTCGATGCTTTTAACCTCACGAATAAAATCATCAAAACCAGCCGCCGTTTTCTCATATTCTCTGCGCACCAATTCCGATTTTTTAAGGCGGCTTTCGATGGCGTTCAATAACTCGATATCGTCAAAAGGTTTGGTGACATAATCATCTGCTCCCATTTCCATCCCTTTTCTAAAATCACTGCGTTCAGCCTTTGCCGATAAAAAGATAAAAGGGATATTGGCTGTATCTTCATTTTTGGAGAGTAGATGCAAAACACCATAGCCATCGAGAACAGGCATCATGATATCACACACGATTAAATCTGGCAAATTTTTTTGAGCTAATTCTACGCCAATTTTTCCATGCTCTGCTGTCAGCACTTTATAACCAGCCAATTCAAGAATTTCAGACGTATTTTCGCGCATCTCGCGGTTATCTTCAATCAACAGAATTTTTTTCATGGTGTTTTCTAAATATTAAGATAAATTTTGTTCCTTTTTCTAACTCGCTTTCAAATTCAATATGCCCATCCATTAACTCCACATACTTAGCCACAATGTTCAACCCAAGTCCCGTGCCCTGCACATTGGTGGCGTTGTGGCCTCTAAAAAACCGTTCAAACAAATGTTTCTGATCCTCAGCGGAAATACCCATGCCCTCGTCCTGAACCGTCAGCATTAATTCGTGCTCTGAACTAATGGTCTCGATTGAAATTTGTTTGCCTTCATTTGAGAATTTAATGGCATTGGATACGAGATTAAAAATAATATTTCTGATTATTTTGCGATCCAATGTTACTAGAGTATCCCCTTTGTGTTGGTAATTTATGGTCTGTGCATCCTTACAAATTGGACGCATTTCATTGAGTACATTATTAATCAGCTCGCGAATATCAATTTCTTCCAACGTCATAGAAATACGTCCCTCTTCCAAGCGGCTGATGGAGAGCACATCGTTTAAAATATCCGTCAGATGACTGACAGCTCCCTTGATGCGGGTGACATGTTTGCCTTGTTTGTCCTTTTCCCCGCTCTCTCCATATTTTGAAACCAAGGAGAGAGAAGATAAAATGGTGGCTAAAGGGGTGCGGAATTCGTGCGAAGCCATGCTCACAAAACGGGTTTTAAGTTCACCTAATTCCTTTTCTTTCTCCAGCGCTACGTTCAATTCATCGCGGGTGCGTTCTAACTCTTGGATGGCCTCACGCATGATCATGGTGCGCTTCTCAACTTGTTTTTCTAATTCCGCAGAATACTGTTTCAACCGATCTTCCGCCTCTTTCCTACGGGTAATATCGATAATGAACCCAATAACAAACCGATTACCCCCATAAACATAAGGGCTCAAACTAATTTCTACCGGAAACTCCGACTTGTCTTTGCGGCAACCATAAAGGTCAATACCCAATCCCATCGGCCGAGCATGTGGGTTATGCGTAAAATTATCGCGTTTTTGATTGTGGTTGGAAAACCGTGATGGCACCAAGGCCTCTACCTTTTTCCCAACTAATTCCCCTTGCTCATAACCAAACATTCTCTCAGCAGAGGGGTTTGCATTAACAATGGCCCCCGAGGAATCGACTACAATGATTCCCTCAGTAGCAAAACGGAATAAAGCTTCCAGACCTTCCTTGCCTTCCATATCGGGTTTGTTTGCCTCTAATATAGCCATTTTACTAAAATTCAGCAAGTTAGATCAAACCACTTGAATCTCAACTGAGTGTAGTCATGACTGGGCATGATATTCGTCATATCAATGAGTCAATAGCAGTAGAGTCATGGTGAAGAAAAAAAACATCCATGACTGTCGGAAGAAAAAAGCAAGCGGTAGCGTCCGCCTTAACCACAACGGGCGACCTACTTTCTAACTAAATTAGTGAGATGTATCAATATCCTTCATGATTCGGGTCATTGAGTTCTAGCCTCACCAAACAGAACTTTGGGACATAAACAAAAAAACATGAGCACGGAGAAAATCTATACCCAGCACCAAGAGAACCAAAGTTGGCATCAAAAAATGTCCTTTTACAAGGACGAAATTAAGGTTCTGCAAAACCGTTTGGGAGAAGTCGTAAATAAGAACACGTCTAAAGACATGTTAGCACAGGCAGAACACTTTCAGAACAGGTTCATTGTCTTCAAAAACAACATTGACGAACTTAACCACAAAATCAATTTAAGTGAGGACCAGTTGATGCTGAGCATCAAACAAAATCCCACCGCTGTTGATCATCGCAAAGTTGAAGATCATAGGGAGGTGCGTGAAGAGGTAACTGTAATAGATAAATCCTTTACCGACTTGCGCAGTGAGGTCAACACCTACCTCTCTAAATGGATGTAACTATTTAATCCCTTTTTCTAAAAACACCGGACCTGTTCCGGTGTTTTTTGTTTTATGACAAAAGTCATGTCCCTGGTCTGACCTCCATCAATACACCACCGGTGATCCCCACAATACCTTTGATAGTGTTATGTTAACCGCCACACCTGCAGAAACCTCTTGTTATCATTGCGGAGAAAACTGCCAAAATCATCCTATTCCATTTGACGAAAAATCCTTTTGTTGTGAGGGGTGTAAAACCGTTTATAGTATTATCAACAAAGTTGATTTATGCGATTATTATAGTTTAAACCATTCTCCTGGTGTGAATCAAAAGCACATCAATAACACTGGCAAATATGCTGTGCTGGATGATCAAACGGTCCAAGAAAAATTAATAAAATTCAAAGACGCTACCATCTCCCACGTCACCTTCTACACCCCTCAAATGCACTGTAGTTCGTGTATTTGGTTATTGGAACATTTGGGAAAAATCAACGCGGGTATACTCAGTTCCCAAGTCAATTTTTTAAAGAAAGAAGTGACCGTTGTTTATCAGCATGACAAGGTAAGTCTTCGCACTATTGCAGAAATACTCACCAGTGTGGGCTATGAGCCGCACATCAGTTTAAATGATTTATCAGACAAGGGCTTAAAAAAATACAACCGAACACGCATCTTCAAAATTGGAGTAGCAGGCTTTGCATTTGGCAACATCATGATGCTAAGTTTTCCTGAATATTTTTCTGGGGGGCATTTTGAGCAACAGCAATTGGGGCGACTTTTTTCGTGGTTGAATTTAGTTTTGGCCTTACCCGTTTTCTTTTATAGCGCATCTGAATTTTACATCAGCGCTTGGGCAGGGTTAAAACAAAAATTTCTCAACATCGATGCGCCCATTGTACTGGCCATTGTCATTACGTTCGGACGCAGTGTGTATGAAATTCTCACACAAACAGGTGCAGGTTACCTCGACTCCATGTCCGGCATTGTCTTTTTCATGCTCGTAGGGCGTTTTTTTCAGGACAAAACATACAGTTCATTGACCTTTAATCGGGACTATACCTCTTACTTTCCGCTTGGAGTAACACGTTTAGAAGAAGACGGAAGTGAGAAGCAGGTACCTGTTTCAGACATTCATCAAGGTGACCGTATAAAAGTTTTATCAGGAGAAATCATTCCCGCCGACGCCATCTTATTCATGGGAAAGGCGCAAATTGATTACTCCTTTGTCACTGGTGAGTCCATTCCCGTGGACAAGCAAATTGGTGAAATCATTTACGCTGGGGGAAGACAGACCGGAGGTGCCTTGGAGCTAGAAGTTGTGCGGGAAGTGAGTCAAAGCTACCTCACTCAATTATGGAATAACGATGCATTTAGGAATGAGCGGGAAGAAAAAAAGGTTTCATTTATTCACCGACTTGCGCGTCAATTTACCTGGGTCCTCTTTTCCATTGCGATTGCTAGTGCTATTTACTGGTCTATTCATGACCCTACGCGCGTTTGGAGTGCGGTAACAGCCGTTTTAATTGTCGCCTGTCCCTGCGCCCTTCTCTTGTCGGCAACCTTTACCAACGGTAGCATGCTGCGCATGTTGCAAAAATTCGGTTTTTACGCGCGCAATGCCAATGTGATTGAGCGTATTGGTGATGCCGACTCCATAGTGTTTGATAAAACGGGGACGATTACTGTGCAACAGCATGCGGATGTCTCCTATGAGGGTCAATCTTTAACCCCACAACAAGCCGCCATGGTACGCACGCTGGCGGCACAGTCCTCACACCCGCTCAGCCGAGCCGTTGTCACATACTTGCCCATGTATACGCGCGTTCCTTTTTCCTCCTTCAAGGAAATCAAGGGAGCTGGCATCGAGGCATGTTTTGACAAACAAAATGTGCGTATGGGTTCCCCTGGCTTTCTTGGATTAAGTGTTACTGCACCCGAAAAAGGAAGTGCCATTTACATCGAAGCCAACGGTAGAATTCTTGGACGCTTTTCTGTATCAACCGTATACCGTGAGCACCTCAATGCTGTCATTAATAACTTAAAAAGTGATTTTGGTATTTCAGTTTTATCTGGTGACAATGCAGCAGAACGCAGACATTTAAATAGTGTTTTTGGAAACGACGCCACTTTGCAATTCAATTGTACACCGCATGAAAAATTAGAATTCATTCAAGCATTGCAACAATCAGGGCACAAGGTGATTATGACTGGTGATGGCCTGAACGATGCAGGGGCATTGCAACAGAGTGATGCAGGTATAGCCATTACGGACAACGTGAACAATTTTTCACCAGCCTGTGATGTGATTTTTGAAGGGAAAAACTTCGGCATACTTCCTGAATTAATACGGTATTGCCGAAAAGAAAAAACCATTATTGCGGGTAGTTTTATTATTTCTATACTATACAATTTTGTGGGACTGTGGTTTGCCGTCCAAGGCGCACTGGAGCCTGTAATTGCAGCTATTCTAATGCCGATCAGCTCCGTTAGCATTGTGGCATTTACTACATCCATGAGTAGCTTACTTGCAAGGAAATTAAAAACCAAAGCTAAAGAACTGAACATCAACGCCAGTTATGATGAACGCTAGAAAAGTGACAATTATCATATTGTTGCTTGACGCTACTCAGCAAGCTTCGGTTAACACGCGGGTAATTTTGAGAACGCTATGAGTGCAATAATTATTCTAGTTTCTGCCAGTCTGCTTGTCGCACTTGGATTTTTAGCCGCCTTTATATGGTCGGTAAAATCGGGACAGTATGAGGACGATTACACCCCTGCCATCAGGATGTTATTCGACGAAAAACAAAGTACCAACACAAACACAAATAACAGTAACCGAAGAAATGACGGACAACAACAAGAGTCATAACCTGGAAAAGTTCAGCTATGACAACACCATTGTAAAATGGTTCGCTTACGCCACAATCGTATGGGGAATTGTGGGAATGACAGCTGGTTTACTTGCTGCCTTACAGCTTGTATTCCCAGTATTAAACCTCGACTTACCTTATACCAGTTATGGTAGGGTTCGGCCTATTCACACCAATGCCGTCATTTTTGCATTTGTGGGCAATGGCATTTTCATGGGGGTGTACTATTCCCTTCAACGGTTACTTAAAGCTAGAATGTTCAGTGACTTTTTAAGTAAAGTCCATTTCTGGGGTTGGCAACTCATCATTGTCCTCGCTGCAGTCACCCTTGTGCTAGGAAAAACAACAGGTAAGGAATATGCTGAATTAGAATGGCCAATTGACATACTCATTGCCCTTATTTGGGTTGTATTTGGGTGGAACATGTTTGGTACCATTCTAAAAAGAAGAGAAAGGCACTTGTATGTAGCCATTTGGTTCTACATTGCCACTTTCGTTACTGTTGCCATGTTGCACATCGTTAACTCCATCGAGATTCCTGTGTCGTTTTGGAAATCGTATTCTTGGTATGCAGGGGTGCAAGACGCCTTGGTGCAATGGTGGTATGGCCACAACGCCGTTGCGTTCTTTTTGACCACTCCTTACTTGGGCATCATGTACTACTTTGTTCCGAAAGCAGTTAACCGCCCTGTATATTCCTATCGCCTTTCGATTATTCACTTTTGGGCGTTGATTTTCATTTACATTTGGGCTGGTCCACACCACCTTCTCTACACAGCAACGCCCGATTGGGCTCAATCACTTGGGGTGGTGTTTTCTGTGATGCTCATTGCTCCATCTTGGGGTGGGATGATTAATGGCTTACTGACTTTGCGCGGTGCATGGGACCGTGTGCGAGACGAGGTCGTATTGAAATTCTTCGTTGTTGCAGTCACTGCCTATGGTATGGCAACATTTGAAGGTCCAATGTTATCCCTTAAAAACGTGAATGCCATTTCACACTTCACCGATTGGACCATTGCCCACGTGCACGTAGGTGCGTTAGGCTGGAATGGCTTTCTCACTTTTGGTGTCTTGTATTGGTTGATTCCCCGTTTATTTCAAACCAAACTGTATTCCCAAAAATTAGCTAGCATGCACTTTTGGATTGGCACATTGGGCATTGTTCTATACGCCGTGCCTTTGTATTGGGCGGGTATCATGCAAAGCTTGATGTGGAAAGACTTTACACCAGAAGGACAATTACGTTGGCAATTCATGGACACCGTTACTAAAATGATGCCATTTTACGCCGCACGGGCTGTTGGGGGAACGCTTTACCTTGTAGGTACTGTCATGATGGCCTACAACCTTGTAAAAACAATCAAGGCCGGTTCGTTCGTTGCCAATGAAGAAGCAGAAGCAGCAGCGCTCTCTACCACATATGTTGCTCATGAAAAAGACCACTGGCACCGCGCCATTGAACGCAGACCAGTGCAGTTAATGATTTTGAGTTTGGTAGTGGTGGCCATTGGTGGTATTATCGAATTTATACCAGCCTTCTTGGTTAAATCAAACATTCCAACAATATCAAGCGTTAAACCTTATACCCCGCTTGAATTACAAGGCCGCGACATCTATTTAAGGGAAGGCTGTTATACCTGTCACTCCCAAATGGTGCGTCCATTTCGCAGTGAAACGGCTCGTTACGGCGAATATTCCAAAGCTGGAGAATTCGTTTACGATCACCCTTTCCAATGGGGAAGTAAGCGTACTGGACCAGATTTAGCGCGCATAGGCGGTAAGTACCCAGATAGCTGGCATTTTAACCACATGCAGGATCCAACATCGATGACTGAGAATTCTAAAATGCCTGCTTACCCTTGGTTATTGGAAGATCAGGTAGATGTATCCAGTACTGTAGGTAAAATTAAAGCCATGCAAAAGCTAGGCGTTCCGTATCCTGAAGGATATGCTGATATTGCCGCTGCGGACATGGAAAAGCAAGCCAGGGTTATTGCAGCGTCGCTTCAGAATGATGGCATTACGATTGAAGCAGACAGAGAGATAATTGCCTTGATTGCCTACCTGCAACGTTTGGGTAAGGACATTAAAGGAGAGAAAAAAGAAACCGCTGAAAAATAAGAAGACATGAAATTCATCAATTATCTGGCAAGCATCACAGGAATCGGCGCCTATCCACTGGTATCCCTATTCATATTCCTGTTGTTCTTCATCGCTGTTGGCGTATTTGTTTTCAAAGGAAGAAAAGAATACTTCAAGTACCTGGAAGAACTTCCGCTTTCAAATAACGATTAAAACTACACACATGAAATCGGCAAATAAACATAAACTATCCGCACTTATAGCAGCATTGGTGCTACCAGGCTTATCCCTAGCTCAGGATTCAACCGCTGCCCCTGCACCATCGGCATTTTCAAATGCCCTATTCAATACCCTACTGGTTACCAGTTTGGTTTTATTAGTGGTGATTATCGCTCTTTCTCAAGTCCTAAAAAACATTGCAACGAGCGATCGCTTGATTAGAAATGCTAAGAAAAGCTCTACTCCTACCAAAACAGCACTGGTTATATTCCTTTTAGGCTTGGCTTCTCAAATGCAAGCCGCAACAGCACCAGTGGCCAATGATAGTATCGGTGGAATGAACCAGTTCACTTTTTACTTCATGGTAGCAGTTATAGGCATTGAAGCCATGGTGCTTGGTTTGCTTATCCTCACCATGAACAAACTTCTCCGTGAAGAGTTGACACACGAAGCGAGTGAAGCGGCTGCAGCAGGAAAACAAGTCTCAGCCATGCCAAGCATGCTGGATAAGCTCAATGCGTCTGTTTCATTGGAGCAAGAATCAGAAATCATGCTTGATCACGATTATGATGGTATCAAAGAATTGGACAACGATCTACCTCCTTGGTGGAAATATGGTTTCTACCTGACCATATTGGTTGCAGTCATCTACATCACCAATTACCACATTATTGGTACAGGTGACTTACAAACGGCAGAGTACAAAAAGGAGATGAAAGCTGCAGAATTAGCGGTAGCTGAATTCATGAAAAACTCAGCAAACATGGTGGATGAAAACACCGTAAAAATGTTGGAGAAGTCTGACATTGATGCAGGTGGTCAGATATTCCTTGCCAGCTGCGCTGCTTGTCATGGTCGTGCCGGTGAAGGTGGAGTTGGCCCTAATTTGACAGACGATTATTGGGTGCATGGTGGAAAATTAGCTGACATTTTCAAATCAATTAAATATGGTTGGATTGAAAAAGGGATGAAATCATGGAAAGAAGATTTTTCACCCATGCAAATTGCGCAATTGACCAGTTATATTAAGTCAATTAAAGGCACTAATCCTGCAAACGCCAAAGCACCACAAGGTGATTTGTTTACAGAAGAAGGTGCTGCCCCTGCAGATTCAACTGCGGTTAAGACGGACAGTCTTCAACTAAAAACAGACACCTTGAAGGCTGTATCGCCAGCAGTTGAGCAGAGATAATAGGAACTATGAGTTTAGAACCCGAGAAGAAAATACCAGATAGTTTTCGCGACAGTATTGCTACTATTAAAGAAGGGAAGAGGGTTTGGATATATCCAACCAAGCCGCAAGGCAAATTCTACAACCTTCGCTCTTTATTGAGCCTGATTTATCTGGTGCTGTTCTTTGGTTTACCCTTTATTAAGGTCAATCATCAACCTTTGTTCTTAATGAATATTCTTGAGCGGAAGTTCATCCTATTTGGGATGATCTTCTGGCCTCAGGATTTTTTCATTTTTGGACTAGGCATGTTAATATTCATCGTTTTCATTGCTCTTTTTACGGTCATTTTCGGACGGATCTTCTGCGGTTGGGCATGTCCCCAAACCATCTTCATGGAGATGATTTTCCGCAAAGTAGAATACTGGATTGAAGGTGACGCCAACCATCAACGCAAATTGGACAAACAAGCATGGGATACTGAAAAAATCAAAAAACGTTCCATCAAGTATGCTCTCTTCTTTTTGATATCCTTTTTAATTGCCAATACCTTCCTGACTTATATTATCGGAGTTGACCAGCTTTATAAAATTATTACTGAACCGATAAGCCAACACACTGGGGGATTTTTAGCCATTCTAATTTTTACCACAGTCTTCTTTTTTGTCTATTCGTGGTTCCGTGAACAAGTTTGTCTCATTGTCTGTCCTTATGGCAGGATGCAAGGTGTATTACTCGACCCCAACTCCATTGTTGTAGCATATGATTATATGCGAGGAGAACCACGTGGCAAACTGAAAAAGGATCAAATTGAAACAAAGGGCGATTGTGTTGATTGTGGTCTATGTGTTCGCGTTTGTCCCACTGGTATTGATATACGCAATGGGACTCAATTAGAATGTGTGAATTGTACTGCCTGGATTGATGCTTGCGACAGCATTATGGAAGAGGTCCACCAACCGAAAGGACTCATCCGCTATGATTCAGAAAACGGCATCAAGAACAAAACGCCATTGCGTTTCACCCGTCGGATGCTTGCCTATAGTCTTGTTTTAACCGTACTGATTGGACTTGAGGCCACTTTATTGCTAACCAGAAGCGATTACGATGCAACCATTCAACGAGCGAAAGGATTATTGTATCAAGAACAACCTGATGATCAAATTAGTAATCTTTACCGAATCAAATTGGTGAACAAAACGAGAGACTCCTTGCCTGTTGAATTAAGAGTTGAGAACAACGAGGGAATTATTAAAGTTGTTGGAAAAAGTTTAACTGTAAAAAGTGAAGGCATAAGCGATGGAGAGTTCTTCATCATCTTGAAGAAAAAGAACATCTTGAAGCGCAAAACACAACTAAAAATCGGTGTGTACAGTAACAATAGAAAAATCAAAACGGTCAAGACAAATTTCCTTGCACCAGTATCTAATAAATAAAAACCTATCATGAGTTGGTCAATTCGCATAACATTACTCTATATAAGCTTTGTGGCGCTTATCGTTAGTTTAGTCATTATCAGTAGTAATAATGGAGAGGAACTCGTAGCAAAAGATTACTACGCGCAGGAATTAAAATACCAAGAGCGTATTGACGCCATGAACAATGATGCTGCCCTGCCGGATGGAATGTCCTATAGCGTCAATGATAAATCAATTGTCTTTGAAGCTCCTGAATCTTTGGCAAATACAACCATCAGTGGAGAAATTTACTTCTTCAGTCCTGCACACTCTGCTAACGACATCAAATTGCCTATCCATTTTTTCGAAGGTACACAGGAAGTTAATAAAACTGTACTCCAACCTGGCGTATACAAGGTTAAAATCGATTACACCGCCAACAACAAACACTACTTCCACGAAGGGGTTGTAACCATTCAATGATAACAGAACTGATAGCCGGTCTAACCTTAGGCTTTGCATCCAGTTTTCATTGCGTAGGGATGTGTGGTCCCATTGCGCTTGCTCTTCCCATTAATAGGAAGAGTTCCTTAACACAATTCCTCTCCATTACCAGCTACCACCTCGGCAAAACAATTACCTACGTCCTAATCGGCACCTTATCCGGATTAGCGGGGAGAGTGTTTTTCATGAATGGCCTTCAACAATTGCTATCCATCACACTTGGCAGCTTAATTGTCCTCTCCGCGCTGCTCCCCCGCTTCATCAATCCTAATTACTATACACCACCCTTTCTAAACAAGGCCTATCAAAAATTACGCGGTCATTTTTCCGACTTACTTGGTAAAAGAGGGGTTAGAGCCATTTTTGGAATTGGTCTTTTGAACGGACTATTGCCATGTGGTATGTTATACATGGCCGCTGCAGCAGCTGCGGCTACAGGCAACGCTTTAAATGCCGCACAATTTATGGTAGGGTTTGGTATAGCAACACTACCCGCACTTATAGCAGTGCAAAGTTTTTCGCTATACAACAAAAACTTCCGACAAGTCATAACAAAAGCTTTTCCTGTAATGATGACTGCTGTTGGTATTCTACTTATTCTTCGTGGCATGAATTTAGGCATACCGTTTATTAGTCCCTCCATACATCATACTACTGGTGTGGCTACTTGCCAGTCCCATTTAATTTGCACACATTAATTATGTTTTGGCCAAAACTCAATCAACATAAAATTAGCCAACGTGTTTTCTCTGCGCTAGGAAACAATGCTAATTACAGAACAGAGAATATACTTGGACTTCCAGCCACCTATCTCGATGATCAGATTTTTTATGATGATGCCCCGTTCTTAAAAGACGCCCCATTCCTTTCCTCCATGATTGCCAATCCCAATCACATTGGGTGTCACACACTGCTTGCTGAGGGAGAACCTATGTTTAAAGGGACACAGGATATAGAACGCGAACTCATCCGCATCTGTGCCTGTGAAATACTGGGTGCTGAACCGGAGCAATACGATGGATACGTGGCCTCTGGTGGCACTGAGGCCAACATTGAAGCGATGTGGATCTACAGAAACATGTACATAACGGAATATGGTGCCACGCTTGATGAAATTGCAATTGTTTGTTCAGAGGACACCCATTATTCCATTCATAAAGCTTCCGACCTACTCAGTATACCAGTCATTGTCGCTGAAGTGGATAAAGAGCACCGAAACATTCTTCTTCCCCCACTTGAAAAACGACTCCTTGCCGCCAAAACCAAGGGAATAAAGTACTTCATTGGTGTGGCCAATATGGCTACAACCATGTTTGGCAGTGTTGATGACCCTGACCAATTCGCCTCTTTGTTTTCAACATTAAAGCTAAACTTTAGGTTACACGCCGATGGTGCATATGGTGGATTTATTTATCCTTTCACCAATCCGTCCAATAATCTTTCCTTCAAGAATCCTCATATTAGTTCGATTTCACTCGATGCCCACAAGATGTTACAAGCGCCGTATGGAACAGGTATCTTTTTGGCAAGAAAAAACCTTATGTCCTACGTACAAACTGACGAGGCCTCCTATGTAAAAGGAACAGACTATACGCTTTGTGGCAGCCGTTCTGGCGCCAATGCTATTTGCACCTGGATGATCCTCCACACCTACGGTTCTTCTGGATGGATGGTAAAAATACATGATTTGAATGATAAAACGGCTTCACTTTGTGCCAGATTGGACGAAATGAATATTCGGTATTTCAGAAATCCATTCATTAATATAGTCACCATCAAATCCACCTACATTACTCCACAACTTGCGTCAAAGTACTTTCTTGTGCCAGACAATCACACCCAGCAGCCAGAATGGTACAAACTCATCATGATGCCTCATGTTAAACAAGGTATTCTCGATAACTTCATCAACGAACTTCATCATCAACAATACGCCTCATGAGTCTGGTTAGCAAATACAACAAGGCAGCACCACGTTACACAAGTTATCCCACTGTTCCTTTTTGGGAAAACAATTTGAATGTTGATCAATGGAAAGAACATCTCAAAAAAGCATTTGTACTTGCTAATCAAGCAGACGGCATCAGCTTGTATATTCACCTGCCCTACTGCGAGAGCCTTTGTACTTATTGCGCTTGCAACACGCGCATTACCGTCAACCACAAGGTTGAAGAACCTTATATTGACGCCGTGCTAAAAGAATGGAAACTTAATCTCACTTGCATCAAT
This sequence comes from Sphingobacteriaceae bacterium, assembly GCA_947457335.1. Taxonomy (GTDB): domain Bacteria; phylum Bacteroidota; class Bacteroidia; order B-17B0; family Aurantibacillaceae; genus Aurantibacillus. The sequence goes on from CANGWA010000015.1 coordinate 14,418, forward strand.
GAACGTCCCCGTATTAAAACGATACATCTTGGAGGAGGAACGCCAACATTCTTTTCACCTGAGAATTTACACTATTTAATATCATCTATTCTTGCGGATTGCAACTTATTGGCACACCATGACTTTAGCTTTGAAGCCCACCCCGCCAATACAACCGAAGAACATCTCAAGGTACTGAACGCACTAGGTTTTAATAGAATCAGTTTTGGCATTCAAGATTTCGACCCGATTGTTCAAGAAGCCATCAATCGCTACCAAAGTGTAGAAGAGGTTGAAACAATAGTAAATGCGGCAAGAAAAAACGGTTACACTTCTATCAACTTCGACTTAGTATATGGACTTCCATTTCAAAAAAAAGAAGGACTAAAAAAAACCCTGGAGGCAGTCATTCAATTGAAACCCGATAGAATTGCTTTTTATAGCTACGCTCATGTTCCCTGGATAAAACCAGGGCAACGTAAGTTCACCGATTTGGATGTACCGAAAGAAAATGAAAAAGCAGAACTCGCCAGGTTAGGAAATGCCATGTTAAGTCAAGCAGGATACCATACCATTGCAATGGACCATTTTGCACTAACGCACGATGCCTTGTACCAAGCACTGATAGAAAATCGTCTGCACCGTAATTTCATGGGATACACCGAACATCCTGCCCACCTACTTTTAGCATTAGGCGTATCATCTATTAGCGATGCAGGAAGTGCTTTTGCTCAAAATATAAAAACGGTAGAACCTTACATTGCGTGTATAAATGAAGGCAACTGGCCGCTTCAAAAAGGACATGTATTAGACGGAAATGATGTTCTTTTCAGAAGACATATTCTTGACATCATGTGTCATATGAAGACGAGCTGGACACCTTCCGAACTCGAAAACAATCAATTTGTTGAAGCGCTAGATCGATTAAGTGATTTAGAGGAAGACCATCTTGTGATTATAAAGGATAATACCCTCCAAGTCACTGTAGCAGGAAGACCATTTTTACGTAACATCTGCCTTTGCTTCGATGTGTATTTCCATCGCGCCCAACTACGTGAAAACGTTTTCAGCAGCACAACCTAGTTGCACCGAAATTTCTCATTCACTTAAAATCTAATACCGATAAGGGAATCTTGACCAAAGTCATTTTGCTAAAATGACGCCTGTCATGGCATTCGTATTGAGTTTACAGTTGATTTGCAATCTAAACACATCGTATGCCAATTTATCAGCAAAACGGACATTTGCCCAAAAAAAGACATGTTGTCTTCAGAAAAAACGATGGAAGCTTGTATCATGAAGAGCTCGCCGGCACAGAGGGTTTTTCTGGAGTAGCCTCCTTAATCTACCACCTTCACCCACCCACCATGGTGTTGGGAACCGAAAAACCCATTGACCTCCGTCCCATAGCCGCCTTTTCAGAAAATCTAAAAGCAATGAGTTTCCTCGGCATGGAAACTTTACCAGAAAGCGATTATATCACTTCCCGAAAAATCTATTTCTTCAATAACCATATTCAGGTTGGTATTGCTGCGCCATCCAAATCAATGGAAGAATATTTCTTCAAGAACGCTGATTCTGATGAAATCCTTTTTATACACAAAGGTGCAGGTATACTGGAAACGATTTTTGGTGAGATTGCATTTGGCTATGGCGATTATCTTGTGATTCCAAGAGGAACTGTCTACAAACTCCATTTCGAAACAAAGGAAAACAAAGTCCTCTTTATTGAATCACATCAACCGGTAAAAACCCCAAAACGGTATAGAAACGAATACGGACAAATGGGAGAACATTCCCCATTTTGTGAACGCGATTATAAATTACCGACCAACCTTAAAACACACGATGAAGAAGGGTCTTTTAAAGTGATGATTAAGAAAAATGGGTTTGTTTACCCATACTACTATGCAACACACCCATTTGATGCAGTTGGATGGGACGGTTACCATTACCCATATGGGTTCAATATTTTTGACTTTGAACCCATTACAGGACGAATTCATATGCCTCCACCAGTCCATCAACAGTTTGAATCAGCCAATTTCGTGGTGTGCTCATTTGTTCCTCGCCTCTATGATTATCACCCAGATGCTATACCTGCACCCTACCATCACAGTAACATCGACTCTGATGAAATCCTTTATTATGTAGACGGTGACTTTATGAGCCGTAATAACATCGGTAAGGGCCAATTCACATTGCATCCTGCTGGCATTCCACATGGACCGCACCCGGGCGCTATTGAAAGAAGCATCGGCAAGAAAGAAACACGCGAAGTAGCGGTTATGATTGATCCCTTCAGTCCCGTTTCTGTCACCACCGAAGCGGTAAAACATGAAGTGAAAGACTATTATAAATCTTGGTTAACACATCCTCTTACACAATAAAAAAACCATTATGAAAGATTTAACAGCAGTAAAAAATTACAATTATTCGGGGGAAAAAATTTTTGATGAAGCCAAAGATTTTTTCCCTATCAACGGCACTGATCACGTTGAATTATATGTGGGGAACGCCAAGCAAGCGGCACATTATTATAAGAGTGCATTTGGTTTTCAAGATTATGCATACAGGGGATTGGAAACAGGGGACCGTGAAAAGTGTTCTTATGTATTAAGGCAGGATAAAATTGTATTGGTATTAACCACCCCTTACCATGAAAATTCAGCTATTGGCGAACACATCAAAAAGCATGGTGATGGCGTAAAAGTAATTGCACTTTGGGTGGACAATGCACGAAATGCCTATCAACAAGCCATCTCGAAAGGAGCGCGATCTTACCAATCTCCTCAAGAAGTTAGTGATGAGTATGGAAAGGTGGTCACTGCCGGTATTCACACCTATGGAGAAACCATCCACCTATTTGTTGAACGCAACGAGTACAATGGTTACTTCATGCCTGGGTTTGAAAAACTGGAGTCTGAATTTAAACCAATCCCTACCGGATTAAAGTACATCGATCACATGGTTGGTAATGTTGAATTGGGTTCTATGAACACTTGGTCCTCCTTTTATCAAGATGTAATGGGTTTTGCTAACTTGATCACCTTCGATGACAAGGACATTTCAACGGAGTACACCGCACTCATGAGCAAGGTGATGACCAATGGAAATGGCAGAATCAAATTCCCCATCAATGAACCCGCCATCGGCAAGAAAAACTCCCAAGTCCAAGAATTTCTTGATTTTTACGCCGGTCCCGGTTGCCAGCACATTGCAGTTGCAACAGACGACATCGTCTACACCATCTCGCAAATGCGGAGCAGAGGGGTCGAATTCCTCTATGTCCCAGGCACTTATTATGACACCGTAAAAGATCGTGTGGGCAGGATTGAAGAAGATCTTGAAGTATTGAAGAAATGGGGTATCATGGTCGACCGTGATGAAGAAGGTTACTTGCTTCAAATCTTTACAAAACCAGTTGAAGATCGACCCACTCTGTTTTTTGAAATCATCCAACGCAAGGGGGCAAGATCGTTCGGTAAGGGCAATTTCCAAGCCTTATTTGAAAGCATTGAAGCCGAACAAGCCAGAAGGGGCACTTTGTAAATGAGGATAATCATCTATCGCTTTGAAACTGCTCATGCGGGCTGAAAAGATGAAGATGTAACTTTGAAATAGCATCACAGTGGATTGTCACTAAAACACCCTTGACACTCACCGGGACGAGCCATCAAGATAGGTTAGCAGGATCAAAGGGGGACCCGGCCCCCTTTATTTTTTATGAAAAAGAATATTTCCAACATGAGAACCGAATACTCCGGTTCGATGATTGATCCAGTATCTTCACCCGAAAACCCAATAGCCTTTTTCGAAGAATGGTTCGATCAGGCTCTTCAAATCTGCGAGGATGAAACCAACTTTATGATGCTGGCTACTGCAAACAAGAAAGGGGAACCACATCTGCGAACAGTTCTTCTAAAAGAATTTGACGCTTCGGGGTTTACCTTTTTTACGAATTACGAAAGTGAGAAGGGGAAGGATATTAAGGAAAATCCAAGTGCCTCACTCCTATTCCATTGGCAACCTCTCTTTAGACAAGTGCGCATCAATGGCGCTGTAGAAAAAATTAACCGCGTCGACTCCGCTGCTTACTTTGTTAGTCGTCCCTTTGAAAGCCGCATCTCAGCCATTGTTTCCCCTCAAAGTAGCGTCATTTCCTCGCGCGCAGAACTTGAAGCGGAAGTAAAAATACTATCCGAAAAATACCGTTCAACGCCTCCTCCTTGTCCCAGTTTTTGGGGCGGATACAAAGTAATCCCACACCAAATTGAATTCTGGCAAGGCCGACCAGATCGTTTGCACGACAGGGTCCTCTATGTAAAAAAAGACGCCAAGTGGCAACGTGTGCGCCTTGCGCCTTAATCAACCTTGACTTATTTATTTCCTCTCTACATCATAGAACAATAAAAAAGGGCTATCCAAATGGATAGCCCTTTCTTTATTAGTGAAGAACGATTAGTTCTTTACAACTTTCACAGTTGAAACACCAGAGTTACCAGCCACACGTACGTAGTATACGCCGTTTGCTAATGCCGATAAATCCAACTGATCGTTTGCCTTGACGTCTTGTGAAAGCACCACACGGCCAGTCATGTCTGTTACTACGGCCATTGCTGTGGCAGATGAAGTAACAACATTCAACTTACCAGTGGTTGGATTCGGATAAACAGAAACACCGTTATTTACAGTTGTTTCGTTAATACCAGCACAAGCGTCGACAGTAAGGTTAACGTTGGTAGTACCTTGACAACCGTTGCCATCAGTACCTGTTACAACCCATGAATAAGCCGATGGCGATGTACCAATGAATGTAAGCCCATTACCAACTAATAAAGCAGCTGGAGAAGCATTTACCCATTGGTAAGTACTAGCACCCGATGCGTTCAATGTTGCGGTTTCGCCAACACAAATAGTTTGTGCTGAAACGTTGGCAGTAATTGTAGGTGAAGGCAGAGAAGCCACAGCTACAACTGCATTCGCTTGACAACCATTTGTGCCTGTACCAATTACTGAGTAAGTCGCAGGACCGGTTACTGTTACGGTTTTAATAGCACCTGTACCACCAGCAGCCCAAGTGTAAGTTGAGGCTCCTGAAGCAGATAGATTTGATGTTTTGCCTTCACAAACTACTGGAGGCACTGCAATACCTGTAATGGTTGGAGAGCGCTTAACACTAATGTTAATCACCGCCTGGTTACTACAACCTGTCAAAGAATTGGTTCCTGTTACGGTATAAGTAGTGTTGTTCTGTGGCTGATCGTTATTAATAGCAGTGGTTGCCCCGTTTGGCGCCCATACATAAGAATTTGCACCATTAGCAGTTAATACAGCATTGTTACCCGAGCAAATAGTAGCGTTAGCGGCGGTGGCGGTAACACTTGGCTGGTTTGCTGCAACTGAACATGGGATGTTGATACGCAAGTCATCAACTGTCAGGTACTGTGCTGTTCCTGTTGCTCCTGTTGCTCTTACACCTACGTAGTATACACCAGATGTTGCAACGGTGAAAGTACCAGAAAGAGATTTATAGACTGCACTCACGGCTGGACCGTTGGTTGAACAAATGCTCACCAGACCAGTTGCCGATTGGTTCGGGCCGACGAGTAAGCTCAAGTCTGACCAGTTGGTTGCACCAGTTAAGTCGGATTGATACCAAATTGAAGCAGAATAGGTAATACCAGCATTTAATTGAATTGGATTGGTAAAGTAGTAGTTGGCTGTAGTTTGGCTATTGTTGAATGTAGCAAAGCTATTTCCAGTCAATGGCAAACGGTTAGAACTTTGAGCAGAGGTATAGGTATTTGCAGATGAACCCATACCCGGAGCAGACCAAGAACAGTTTGGTAAGCGGTTATTCATGCCAATACCTTCAAAACTTTCAAAATAAGGAACTTGTGAAGTGGTGGGACCGGCTATGTTTACTTGCCATACAGGTGCAGTAGATCCACCACCAGCAGCTGTACAAGTAATAACTGCGCTATACCATCCCTGAGCGGTTTGGTTTGCTGCAGCTAAACTGAAGGAGTTAGCACCTGCAATTGGTGTAAATGGCCCAACATTTGAAATAGAAGAATATTGCCATTGATAGGTTATGCCAAGATCCGATGAAAGATTGTTAACGATAAAGTTAGCGGTTTCACCTGGACAAAGCGAATAGTTTGGTCCAGCAATGGTGTTCGTTGGTGTACTTGAACAAGTTGGCGAGTTAAATTCCAATGCACCGATATCAGGAGCTGATTGGTTTCTTACAAATCCATTTTTGTCAAAGAAAACGCCCAAGGCATTACCTTGATTGTCCATAGTGAGGTTGGTCGGACGGTAATCGTAGTTAGCCATGTTTGCGTATTGAGGGTCAACCGACAAACCATTTAAGTTGGCTCCTTGGCTTTGGAAAGCTGCAAGGTTGGTTGCAGTGGTGGTCCAGTAACCATAGAAGTTGGTTCCGGTTCCGCCACTAACAAAAATATCGTTTTTATCAAAATTGGTTCCTGCAGTAATGTTTGGATTGTAATATCCATATTTGGTGCCAGATCCACCACGAGTAACTGTGATCAAGTTATTTCGAACATCCATTTGGTAAACAGAAGTGGCGTACGAGTACATGCCATATGTTGTAGAGGCTTGCGTCGATGCCGTGTGGTCCAGAGAAATGGTGTTGTGGTAGATAAATCCATCTAAATAGACTGATTGTAAGCCATAAACTAAACCGTTATGACGAATGTCAGAAATGATGTTGTTGCGGAAGGTGTTTTTGCTTTCTGCTGAACTACCTAATCCTAGATAGTAAGAAAAACTATAGTTCATGATAACACCATAGCAGGTGGATGTGTTTGTTGGAACTTGGTCAAACAAATTAGAGATGGTGTTTCCTTCTACCATAAAACCGTCAATGTAATAAATGTACATGCCATAGCAAGTGGTTACCACTGTACGGTTGAAGCGTTGTACACGGTTGTTACGAATAGCGTAGTTTTTATGGCCCATGTAGATGTACATTCCATATAGGTAAAAGTCATTTACACTAGTGTTCTCAATGCGGTTATTGGTTGGGTTTGGTGCGGAGGTATTGCCATACATCGAAACACCAAAGTAACCTCCTGAAGTAGTACACGACATGATGGCATTGTTGCTACCTGCATTACCGAATGTTGCATAGCTCGTACCACTACCGCTAAACATGATTGGAATTTGCGAGGTTGATGTCCCTGAAATTGGAACAGAAAAAGTACAAGCAGTGAAGGTATTGTTATTTGCTGCGTTGGTTACATCTAGCACATAAGCAAAAGAACCTGTTCCACTCATTTGAAGATTGTTTACTTGAAGAAAATCCGTACCATTCAAGTACATAACCCATGGTTGAGCTGAATTTGCAGAACTAAATGTAAGTAAGTTGTTGTTACCGTTAATAATCACCGGACTGCTAGCAGACATCCCTGTAATTTGATTGAACTGGACTTGTTCGTTATAAGGTCCTGAGTTTGCAACCACGTTTACAACAAGCGGGCCAGATACACCCACACTGTTGAGGACTGTAGCTAAGGCGTTAAAGTTTTGGTAATTCGTGC
>CANGWA010000016.1 GCA_947457335.1 Sphingobacteriaceae bacterium
ATTCAAATGAAAACAGGACGCGTAGCGGACTGATTTTGCTTTTGCAAAAAGTCAGGAAGTAGGGATCATTCCATAATCCCTTAAATTGAATTCAAATGAAAACAGGACGCACAGTGGACTGATTTTGCTTTTACAAAAAGTCAGGAAGTAGGGATCATTTGCAAAAAGTCAGTTAGAAAGAATCATATAATAATCCCCAACTATTTTCTAGTTGATTAACGGAAAATATAAATAAAGCTTACCCAACTAATCTTTTCCTCCTAACAAGAAACGACCACGTTCAAGTACCTCTCCCTGCTTACTCTTTAAGATATAAAAATACACCCCCTGAACATCGGGATGAATTGGTATATAATTCATGCCCGTGTGACAACGTTGTGCCAGAAAACGGATGCCTGAAATAGTTAGGACTTCCACTTCAGCCTCGATAAACTTATCTGTTAGTTGCACTTGCAACGTATTGGCGCGATTGTCATAAAGTACTTTTACAGCGTTAGAGAAATTGTGCTCTTCAAAACCGGGACAAGTCGTTCCCTTCATAAACACCTGAGTGGAATAGCTCAATGCGCTGTTGGTACACGTGATGACCACAGCAAAATAGGTTGATTGCAGTGGATTCATTACTGTGAAGGTTGGAGCCGTTGCTCCTGTTATAGGTGTGTAAGGTCCAGTTGCAACAGTGGAAGATAGCCACTGAAAACTAATTCCTGATTGCGTATAGGTTTGACTAAGGGAAAAGTACACAGTATTCCCTTGATTGAGACACACTAGCGTTTTAGACGCGATGATATCGCAGCCCGTTGGCGTAGAGGTGCAAATACCAGGACAGGCAACAACGCTCACCGTTCTATACGCATTGGTCACATGACCAGAATTGGTACAAGTAATGATGACATTGAAATGTGTCATTTGCTGAATGGGTATGTATATCAAACTTGATTGTATGGCCCCTGATACTGGATTAAAGGGGCCAACTACCGACACAGTGGAGGCTTGCCACTGATAAGTATAACCTGTAGTTGAGTATGTATTCAACAAACTTAGCGACGGTGATAAACCTGCACAAATCGTATAGTTTTGAGGCACAATTGTATTTATTGCGGGCGGCCCCGCACAATAGGTGCAATTCTTAGCTTTAACCGTATGTGACAGCGTTGTACTCAACCCAGAATTACTGCAGGTAATCACACACTGGTAATAACTATTTACTGGAGAAGCACTACCTGTGTAATTGGCAAGGGTGGCATTGGTGATGGCTGTGAAGGGACCTGAGGCAGCATTACTGTACTTCCATTGATAGCTTATACCCGAACTGGTATAAGTTGAAGAAAGAGACATGGTTGGTATTTCATCCAAGCACACTGTGTGTGTTAATGGAAGTACAGAAGATGTTGCAGGTGCGCCAGCACAAGGTGTGGCGCAAGTGGAGACGTTAACCATCGCTGTCGTAGAAAAAGTTTGACCACTCAGCGTGCATGTTATAGCAACCATGTAGTACTTTGTTGACGTTTGGGGCACTGCTGTATACGTATTGAGGGTAGCACTACTAATTGGACTAAAGGGGCCTACTCCCGAAACAGTTGAACTGTACCATTGATAAGCATAGCCTAAGTTCGTGTAGGTGTTTGCCAATGAAAAAACAGGCGACGTGCCTGCGCAAATGGTGGGAGAAGCTGTTACAATGGTATTGGTACCAGGTACTCCAAAGCAGGTATGACAGGTATTAACTGATACCGTTGCGATGGCGGAATTGGTGGCTCCCGAATTCGTACAGGTGGTTACTACCTTAAAATAATAGACACCCGTGTTCAAAGTAGAACCTGCATAGGCTGCTTGGGTCGCTCCTGGAACAGCGGTGTAAGGTCCTGAGGCCACCGTGGCGCCAGACCACTGATATGTTAAACCTGTTAATGTATTCGTGGTAGTTAAACTCAGGGCTGGCACTGCTCCAGTGCAAATACTCCCTGAGCTGGGCACCACCACGTTGGCAGCTGGTGTGCCAGAACAAGGGGTGGTGCAAGGTAAAACATATAGAGTGGAAGTAAGTGTAATAGATTGACCACTCGCCGTGCAAGTAATAATGGCTTGATAAAAAATCGTATGCGTATTTGCACCCGTAGTATAGGTGGGGCCTGTATTAAAGGAAGTTGTGGTTGCCCCAACAACCGTGGTGTAAGGGCCAGATATTGATGCAGGGGATGCTTTCCATTGGTAGGTATAACCAACATTAGAATAGGTCCCCGCAAGCGCCATTACAGCTGAATTACCAGAACAAATGGTTTGTGTGACCGGCAAGAGGGTATTACTTCCAGGCACACCACTGCAAATGTTTTGAGCACGATTCACCAAAACAAATGTGATAAGGAAAATGAGTAGGTGAACTCGCATGACAAACAGCTTTCTTCGAAGATAAAGAAAAAACAATAACCATAAAATCCACTTACCGCAGTAAGCGCATGAATTTAAAGGTAACTGCTGGATCAAAAAAAAAGGGGCTTGAGCCCCTTTTTAAATAATCAATAATTTGGTTAGTGGTGTGCCTCACCATGCGCCTCTGCAGGAGCAGCTTCGTGTGCCTCGCCACCATGGTGACCCTTCTTTAATTTAAGTTCTTGTTGTTGCTTAATGAAAATAGGATCTACGCGAGCAAAGTTCCCTGACTGTCCACTGTAAGTGCCCTCCGTTAAAACAATCCATGTTGTATACATAATAAACAACATATATGGTGCCAGAATGGCCCATTTGAAAAACTTCACTTCGTGTCCAAGGTGCATGAACCAAAGAACAATTGCTGCCGCTTTTACAAGCGTCAATGAAATGAAAAGAACTTTCAACCAAGTGGTACCACTCCAACCTTTGTCAGGAGCCATAAAACCAATGATCAATTCAAAAATGGTTATTGCCAACATCACCCAGAACACGTTCCATAGGGTCCGACGTGCTTTTTTCCCATAAGCTTCGTCATGGTTGGACATTATCTCATACTGTGGATAGTTATCGTGAAATTCCATACTATTTTTCGCTTTGAAAGTTTTTAGAGGAGGTAAAAGAAGGTAAACACAAATACCCAAACAAGATCTACGAAGTGCCAATAGAGACCTACTTTTTCAACCATTTCGTAGTGACCACGTTTTTCATATGTCCCCTTCAATACATTCAAGAAAATGATAAAGTTTAACACCACCCCAGAGAATACGTGGGTTCCGTGGAAGCCAGTAATGAAGAAAAAGTAATTCGCAAACTGAGGGACACCATATTCGTTTGTGACCATGTTGGCACCATGAAAGGTCGTTTGGACATATTGACCAGTGGCCATGTCCCAAACATTCCGCACCGCTCCTTCATGCGTACCAATAATGAAGTGATACCATTCCCAAGCCTGAGATCCAACGAATGCTAAACCACCTATGATTGTCCACAACATCCAAATTGTAACACCCTTCTTATCCATACGGTGTCCTGCTTCAACTGCAAGCACCATGGTTACAGAGGACATGATGAGGATAAAAGTCATCAAACCTACATAAGCCAAAGGCAAATGCGATTCTACGAATGGAAAGTGCGTGAACACATTTTCAGCTTTTGGCCAAATGTCAGCGTATTTGTGACGAATAAAGCCATAAGAGATCAAGAGTCCGCCGAATGTCAGAGCATCTGACACCAGAAAGAACCACATGAAGATTTTTCCATAACTCAATCTGAAGGGAGATTGTCCTCCACTCCACGCTTCCTTGGTGTCGATTTCAGCAGTGTGCGCCATAGGTTTTTTTAACGAATTTTCGGATGCAATATTAACGATAATTATATAAAAACAAAAACAAATATACCCAGAGTATATCTAGGAAATGCCAATAGGTCGCTGTAAGCTCCAAACCGAGGTAATCCGCTGAGCTATAGCGTTTTTTAATAGTTTTGAACAATGACACAAAAAGGGCAACAAATCCACCAGCCATGTGCAAAACGTGCATGAAGGCAATGAGGTATAAAAATGAGCCAGAGGCATTGCTGTATTTTCCGGCAAAATAAATCCCCTTTGCTACCAACTGGTTCCACGCTGCCAATTGAGTCATTAAAAAAACCACTCCAAGGGCAAAAGTCAACAACAAGCCGAGTGTGGTTGTTTTATACTCATCCTTCTTAATGGCTCTCTGGGCAATAAACATTGTCACGCTACTGGCAACAATCACACCCGTACTCAATATGGTAATTGGTGGGAGTTTAAAAACGAGCCAATTACCACTATCGGCGCGCACGATGTATGCACTAGTCAATGCTGCAAAAAGCATAACAATACTTACAATACCAATGTACAAAAGGGGCTTTGCCGCCTTTCTTTTATTGGTCCGCATGTCCTCAGCGCGTATTTTACGGGCTTCTCTTTTATCAATAGCTGTGTCCATTCTGTTAAGCTTTTGTCATTAGCGCTACTTGTACTACTGGCAGATATATCAATGTGATTAGAAACAATTTACGCGCAGCGTCATCTGTTCCCAATCGGTAAAAATTAAAGGCTTGCAACAACAAGGCTAATCCACACAACAGTACTGCTGCTGTAGAGAGGAGTCCAGTGAAATGAAAAATGAAAGGAAAAATACTCACTATCAAAAGAAAGGCAGAGTAAAGCAATATTTGAAAACGCGTAAAATGGTCCTTTCCTTCTTTGGAAGGAAGTAAGTAGAAGCCGCCTTTTGCATAGTCATCCGCGTTAAACCATGCCAGCGACCAGAAATGAGGAAACTGCCACACAAACTGGATAGCGAACAACAAGGCCCCTAAAAAAGTAATTTCACCAAAACCACTGGTAGCGGCCACTGTACCTATCAACGTCGGTAATGCTCCTGGGAAAGCCCCCACAAACACACTGAAAGGAGAAACAACCTTCATTGGGGTGTAAATTCCTGCATACAATACAATGGAGAGAAAGCCCAGCAAACCCGCTAGTGGGTTCGCTAATGTCCAAAGTATAACAGTACCCCCTAGTCCTGTGAGAATACAAAACCAAAGGGATTCAGTGGGGCTCAAAACTTCAAGAGGAATAGGTCTTTCGCGTGTGCGGTCCATAAGCTTATCCCGCTCCGACTCTATGACTTGATTCAACCCATTCGCCGCACCCGTTACTAAAAAACCTCCAGCTAGAATACCTAACATTTGCTGCCATTCATAAGTCTCTGCAACAGTCAAATAACTGATGATAGCAGAAAACACCACAAGTCCACCCAACCTTATTTTAGTAAGGCGAATAAACCCTGTGAGTTTGGAGTAGCGCGCAGTTGCAATATGTGTAGAGGCTTGTTCCAAAATAATTGCGCAAATTTAGCGGTATGGCTTCATCAACCCTAATTCTTTTTAAGTTTTTTTAATGACGTTTGCCAGTTAGTACAAACACTGAATCCTTCTTGAATTGTTTTTAACAATTTAGAGGATTAAGGTCTAATGTTAAAAATATTAGTACTTTTGTTGGCTAAAACGAATCGAATATGAATTCCAGATTACTGAGTGTGATTGGTGCCAGTCTCTCACTGGCTGTAATGACAAGCTGTGACGGTCTTGCTAAAATGGCAAAGAAACAAACGGACATTAAGTACACTGTCACCCCTCAACCGCTAGAAATGCATGGCGATAGCGTGCAGTTTAGCGTTACCGGAAAGTTTAACCAAAAACTTTTCGCTAAAAAAGTTACGTTAACAGTGACGCCAGTAATTAAATATGAAGGTGGCGAAAAAGCACTCAAACCAATTGTTCTAGTGGGAGATAAAGCCACCGCAAGTGGACAAAAAATCAGTTTCTCCAATGGTGGAACTTTTAGTTACACCTCTGAAAAGTTTGCTTTCGAACCGGGCATGCGAAATGCTAAGTTAATTATCAAAGCAACCGGACAAGTTAAGTCTAAAACAAAGGAATTTACGCCTGTTGAATTGGGGGATGGAACGATGGCTACTTCCCTGCTCGTTCGTCACGATGAAAAGGGAATGACCGCAACGGATAGTTATGTTAGGACAACTCCTGCTAACCAATCGACGCACATCTACTACCTCATCAACAATGCTGATGTTCGTAGTTCAGAGTTGAAGTCCGACGAAATGAAAAATTTCACCTCTTTCCTAGCCACCAACCTTGGTAAAGCAGGTTTCGTCTTCAAGGGTATTACCGTTTCTGCGTATGCTTCTCCAGATGGCGAAACTGACAAAAACACCAACTTAGCTAAGGACCGTGCCGCTTCTGCCTCAAAAGCCCTGATGGCAGAGTTCAAAAAGAATAAGGACAAAGCCGTTACTTTCGGAAAAGATAAAGCGCAATACACTGAAGGCACCACCCGCGAAGACTGGGAAGGTTTCCGTGAATTGATGCAACAGTCTACTATGGCTGACAAAGATTTGATCCTTCGTGTTCTTACCATGTACAACGATGCTGATCAACGCCGTAAGGAAATCAAAAACCTCTCTAAAACGTACGTAGAATTGGCAGATAAAGTGCTTCCTAAACTCCGTCGCGCTGAGGTAACCCTCAATGTAGATGTGGTGGGTCGCTCAGACGAACAAATGATGAAGACAGCTGTTTCAAACCCTGACTCCTTATCCGTTGAAGAATTCATTAGAGCTGCTAACCTAACCAATGATTTAAATACTAAGGTGCAAATCCTTACCAGTGCAGAACGCAAATTTGCCTCTGACTGGCGCGTAAGCAACAACCTTGGGGTTGCCCTCCTCTTGCAAAATAAAGTAGCTGAAGCAGGTGAAGCATTCAAGCGCGCTCAAAAAAACGGAAGCACTCAAGCTGCTGTAATGAACAATTTAGGCGTGATTGAAGCTAAAAATGGGAATAGCGCTGCCGCAATGGACTATTATGCAAAAGCCGGCGGAAGCCCTGAAGCGCGCTACAACATGGGTATCATTAATATTAAACGTGGACAATATGCAGATGCCGCTTCTAATTTTGGTGACAATAAAACGTTCAACAAAGCGCTAGCCCAGTTAATGGGTGGTAGTGCAGGTGGCGCAAAAGAAACCATCGATGCCAGCAATGAAAAAGACATGGCATATTCACTTTATTTGAAAGCAGTTGCTGCTGCTCGTCAAGGCAATACTGCTGACGCGATTAGCAACTTGAAAGCAGCTATTGAAAAAGACGGTTCTTGGAAGACCTATGCAAAAAATGATGCTGAATTCATCAAATTACGCAGCGATAGTAACTTTTCCGCTCTCGTTAACTAAGATTCATTATACCTTTTAAAAGCCCTCCTAGGAGGGCTTTTTTTTTATCCCTACCTTGTAAGTATGTCTAGTATTGCAGAAACAGAACTTATTCTAAATCCCGATAAATCCGTTTATCACCTCGCACTAAAAGGGGATGAAATTGCCGACATGGTCATTTTGGTAGGGGATCCAGAGAGAACACATCAAATTGCAAAACACTTCGACCAGATTCAGATCAATAGACAACACCGCGAGTTTGTCTCGTGTACCGGCTGGTATAAGCAACAACGCATTACTGTCATAAGCACTGGCATTGGGCCTGATAATATCGATATTGTAATGAATGAGTTGGATGCTGCTGTCAATGTAGACCCTGAGAATAGAACACTAAATCCTAACCACCGCCAACTCACCATTTTTCGATTAGGGACCTGTGGTGCACTACAATCAGAAATACAGGTGAATGATATCGTCGCCTCCTCGGTGGCTATTGGACTTGATGGTGTCCTGCATTTTTATCAGGCTTGGGAAAGTAATGGCATACGGGGACTTGAAAATGCTTTTATTGAACATATGAATTGGCCAGGGGGGCTTCCTCGACCTTATGCCTCAAGTGCTACCGAGCGTTTACTCAATCAATTGCCGAAGGCGTTTCATAAAGGAATCACTATTACGGCGCCAGGCTTCTACGGCCCTCAAGGGCGTGAAATACAGCTCAAGTGCAGTATTGCCCATCTAAATGAAAATTTAACCCGTTTTCGCTTTGACGCCTATAAAATTCTCAATTTTGAAATGGAAACATCGGTAATTTACGGCCTTGCGAAGCTGCTGCGCCACGAATGCTTGACCTTATGTGTTGCGATTGCCAACCGAAATACCTTGCAGTTCACCAGAGATTATCAGGAAAGCGTAGATTTGCTTATTCAACAATCACTAGACTATATTTGTAATCTGCATGAATCGTGAACAATTAATTGAAGAAATTAGGAAAAAAGGCTCCTTCCTTTGTGTTGGCCTCGATCCCGATACTGAAAAAATTCCCGAACAGTTTCTTCAAACCGAGGATCCAATATACGAGTTCAACAAGGCAATTATTGATGCAACTGCCGACTATTGCGTTGCCTTTAAACCGAATTCAGCCTTTTTTGAAGCATATGGAATCAGTGGATTGGAGAGCATGGATAAAACTTTTCGCTATATCCGTCACAATTACCCCAATCATTTTTTGATCGCTGATGCCAAGCGTGGAGATATTGGTAACACCAGTACGATGTATGCCAAGGCCTTCTTTAGTCGAATGAATGCCCACGCTGTTACCGTTTCGCCCTATATGGGTAAAGATTCCGTATCACCCTTCCTTGATTTTGATGGCATGTGGACGATAGTGCTGGCTTTAACGAGTAATTCGGGCTCCAGCGATTTTCAAAAACTTTTAGTAGATGGCAAGCCTCTATACATGCATGTAATGGAGCAATGTATGCGCTGGGGAACAGAAAGTAATCTGATGTTTGTTGTAGGAGCAACGCATGCTGAAACCATAGGTGAAATTAGAAAAACAGTGCCGAATCATTTCATGTTAATTCCAGGTGTTGGAACACAAGGCGGCAGTTTAAGCGAAGTGTGTAAGTTTGGTTTAAACAAAGATATTGGCTTGCTAATTAATGCCAGCCGCTCCATTATTTATGCTTCAAAAGGAGCAGATTTCGCTGAAGCAGCGATGGTGGAAGCGAAGCGGCTCGCAAAAGAAATGAAAACGTATATCAAATAATAGTATGGAAGAACAGAACCAACAACCGCATCTTGATATTGAACTCTCTGAGGACATTGCAGAAGGAATTTACTCCAACCTAGCCATTATTACCCATTCACAAAGTGAATTTGTAATTGACTTTGTAAAAATAATGCCAGGCATTCCGAAAGCCCGCGTAAAGTCAAGAATTCTTTTAACCCCGCAGCACGCAAAACGTCTGGCAAGGGCATTGGCAGAAAACATTAATAAGTTCGAACAATTGAATGGAAAAATCAAGGATTTGGACACTGCCTTTCCAATGAACTTCGGTGGTCCGGCTGCACAAGCCTGACCACTTCCCTAAAGCCTCCAGTAACTACGGATGTTCGCTATGAAATCATCAAATAAATAGCGAGAATCGTAGGGACCTGGATTGGCCTCTGGATGGTATTGCACCGAAAATGCTGGTCGGTCCTTTAAGCGCACACCTTCAACGGTGTTGTCGTTGAGGTTGAAATGTGTGACTTCGAGATTGGTGTTAGCCTCCACATCCTTTGCATCCACCGTGAAACCATGGTTTTGCGAGGTTATTTCACTCTGACCAGTGATCAAATTTTTCACTGGATGATTGATTCCCCGATGTCCATTGTGCATTTTATAGGTTTGCACTCCCTGCGATAAACAAAGCAACTGATGACCAAGACAAATTCCAAAAACGGGAAGCATTGTATCGACTATTTGTTTTACTCCTTCAATCTGAACCTTCATAACACCAGGGTCACCGGGACCATTGGATAACATGTAACCGTGTGGTTGAAAGGCTTTCAACTCTTCCAATTTAGTATCCATCGGAAAGACCTTCAGGTAACAACCGCGTTCAGCCAAAGAGCGAAGAATATTGGTTTTAACACCATAATCCATAACAGCGACACGGTAGGGCGATTGTTCATCACCAAAAGTAAAAGGAGTTTTGGTTGAAACATGTGAGGATAATTCTAATCCCTCCATGCTTGGTATTTTTGCAAGTTGCGCTTTTAATTGATCAACATCCGTCGTTTCTGAAGAAATTACACAGTTCATTGCCCCCTTGTTGCGGATGTATCGGACAAGTGCGCGCGTATCCACTTCACAAATGGCTACAATTCCTGCCTCTTCAAAATAGCTTTGTAGACTTTTTTGTGCCCGAGGACGGGAATAACCGTGGTTAAATTTCTTACAAACCATGCCGGATATTTTAACTGATCCGCTTTCCACCTCGTTTTCTTCCACGCCATAGTTACCAATATGAGCATTCGTCATTACTACCACTTGGCCAAAGTAAGATGGGTCGGTGTAGATTTCCTGATAACCCGTCATACCGGTATTGAAGCAGATTTCGCCAAAAGTGGTGCCAATTTTGCCGGCTGCCTTGCCTTCAAAAACGGTTCCATCTTCGAGAACCAAAATCGCGGGTGCGGTAGATGTGTATTTTAGCTGCATAATACGGTCAATTCTGACCGGCAAAAGTACGTCAAAAAGCCCGTCCCCTGCCTACTTGTTAATGGAATATTAATAACCTTTGATTGTTGTTTTGGAACAAACGTTTCAATATGACGTAACTTTCTTTGTCTAGCTTGACTTCCCTCTATTTGTTAAATCAAATTCGGTTAATTATATTTACCGGTTAGTTAAGGTGCGTCCCCAGTGAGTGAAAAACAAACACTTGCAGGATGCTTTTTGTAACTTTACTATATGAAGCGATCGATTTTTAGATTTTTCAGTTTTTTTGCAGTGTTTGCTGTGTTGGTGCTTTTACCATCTACGTCAAAAGCTCAAGCATTTAACTTTGCAGTAACACCCAGTGTGCAGTGTTTTGCAGCCAATACCAATACTGCATTTGCCAGCATGTTGGCGCCGTCTGCAGGAGCAACCAGCTATTCGTGGACCATTGCTTCTCCAGCACCTTCATGTACTGCACTTTTCACTGTCGTACCTAGCTCTTTACCGACCGGTACTGATGCAGTGATATACTTCCCTTGTTGTGGTAGTTATTCCATCTATTTGAGTCCATTCATCAATGGAACACTTAATGCTGGACCACCTGCTCTTCAAGTAGTTACAGTTATTTGTCCTACCGGATTTCCTGTCTCGGGTAGTTCAGTAGTTTGTGCAGGAACAAGTGCAAGTTTAACAGCAGGAACGGCTACTTCCTATGTTTGGTTAACGCAGCCGATTGGCGGCAATGCAACTACCGCTGGTACCAACTCAAATCTCGTTTTCACCCCCACCGTTAACACCAACTACACCGTAACAGGTGTAACCGCTCAAGGCTGTACTGCAACAGCGAACGGCTCTGTAGGCGTTACAAATGCTACTATAACAGCGACTCCTGCCTCGCAAACCATATGTGCGGGGAGTCAAATCAGCTTCAGTTCCACTAGTGGAGCCGTCAACACCAGTTCATTTACTAACGGTACAAGCATCACCAATATTCAATGGTATGCGCCAAACGGTAACTCAATTACGCCAGCCGGAGCCAATTCTTCGACTACAGCAACCTCGGGCAACTACTCTGTGGTTTTGACCTATACGGGGCAAGCGGGTACTTGTAGCGCAGTTGCCGTTTCAAGTGTTAATATATCAACAAGTTTCCCTGTTACTATAACGCCTGCAAGTGCTACCATCTGCCCTGGCAACACCATCTCCCTATCGGCCACCTCGATTCAAACAGCCGCTACGAGTTATAGTTGGACCCGTAGCACCGGTACCAATACACAAGTGGGCAACCCGACAACCTTTACTCCATCTGCATTAACAACTTACACCGTTCGAACTCTTTATGGGACCTGTCCAGGCAGCGCTGTTGTTACGGTTGCAATGGCTTCTATCACTCCTACAATTGTCCCTTCCAGTGCATCCATTTGCCCTTCGACCTCACTTAGTTTAACTGGATCTGGTGCCATTAGTTATTCTTTCTTCGGTTATCCTGCCAGCCCTGTATCTACAGTGGTGTTAACAAAACCTTCCTTCAATACCGCCACCCACACTCCTACTGGCGCTAATTTTCCTATTCAATATTGTGTAGTTGGATTCAGTGCAGGTTGTACAGGCACAACTTGTGTAACTGTAAATAAATTAAATTTAACCCCAACTTTAAGTGCCGTTAGTCCATCTATTTGTCCAGGCACAGCAGTCACCCTTACTTGGTCGGGCGGCGCAGGCACAAACGGAACAGTGACCTCCGTAAATGGAGGAAGTGTCATTGGTTCATCTTCCAATAGGTCCTTTGTTACCACACCGCCCGTGCCACTTCCGCATACTTATAGCTTAACCGTAGATAGTGCTAATTGCACTGGTTTCAGTACCTTCCTCAGTGTTGGTGAACTGACATTGAATCCTGTACTCAGCGCCTCTTCCAACTCGGTATGTACAGGTACACAGTTTACTTTATCAGGCAATGGCGGTGCAGGTACCAATTACACATTTGTGCTGCCTGGTACGCCAACCAGCTCCATAACGACAGGTACTACCAACACAACAACGACCTCTTATACCAACCTTCCAGCGACTTATACTATAATGGTGGATAGTTTAGGATGTAAAGGTGTCGGAACGAAAACCATTGGCGTCCTCAACTTGGCTAATACTTTAACACTAACGCCTTCAGCGGCATCTGTCTGTCCTGGTACACAATTTACTCTGTGTGCTAATGGTGCATCCAACTATACCTTCTATGCACCTCCCGGCGTTCCTGTTGGGAATGGCACCTGTAAGGTCTTCACTGCGCCAAGTGCAGGTGTCTTGCCATTAACCTACACCGTTGTTGGTGATAGTTCAAGTTGTAATGGCTTTAAGACAATTTCTATATATGAAAAGTTCTTGTCCTCTACATTAGCGGTATCGCCCGGCACGGTTTGTTCTGGCATGCCAGTTACTTTTTCAATGACTGGAGTTGGCTTATCTAGTGCTACAAAATACACGATCATTCAAACCTCACCGGCACCGATTACAACTGTAGCTACTGCAACAAACGCCAGTGTAGCTCCAGGTAACCCTACGGTTCAAACCGTTTACGCACTCTACGCTGACAGCGCAGGTTGTACGGATCCCTTTCCATTCTCGCAGGTTACCGTTTATATGTATCCAGGACTGACCTTAACCGCCTCCGCCTCCTCACCATCAGTGTGTTCAGGAACAACAGCATCTTTGTCAGTGCTCGGTCCAACCAACGCCCTTTATGTGTGGACAGCGCCAACAGGAACCAACGGCACTGTAGTGATTTCCAATTCTCAATCGATAACAGTGAACCCTACAGTTGCCACAGTGTATACAGTGAGCGGCACCGATCCACTTGGTTGTTCGGGCACAGCGACAGTGCAAGTTGGTATTGATTTAAACGCTACACTTCCGCTGACACTAACGCCGACACCGAATAGTTCAACACTTTGTTTTGGCACCTCGGTAACCATTAAAGCTACTGGTGGTTTATCTTACAGTTGGACGCCCGTTTCTGGCTTAAGCAATCTTACAGGTGACACCACAGTTGCCAATCCAAACATAACAACCATCTATACCGTAACGGGAAGTAACAATGCCGGTTGTTTCGGAACGGCAACTTATACAGTAAATGTTGGAACGATACAATCACCGACAGTTACCGCTAGTTCTACTTCTGTATGTGCTGGTTATCAAGCAACACTGACGGCATTTGGAGCAAACACTTATTCATGGTCTGGCTCTACCTTCACCAACGTGGTTGCACAACAGTCCATTTCTGTGCCAGCAGGTATCTATACAGTAACCGGCTCGAACGGTGGCAACTGTCTTGCAACAAAAATTGTCACCATTAGTCCAAAACCTGACTTTACAATTTCAGTGACGGCAAGTACACCAACCACTTGTATCGAGAACAACAATCCGAAATTCTCAAAAGCAGTGAAGCTTGTTGCCTCTAGTCCAGCTAATCAGTATGTTTGGTTCCCTTACAACCCTTGTTGTATGACCTACTCACTTGGTTCAACCACGGATGTTCGCCCTACTGCGAGTACCTGTTACACGGTTGTCGGCACGTCTGCAGATTGTTCTGGTAGTGGTACTATATGTATTACTGTTATACCACAGTTCACTATGCTTGTAACACCACCTTTGCCAGCCATGTGTTTAGGAGATTCATTAAAGCTAGCCATATCGAACATTGATAAAAACAATGTGGTTGGTCCAACCTCAGCGTTTTCATACAGTTGGACAGAGGCTGCCAATGCTCCCCCAATCAGTATTTCCAATAATTTGACACAGTCAGTTACCATTTTCCCTAAGAACACAACCACTTACACCGTAGAAATGTTTGACTCGCGTAAGTGTGCTTCTGTGCCAAGGTTAGTCACTGTTACTGTCCTTCCACGTCCTTTGACCTCTGTAGCGATACCTACAATTAACAATGTACCAACCAACACGGTGTGTTATGTTGGTATCTACCCAGGAGCAATCGATAACATTATCACTTTGACAGCAGAAAACAAGAACACCAACCTTCCTTTTGGCGTATTGCCAACGTATACTTGGAGTTCTCCATATCCAGCTGCCTTTAATTCCATTCTGACACCTCCTAATCAAAACTACGTAACGGTTAGTGCTCCATTACGTGTACCTTCTACAGTTGTTTACACGGTGACATCAGGATACAATGGCATATCTGGCTGTAAAGAAATAGATACGGTGATGGTAAGGGTTGTAGACTGTCGTCCTGTATACACCGTCAACTTTACTACAGCAGAAAAGAACGACACCATCTGTGCTAGAACCTGTATCACATTTGTCAATAACGATACTTTAGCGGGTAAACCGCAAAAATTATCATGGACGTTTGATGGAGGCGCTCCACGCACTTCTACACTTGAAATGCCAACGGTATGTTATAATCTACCTGGTAAGTTCAATGTCATCCTAAAAGTTGAGAACCCTTATCCGACCATTAAGCCGGATGGTTCGGCCCCTGGTAGTGCTTTGACCATTGGTTATATGAATTACATCAAGGTGGTCGATGTACCAAACGTTACAATCTTTAGTCCTGGGCAAATACGAAGTGACACTACTATTCGATTCGGACAAACAGTAACCCTTAAAGGGTCAGGAGCACAGTCCTATTCATGGTCCCCAAGCTACAACATCTCCTCTATGACCAGCACACTAGTCGTAGTGAAACCATATCGGACCACACAATACATTTTAACTGGGTATAACAGTGGCGCTTGTTCTTCGGCAGATACAGTGAATGTGATTGTGATAGAAGACTGTGGTGAAATGTTTGTACCTACAGCTTTCTCGCCCAATGGTGATGGACATAATGATGTGCTAAAAGTAAATGGCATCTGTTTACAAACCATGACATTTATGATTTTCAACCGTTGGGGAGAAAAGATTTTCGAAACAACCAATCAAGAACAAGGTTGGGATGGCACCTTTAGAGGTGAAGACATGAATACCGGTGTGTACGCCTATCGATTAGAAGGTAAAACTTTTGACGGTAAGGGATTCTCCGCGAAAGGAAACATAACGTTAGTCCGGTAAACTTAAAAAGACGCAATTATGAAAAAGATATCAATTGGCATGTTTCTCCTTCTGTTTACAGGTTTATCTGTAAATGGTCAGGACATCCATTTTTCACAATTCACCGAAATTCCTGCAACCTTAAATCCGGCACTAGCAGGTGTGAGTTATGAAACGCGCGCTACCAGTAATTTCAAGAATCAATGGGGTTCAGTTGGTAAAACTTACCGCACTATTGGTTTAACGTTCGAGCAGACCATTAAATACAAAAAATTGAGCAACAATTATTTTGCAGTAATGGGGAACATCTACCGTGATGAAGCTGGTGCTTCATCATTAAGAACCTTAAATCCGAATTTTGGCATGTCCTGGATTACCAAAATTAACAGGCGGATGAAAATTTCGGCTGGTGTACAAACAGGCTTCTTTTATAAGACATTGGATGCAAGTGGATTTCAATGGGGAGAACAATATAATGGATACACTTATGATCCAACCTTACCAAGCGGAGAACCTACGACGCCTCGGAGTGCTATTACTGCGTTTGATATCGGAACAGGCATCAATTTAAATTACATGAAAAGTGACCGTTTCTTAACGGCGAAAGACGCTATTCGGTTTGATGCAGGAATAGCCGTTTCACATTTTGGTATTGCTCGTAATTCCTTTATTGTAACTTCTGAACGTTTAGAAACGAAATATACCGGTTATTTCAATTCTGAATTTAATATCCCAAACACCAATTGCACCTTGTTACCAAGTTTGCTCTACATGCGTCAGGGTCCCAACCAGCAAATAATTGTTGGTGCTATGTTCAAGTTCATTTTGGGTGATCCATCAACTTATACCTTGAACAAAAAACCAAGGGCGCTGGCTATTGGCGGTTATTATAGGTACCAGGATGCGATTGTACCTTCGCTCTTATTCCAATACAACAAGTATGCACTTGGAGTCGCTTACGACATCAACGTCTCAGCACTGACTCCTGCATCTAAAAGAAATGGCGGCTTGGAATTGGTCCTCCGCTATAATGTATTTACAGGATATGGTGTTCATCTGGGCCGTCCAGATGCGAAACCTTCGTATTAATTAAATGGCCGCTTAGCGGCCATTTAATTTTTGTAGTCAAATGTATGCCCGGAGATTTTTTTCAGTTCAAGCAATTCCGAATACAGCAGGACCGATGTGCCATGAAAGTTGGCACAGATGCTGTTTTACTCGGATCATGGGTGAAAATAGACTACAGTACAAATATTCTTGATGTAGGAACTGGTAGTGGGGTAATTGCGCTCATGTTAGCACAACGGACTCATCACGCAAAAATTACTGCTATCGATATCGATGAATCAGCTATCCTACAGGCAGCAGAAAACATCAACCATAGCCCCTTTGCGGAGAAAATAACCGTACGTCATTGCTCTCTGCAAGATCTTGCCAAAACAAGCGACCGCAAGTACGATTTAATCGTTACCAATCCACCCTATTTTGTCGACTCATTAAAGAGCAACGATATCAACCGAACAAAGGCACGCCATACTGAAACCTTAACCCATATTGAATTGATTGAAGGTGTAAAAGAACTCTTGGATCAAAAAGGAAAGTTTAGTCTAATTCTTCCACGGAACGAAGCCCTTCTATTTAGGGACAGTGCTGAATCGCGAGGCCTTTACCTTTCTCGACTTCTGAAGATTTACACCACTAAAAATAAAGAAGCTGAAAAGAGGCATCTGATGCAATTTGAATTTAGAGAGACAGAATTTTCAGAATCTAGTTTGGTAATAGAACACGAACAACACCGGCAGTATACAGAGGAGTACAAACAACTTACTGGGGATTTTTATATTCACTTCTAATCATACAGAGATCGTTTTCCATTTTCCTTTCTTAAAGAAGTACCAAGCCGAACAGGCAATAGCCGTTTCAGCAATGGGGATAGCAATAAATGCACCAGTTGGTCCAAGCATTAAACCTTTCGTTAGCCACCAAGCCAAGGGCACTTGAAAAAACCAGAACCCAAACATGTTGATTAATGTCGGTGTCTTGGTATCGCCTGCTCCATTGAGCGCTTGCGTCATTACCATACCGATGCCATAAAAAATATAACCCGAACCGATAATTCTTAGAGCATATGCCCCATAGGATTTGATGGCTGGATCATCTGAAAAAAGTCCAATAATTGGATTCGCTACGCATAAAAACAATAACATAACCGCAGCCATAAAAATCGCATTGATTTTAGCAGTCATGATCACGGATTGTTCTGCTCGTTCGCTTTGCTTTGCTCCCAAATTTTGTCCAACCAACGTTGCAGCGGCATTACTCACACCCCATGCTGGGAGAATAAAAAACACAACATTGCGAATAGCTACTTGGTAACCTGCGGAGGCTTCGGTTCCTCCAGAATCAGAAACAAGGCCTGCTAAAACAATCCAGCTACCACTGGCAATAATAAATTGTAAAGTTGCAGGCCATGAAAGTTGAAGGAGTGATTCTAATATTGGAACTTCCAATTTAAAAAACCCCTTTTCCAATTGGAGCGTCCCCTTTTTTCCAAACAAAGCAATGCATTGATAAATGACACCGCTGGTTCGACCAGCCACTGTGGCAATAGCGGCGCCAATTAATCCGAAGTGATGGATAAGTAAAGGACAGAGGACAATATTGATTGCACTGGCAAGCCATAAACTTTTCATAGCCATGGTTGGATTTCCAGCTCCTCTGAAAATACCATTGATTAAAAACAATAGCATAATAGACGCGCTACCTGCAAACATAAGTCGCGTAAACGCAACCCCCTGTTGTATTAGCGCATCGCTAGCCTGCATCATAGCAAGCACTTCTTCAGCAAATACACAGCCGAGTACACTAATGATAATTGAAATAAACAATGCGAGTAGGATGGCTTGTGCCCCTGATCGGGCTGCCTCTCGGGTATTCTTTTCGCCGGTCCGCCTGCTAACAATAGCGGTTGCTGCCGTACTAATACCAATTGCGAAGGAATACACCAAGGTGATGACTGCTTCCGTAAGTCCCACAGTCGCTATTGCATTGGATCCTAATTTACCCACGAAAAACATGTCCACAAGCGCAAACACACTCTCGAGACTAAGCTCTAAAATCATGGGCACTGATAAAAGGAGAACCGCTTTTGGAATACTACCGGAGGTATAATCGTATTCGGCACCACGGATGGAATCTCGAAGATGAGCAAAAACAGATCGCAAACGTCCAGTTGACATGGACGTTAAAGATACTCTTTATACGAATATCTCTTTGAGTATAGCAGCGAGGCGTAAACCCGCCTTGCTTAATTGGTGAACCGCCATGGGTTTCATGCGGCTGACATATTCGTTACTCACGGTGTTGCCGCCTGTATCATAAACGTCGCCCAGGCACAAGCGCGTTTCTTCATACCAGTTCACAAAGTCCATTTGTTGTATGGCCAAACGTTCTTTCCTTTCAAGTGAGAAAATATAACTCGTACAGGCCCAAATATCGACTTTACCTGCTTCAAGGATAGCATCGTCCCAAAAAGTATGTAAATCGGTTGTGGCCCCATTAAATTTTATAGACACAGCACTGCCATTCTTATCCTCAGGGTATCCATCGTGCAATGGTTGGTGCAGATCGGCCACCAGGTGCAAGAGCATTTCAATGGACTCTTTCACCACTTGATCTGGCAACAAGTCCCTTTTTTTAAGAATGCCGATGCATGCTTCTAATTCATTCAACAAATTAGGCTCCTTGACTTTGACATAGATTTTATCTTTTGAAAGGCTAGTGAAATGCCATGGACGCATGTATTCGTACTTTTTCTCGTTGAACACCCCATCCATCCAGCAAGCAGCATTTTCCCAAGTCGTTCCAACGAGGTACCGATCTATTTTTGCCAATACCTCGGCACTCATAGCGCCTCTTGCAAGCGCTGCAACGATTTTATGGCCCTTCTCTCCCCAAGCAAACGAGTGAAGACT
The DNA here is from genome assembly GCA_947457335.1 of Sphingobacteriaceae bacterium. GTDB lineage: Bacteria > Bacteroidota > Bacteroidia > B-17B0 > Aurantibacillaceae > Aurantibacillus. The sequence continues at coordinate 19,422 of CANGWA010000016.1, forward strand.
AAAGAGTGAGAATACAATTAGCGCAAGCTTTCGCATGCCATAAAAATAAGGTGCTTAACCATTTGTGTGGGGGAAGTAGGTAGGAGTTATGAAGTGTGGTTTGTCAATTAGAAGTCCCCCTATTCTTTAACATGCGATCCACTCGGTACATAAACCAAATCGTTGCTAACATAATAAAAGACATGATATAACCGAGCACATCAAAGTTCTTAATGGGGTCATCAGTAGTTCCTCTAACCACAATTAAGCCTGCAATGTATGCAGCAACACCACCGGATAATTGCTGAAGTGATGCATTTATACTCATGTAGGCTCCTCTGTCGGCCATACCCGGCACAGCACTATTCAACGTTGTAGCCGGCACCATTCGGCTCATGATACCCATAAACATGACAACATTTACCGCTATCACAACGCCAATTTGAACAGGTGGTAAATTCGTATAAATGTTAACCATCACCATAGCCAGTAGGGATCCAAAAGTGAACAATCTAAATTTATCCGTCTTATCGCTAATTCTCCCCACTATTGGCATGATGGCCATGGATGCTAATCCCGTGCAAAAGAAAATGAGCGGTAATTGCGTTTGACTTATATGCACATTGTTCACAATAAAAGCACTTGTGAAAGGCATTAACATAAATCCACCCAAAGAAAGTAAAGCAGTGGCTAAAAATCCAACGCGGTATTCGCGCTTTCTGATGGTGTGCAGCAGGTGAATTAAAGGCTTTTTATCCGATTGCATTTGTAAGTGAGCCACCACTGGGCGCATGCGCAAAATGGTAAGTAGCGCAAGAGCGATGGAAAGACCGACCACCATATAAAACGTCATGTGCCATGACCAATGATTGGCTAAAACCAATCCAATTGGCACACCGAGGATCTGACTGCCTGCGAAAGCCATTTGTATAAACCCCATCACCCGTCCCCTTTGGTTGATATCAAATAAATCGGTTACGATGGCCATACCGATGGATCCAATCACCCCGCCGAATAAACCCGTTACAATGCGAGCAATGTAAAGCGCATTGTAAGAAAGTGCTAAGCCACAGAAAAGCGTCCCTAATATGAATCCAACATAAAAGAAAAGCAACAATTTTTTACGGTCAAATTTATCAGCGAAACCCGCCGCAAGAATTCCCGACAAACCAGCACTAATGGCATAGGCAGAAACGACCTTTCCAAATTCGTGAGTCGACATTTTGAGGTCCTTCATCAGGATATCGCCGAGAGGAGCAAGAATCATAAAGTCCAGCACTACTGTAAACTGCAGTAGAGCTAACAATAGAATCATGAATTTTTGGTAGCCTGTAAAATTCAATACAGGCTTGCTTTTGGTGGTTGAAGATTTAGTCATTAGTGCTATTTCCGGATGGTCATTTCTTTCAGCAGGTATCCAGCCCCTGCATATTTATCGATAATCCACAATGTGAAACGGATATCCAGCACAATGTTTCTGCAGAAAGAAACATTATACATCACATCACTCATTGTTCCTTCCCAGTTACGGTCAAAGTTAGTGCCAATTAATTCGCCATTTCCATTCAAAACCGGACTACCGCTATTTCCCCCAGTGGTATGGTTGCTTGCAATAAAGGCTGTTCTAAGTTGGCCGTTTTTGTCAGCATAAACACCATAGTCCTTTTGGGCATGCAACTCCAATAACCGTTTTTGAACCTCAAAATCTTCTTCACCAGTACTGTTTTTTTCCACTAGTCCATCCAACGTGGTATAATACCCAAACTCCACACCATCTTTACCCTTATAACCTTCTACCTTGCCGTAGGCAACCCGAAGGGTTCCGTTGGCATCAGGATAAAACTTACGGGTTTTCACTGTCTCCCTTAATCCTTGCATGAATTCCTTCTGTAGTGCACTAATTTGGCGTTCAAAGTAGTTCACCTGTGGTACCACCCCCTTTTGATAATGTTGATAGATAGCTGAGGCCAGCCGGTAGAAAGGATCGCGCTCATACAATTTCGCATTTTGTTCAAAGCCGCTTTGCATGAGTTTTGCTTTTTGATTGTCGACAAAAGAGGAATTTTCATACAACCAATTGGCTAATGAGCTGACATTACCATTGTGTGCCGTTAACATTGAGTCCAGTAGGTACGGCATTTGTTCGCGTGAAATTTCCTTCACATAAATCCCGAGCATGGATTCAAACAATCTTTGATCAGTCCTTTTATTATAATTCTTAAAAGGTATTGCGGGAGTTGCATTCTTATATGCTTCAGCAAATTTATTCTCTTGGCCAGCTTGCTTTTTTCTCAACTCACTGAACACGTTCATATAACCTCCAGCCATGCGTATGCCATCAACACCTAACAGACATTCGGTGAAATAATCGTATTGACGGCTCAGTGGTGCATAATCTGCGTACAACTTTTGCATTTGCAGTAGCACCTCATTGTACCGTGCCATTTTTGTTGGATTATCCTTTAAGGCAATAATGAATTCTGATTCCAATTTTTGTTTTTTAGCAA
>CANGWA010000017.1 GCA_947457335.1 Sphingobacteriaceae bacterium
AAAGGCCGACCGGTTTTGGGCTGTTGCTAATTTTTGCTTCCAATCGTCTGAATATGAGATAGTTTTAGCATGCAGAACGGTGTATCCCTGCGCGCTAAAGCTGCAGGTTGCTAAGTCGAGTCCATCGAGACTCGTTCCACTCATTACGCCAGTTACAATCATTCGTTTGGTTTTGCATTGCCACTAAGCGGCTATGCCTTATATTTGCAAGGTTACAAAAAACATCTTAAAAACTTTATACCATGCATTTCGAGTTGACAGAAGAACACCTCATGATTCAGAAAGCCGCACGTGAATTTGCGCAAAATGAATTGAAGCCGGGCGTGATTGAGCGCGATGAACATCAAAAATTCCCTACCGAACAAATTAAGAAAATGGGAGAACTGGGATTCATGGGCATGATGGTGGATCCGAAATACGGAGGCGGTGGTATGGATGCCATCTCTTACGTGTTGGCCATGGAAGAAATTTCGAAAGTAGATGCTTCTTGCAGTGTGGTGATGAGCGTCAACAATTCATTGGTGTGTTGGGGACTAGAGGAATTTGGCAACGAGGAGCAAAAACAAAAATACCTGGTGCCGTTGGCAAAGGGTGAAAAAATTGGTGCGTTTTGTTTGAGTGAACCAGAAGCGGGTTCGGATGCGACCTCTCAAAAAACCACTGCTATTGATATGGGCGACCATTATTTATTGAATGGCACCAAGAACTGGATTACCAATGGTAACAGTGCTTCTGTTTACTTGGTAATGGCGCAAACCAATGTAGAAGCAGGTCACCGCGGCATCAACTGCCTGATCGTAGAAAAAGGTATGGAAGGATTTACAGTTGGACCGAAAGAAAATAAAATGGGCATTCGCGCCAGCGACACCCACTCCTTGATGTTCGATAACGTAAAGGTGCCAAAGGCTAACCGCATTGGAGAAGATGGGTTTGGTTTCAAATTCGCGATGAAAACCTTGAGTGGTGGCCGTATTGGAATTGCGTCGCAAGCCCTCGGCATTGCCAGTGGTGCTTATGAATTGGCCCTTGCCTATTCAAAAGAGCGCAAAGCTTTCGGCAAAGAAATTAGCAAGCACCAAGCCATTCAATTCAAATTGGCCGACATGGCCACAAAAATTGAGGCTGCCCGTTTGTTGATTTACCGTGCCGCTTGGTTAAAAGACAACCACTTGCCGTTGGACAAAGAAAGTGCTATGGCAAAAGTATATGCTTCAGAAACCGCCATGTGGGTGACCACAGAAGCCGTTCAAGTACATGGCGGATATGGATACGTAAAAGAATACCATGTAGAACGGTTGATGCGTGACGCAAAAATTACTCAGATTTACGAAGGTACGAGTGAAGTTCAACGCATCGTGATTTCACGCGCATTGCTTTCTTAATAGCAATCGACTTTTTAAAAAGGCGGGTTCGGTGAATCCGCCTTTTTTATTTGTATAGTCCACGGCGTCTCAGCCTTGGTGCATTTCGATACGGATACTGTCCCTTCTGCCTGTTTAAAAAATTGATTATCAATCCATTAAAGAGGTAGTGTTAACTTTAACACCCCCTTTGTTATAAAAATTTTTAACAACTGCAAACCATTTTGGGGATATTATACGCGTAACTTTATTGAATAGATTGTTTATGGGCGGTTTTGACGACGACGACGAGGTAAACGACGGACAATTCGAAGAGAATCTAAAGAAGTTTGAAGATATGCTGGCCGGTGGCCAGTCCCACTTTTTCGACGCAGATGATATTGAGGAGATCATTGATTATTATCTCCAATGGATGAATTTTGACCTTGCAAAAAAAGCGATTGATTATGGTTTGGAGCGTTTTCCGTTTTCAACCATTATCAAGATTCGCTATGCGCAATACCTATCGAGCCAACACTACACGCACGAGGCCTTGGCTTTGTTAAACGAGGTGGAGCAGATAGAGCGGTCTAACTTTGAATTGTACATGGCCCGCGGATACATTTATTCCCAAATGGGACTCGGGGAGCAGGCCATTGAGAATTTCAAACACGCATTGCCATTGGCTGAAAACAAGGACGAAGTGTATGTCGCGTTGGGCGTTGAATTCCTAAATGAAGACAAGGCCGACGATGCCCTTTACTACTTGAAGAAAGCTGTTAAAATCAACCCTCGCAACGAAGTTGCATTAAATGAGTTGTCGTTGTGTTTTGATTTGACCAACAAGTACGAAGAAGGCGTAGCCTTCTTTCACGGTTATATTGACAACAATCCCTACAGCTACTTTGCGTGGTTTAATTTAGGCTTGGGTTACAGCCGATTGGGTTTGTATGAAAAAGCCATTGACGCATACGATTACGCCTTGGCCATTAACGAGCAGTTCAGTTCAGCCTACTTCAATAAAGGCAATGCTTTGGCGCAACTCGGCCGCTATGCAGAAGCCATTGAGGTGTACAAAGAAACCTTTAAATACGAAGAAACCGAACCCACGACCTTTTTCTATATTGCCGAGTGTTATGAAAGCATCGAGCAATTTGAAGACGCCTTGGTGAATTACAACAAGTGTGTGAAATTAGACCCTTCTAACGCTGATGCGTGGTTGGGCATTGGTGTGGTTTTAGAGAGCTTGAACAGGGCCACCGAAGGGGTGCATTATATTAAAAAAGCCCTTGAAATCAATCCCAATGAACCCGAGTTTTGGTATGTATTTGCCGAAATTCAGGAACAGCTTGGCTTTATTGAAGAAGCGGCTCAAGCGTATCAGCGGGTGATAGAACTCGAGTACCCCGATTACGACGTGTGGTTGGATTATTCCAAACTGCTGCATCACAATGGTTATGCGACTGAATCCATTGCCGTTTTAAACGAAGCATTGGATCGTTTTCCAGAAGTTTCTGAAATTTATTACCGCCTTTCTGTTTTGCTTGTTGCCGAAGGGCAACGCAAAGAGGGCCTTGCATTTTTGCAACACGCATTAACCTTGGATTACCCAAAACACTCTGAAATTTTTCAGTACGATCAGCGGCTGAAGGAAGATTCAGAAGTTTTGAATTTAATTTCTATTTTTAACAGATAATATGCCACAATACAACTTCCCATTATCCGCCCTACCGCAACGCACTGTTAAACCCCGCACCGAAGGGGTGACGATGGTGATGGACAAGGGCATCAGCTTAAGGCAAGCCGAAGACTTTTTAAGTGCTTCGAGCGATTATGTTGACTTTGTAAAGTTGGGATTTGGCACCTCCATTATTTCTAAAAACTTGCGCGAAAAAATCAAACTATACCACGATGCTGGCATGAAGGTCTACGTGGGCGGTACGTTGTTTGAAGCCTTTGTGGTGCGCAATGAATTCGATAATTACATCAAGTATGTTAGTGATTTAGGATTGAACTGCGCTGAAGTCAGCGATGGCAGTATTACGCTGGACCACGATAAAAAGTGTGAGTACATTCATAAACTGTCTAAACACTTTACCGTTGTTAGCGAAGTAGGCAGCAAGGAAGAAGGGGTCATCATTCACCCCGCCCGTTGGACGTCCATGATGCAAAAAGAACTTGAAGCGGGAGCCGATAAAGTCATTGCCGAGGCCCGCGAAAGCGGCACCGTTGGTATCTTTCACAAAAACGGTTCGGCCCACACCTTGCTCATCAACCGCATTGTACAAAAAGTGAAGCTCAACAACATTATTTGGGAAACCCCACAAAAATCACAACAAGTGTACTTCCTAAAAATGTTTGGCAGCAACGTTAACCTTGGCAACATTGCCATCGACGACGCCATTCCACTGGAAACCCTTCGTCTAGGGTTGCGTGGCGACACCTTTATGTCCTTTTTACCAGAAAACCTGAAACAATCCCATTAATCCATGAAAGAAATTTCTCCTGCTGAATTAAAGCAGCTGAACGACAGCAAGGCTGACTACCAACTCATTGATGTGAGAGAAGAATCTGAATTTGAAGAAGTCAATTTAAACGGACATTTGATACCCATGGGGGATGTGGTTGACCGCATTAACGAAATTCCCAAGGACAAACAAGTGGTGGTGCACTGCCGCAGCGGCAAGCGCAGCGCGTCTGTTATTCACGTGCTTGAAACACAGTTCGGCTACACCAACCTGTACAATTTAAGAGGTGGCATTTTAGCGTACATTGACGAAGTAGGATTATAACATAACACAAATGATTGAATTATTCCAACACATCCTTCACCTCGATTTTGATTGGCTCTTTGCTAATTATGGAGGCACTATCTACACCGTTTTGTTTCTGGTCATTTTTGTAGAAACAGGCTTGGTGGCCATGCCCTTTTTACCAGGCGATTCGCTCTTGTTTACTGCGGGGCTATTTGCCAGAACAGGGCATTTGGATCTCGTGACCTTACTTGGACTCCTTTTTGTAGCAGCGGTGCTCGGTGACAATTGTAATTACTGGATCGGTAGAAAAATAGGCATCAAAGTTTTTGATCTCAAATTCAAAGGCAAGCCATTAGTAAAAAAAGAATACCTCGAAAAAACCCATAGCTTCTTCGAAAAGCACGGCACCAAGGCCATTATCATGGCCCGTTTTGTGCCCTTTGTGCGCACCTTCGCCCCCTTTGCTGCGGGTATTGGCGAAATGAAGTACCGCAAGTACTTGGCCTTTGATTTACTTGGTGGTGCCTTGTGGATTGGTTTGTTAACCATTGCTGGTTACTTGCTCGGTAATGTAGAATTCATTCGCAAGCACATTGACCTGGTTTGTCTAGGCATTATTTTCATTTCTGTTTTGCCCGTCATCTTATCGGCGCTCAAGGCACGAAAATCCAACTAAATGTTACTCTATAAAAGCTCCGTTTTCGGAGCTTTTTTTTGAGGTCCCCTTCCATCAACGGCACTTAGTCACTGGATTTTGTTTGAGGCAAGAGCACCTCTTGGCGATAGGCCCAAACCAATAAGGGTATTAACAAAATAGCCCCGTAGGTCAGTATTTTGTAGTGTTCGTAATAGTGATTGAATTCCCCAAGAAGGATTTTAAGAGAGAACAATAGGAACACCAAACCATAACACCATTTCACAAAGACGAACGAATGACGAGTCGTCGAATGTTTTAATAATACCCAAAGTATACACCCCATGGCGGGTGCCATAAAAATAAAACCATACGCTTGTTGGTGGGGGAAAATAAGGGGCACCACCATCAACAAGTAACTCATTTCAAATAACGTTTTGGATCCTGAGGCTTTTTTAAAAGGCGTCCACCTCAAAAAATAAAGTGTAAACGCCACCAACGTCAATCGCACCAGCCCAATTATCTTAGACAGCGTATCAATGCTCACGTCGGCTATATTGCGTTTCAGCGGCAAGGCATATACATCGGGAACCTTTTCTACCAACAAAGTCGACAACAAGGTGGTTAAGCCGTGAAAACTTCTTTCGTCCGTATCGAGTACATGTTGCGTTCCAGCAGGGTTAACCAATTCCCACCACCGGGCTAACAAGAAAAAATTATAGTCCATACCAATGAACAAACCAGGAAGCACCAGCAAAGCAATGACTCCGAAAAGACAGACCAGCACTGCTTTAAAATAACCTCGATAAACCAAGTAAGGAATAATCACCAATGGCAAGAGTTTAATATTAACGCCAATGGCGAGCAGCAGACCTCCCTTCACCGCTTGTCCCCTTATACTGCACATCGTACCATACACACTTAACCAAAGCAGAACTAAGGTAATTTGGGAAGTATGGATATTATCGTACAGCACCCGAAATGAGGACAAGAACAATAGCACTGTCATCATTTTTTGCCGTGAAACGGTAAGTGCCCTCACGTACTTGCTGGTAATGGCCAAATAGAAAAGATGAAAGTAGGCGGTGAGGTTAATGATCAGCCAGCCCATCTTTACCCCATAAAAGGGGAGCGTTAGGAAGGGTTTTAAGAGGAGGGCAAAAGAAAGTGAGTAATAATAATGAAAGCCATTTAAGAAGGTGCGCGTGTAAATATCGTTGCCATCGCGCAGCATCTCCGCTGCATAGCAATAAATAAAAAAATCACCATTACCCATCGCCTCAATGGCGCACCATATAAAGCTCAGCGCCGCAATGACCCATTTTATAGCTGAGGCGATTTTCACCCTTTAAAAATAACACAAAGCTGGTGAATTTTAGGGCCTAAGATGAATCTTTTGAGGCGGATGGGGTTAGAAAAGCTCCAAAACGGACAAGAGAAAACGGACAAAACCTACATTCAGCGAGCCTTTCGACCCATTCCTAAATTGAAGTCCCGATTAGTTTCAAGCGCTCCTAAACTCAAATTCGTCGTTTAGAACGACGCGTTCGTCGAATAATCTGCCTAGTTCATCGAATGCGCAGGTGACCTTTTGGGGCACTTCTAATTTTGGCGCTACCCAAAAAAGAGAACTATGAAAAAATTGTATTTAGCCGACATTTCCAAGCATGTCGGCTATTCAAAAACGCTATGTTCAATGGTTTTGAACGGCAAAGGAAACAAGTATGGAATCAGCCAGAAGACCCAGCAAAAGGTGCTGGAGGCTGCACAGCGACTGAATTATACACCGTCACGTTACGCCCGGTCGCTAAAAACAGGAAAAAGTTATTTTCTAGGATTGGTGGTGACGGATTTAACCGACCCTTTTCAATCGGGCATAGCCGACCGCATCAGGGGGCTGCTCAAGAACACAGATTACAATTTAGTGGTGTGTTGCAGCGGTGAAGACGAAGAACGCGAACAACAATTGGTTGAAATGTTGCTTAATCATCACGGTGTAGATGGTTTGATAGTAGCTTCGACCTTTAGCAATCCTGCCTTTTACGAACAACCCCGTTTCACAGGAATACCATTGGTGTTCATTGATCGCGTGGTGCCATTGTTTCGGGCCAATTATGTGGTGGTGGACAATTATGGGGGGGCCAATGAAGTAGTGGAGCACTTGATTAGGGAAGGTAGTAAAAAAGTTGCCGCCTTTGCCATTACCCCCTTGCACCTAAGCACTATTGAAGACCGCCTCAACGGATACCGCACGGCTATGCGCAACGGAGGGCAACACGATACTTCTGAACTCATTAAAGCCATTCGGCGGGACCATTTGATTCAGGACATTGAAATGCATTTGGATGAAATGAACCTTAACGGCGAGCGGCTAGATGCAATATTCTCACTCAACATCACCGTGACCTTAGCGCTGTTAAAAGTGTTGAAGAAAAAAGAATACGCCCGTTACATGCGCGTAAAAGTGGCTTGTTTCGACGATCATGAAATGTTTGATTTCATCAACCGGAAAATCACCTCGGTGTCGCAACCCGTTGACGACCTTGTGAAAAACGCACACGATTTATTAATGGATTTAATCAATGGAAAAAAAGTGAACCGCTCGTTCACGGTGCTTACGCCGCGCCTGATCTCCCGTTGAGGCCCTCTCTAAACAATTCCACTTCAACGAGTGGATTGAACAGGTATACTTGCCCGGTAGCCAATTCCCTGCACTTGAACCGTTTTCTCAACCGTTCGCCTTTAACGAATACACGGTTCCCTTGAAAAAGGAATTCGCTTCCGGGCGGTATTCTTTCTAAAAACACCGTACCGCTCTCTTCGTCATGCAATTTCAACGTGCGCAATAACCGGTCATCGGTACAACTCGATGCCGCCGGGTTTTGCATGTAAGCCCTTAACGCCGCAAAAACTTCTAAAGGAAACACCTCTGTGGATAAAAACGGCTGCATTAATTTTTGAAAATTCCGCTTCCATTCCAACCCATGTGGCAACACCTGGTTGCGGTATTCGTTAAATGTTACCAGGTGGGCCACCTCGTGCACCAAGGTAATGAGGAAGGCGTACTTATTAAGATTGTGATTGACGGTAATGAGGTGATTTTCGCGGTTAACGGGCGGGGTATAATCACCCAATCGGGTGGAGCGTTCGGGACGAATGCGGAGTTTAAAATCATAATCCACAATCCACCTTGCCATCAGTGGCACAGCTTGCTCTGGGATATACTTGGCCAGTATTTCGCAGTTGCGTTGGTATTGCTGGAGGCGCGGGTCCATGCTTAAAAATAATTAAAACCCAAACCCGGTGCTCAACGGAAATTGTAACTTTACCAACAACCAATGAAGTATAAAGAAACAGCCGATTACATCACCCACTGGTTAAGGACCTATGCGGAAAAAGCGCGCGTAAAAGGCTTTGTGGTGGGCATCTCTGGCGGCATTGACAGCGCCGTCACCTCCACCCTCTGTGCAAAAACAGGCTTGACCACACGCGTACTTACCATGCCCATTCGGCAGGGGGAAAACGAGTATAACCGCGGACATAAACACATGCAGTGGCTGGCAGACCGTTACCCCAATGTGACCGTACACGAAACCGATCTCACGCCCATTTTTGAAAAAATGGAAGGTGTTTTTCCTATAGAAATCCAGGACTACTTGACCATGGCCAACACCCGCGCACGCTTGCGCATGCTCACTTTATACGCCTACGCGACACACAACCAATTATTGGTTGCGGGAACAGGCAATAAGGTGGAAGATTTTGGAGTGGGCTTTTATACCAAGTACGGGGATGGCGGGGTGGATGTGAGTCCCATCGCCGACCTCTACAAAACCCAAGTGTATGCCCTTGGAAAGGAGCTTGGCATTATAGAAGAAATTCTACACGCCCCACCCACCGATGGCTTGTTTGCCGATGGCCGCACCGACGAAGAGCAGATTGGCGCCACATACGCCGAGTTGGAATGGGCCATGGAATTTATCCGTACCCAGCAAACCCGTGATTTATCAGATAGAGAAAAAACAGTCATGGACATTTATTTGAACCGTCACCGTGCCAATCAACACAAGATGAATCCGATTCCTGTTTGTATTCTTCCCGATAATATAAAATACTCATGTTTGGAAAATTAGGCGACATGATGGGCAAGCTGCAAGAAATGAAGCAGCAAGCCGATGCAGTAAAAGCAAAGTTAAATCAAGTGACCCTTAAGGCAGAAGCTGCAGGGGGCGATATTCAAGTTGAAATCAATGGCAACCGTGAAATCAAACACGTGCGCATAGCGCCGTCGCTGCAACACGGCGATGCCGAAGAATTGCAAGACCAATTGGTTGTGGCCTTGAACCGTGCCATCAAATTGGCCGACGAAGCACACGACAAAGAAATGAAATCTGTTGCCGCTGGCCTATTGCCTGGCATGATGTAATGTAATCTAATCCAATGGCAGTTATACTCCCTGTAAATGGCCTTCACCCCGCATTCGGTGAAAATTGTTTTGTGGCACCCAACGCCACCATTGTTGGCGATGTGATCATGGGCGACGATTGTAGTGTATGGTTCAACGCTGTCGTGCGCGGCGACGTGAACAGTATCCGTATTGCCAATAAGGTCAACATTCAAGATGGTGCAGTGATCCATTGCACCTATAAAAAAACCACCGTGGATTTGGGCAACAATGTCTCCATTGGCCACAACGCCATTGTGCATGGCTGCAAAGTGCACGACAATGTGCTTATTGGCATGGGCGCGATTGTTATGGACAATTGTGAGATACACTCCAATTCAATTATCGCCGCTGGTGCTGTGCTCACCGAAGGTACCGTAGTGCCTGCCGGCTGTATTTACGCGGGTGTGCCAGCAAAAAAAGTCAAGGATATTTCGCAGGAATTAATACAAGGTGAAATTAATCGCATCGCCGATAATTACCTGATGTATAGTTCGTGGTTCAAGACAGAAATCTAATCAGTATACCCCTCCACCCAATCTGCAGCAGCATCCACCTGGGGTAACTACTAAATTTAATATAGTGTTTACAAATGCACTATGGTATTTTACATTTAGCGCAAACGTGATGCCCACTCCATACCGCACATAGCTACTTCTGCTAGCATGTTTCCTCTCTCCTCTGCTACCAGAGCAAAACAAGCGTTTACGGACTACTGCAAAAGTGTTTTGCGGTATGAAAAAGGCACCGTTGCCCAACTTTAGTCTTTGTAAACCTAGTGTTATGAATACGGACTCATCCATCCCCACAACGGAACTGATTAAGGGTAATAAAGCTTAAAAACTAGCTCTGCAATATGGCGATTATAAAAACGCATTATATGTTCAGAAAAATTTGCCACTACGCAAAAGATTTATTGAATGCCGAGAACCTTGCCCAGATAGACGCACTCAAGGCGCGCTATGCCTTTGAAAAAAGAAAGCAAATTATCGAAAGGTAAAAAGCAGATCTTTCGAAAACGGCCCTGGAGCTTGAGCACAACCGATTGGAGCTCTCTATTTTATTAATCGATTGTGTAGCCCTGCTTGGTAGTGCCATTTTGTTATACAACCGCAACCGGTTGCGGCAGAAAGTAAAACTCCTGACTGAAATACAACGGCAAGAAAAATTGAGAGAAGAAACCATCAAGCAAAAAGAAAACGAAGAACGCACCCGCATTGCCCGTAACATTCACGATGAATTGGGGTCGGGACTCTCTAAAGTCCGCTTGCTCACTGAGCTAGCGCGGGCCGAACCTTTTGAAAAATGCCGCTGTGACAAATTAGATCAATGGTGTCGCTGAAACCACCAACAAATTAGTAGAGAATATGCAGGATCTATTGGGTCTGGAACCCCGAAAACAAGACGCTGGCAAGCCTTGTTGAAAGATGCGGGGATATTGCCATAATTGCCACGAATTGTTTCTGATTGAACTCGCCATTGATGCACCGAATGAATTTGAGTACTTCAAAATAAACTGCGCCAAAGGCCCACATGTTTTAATGAGCGCAAAAGGAGTGCTTCAAAACACCCTACCGCCTCATGCCAACGTGCGCCAGCGATTGCAGTGGAAATAGGGTGAAGGACTTTGTTAAAGTTGGTTGGTTGAGGACGCGGCCCCGCACACCTGCGGGAAAGCGACCGCAAACCTACCAACTTTTACAAAGGACGAACACTATTGCAACGGAAAGCGCGGTACCGCTGAAAGAAAGCAACGTTACGAGCGGTAGGCGCCCAAACCCAAGGGCGTCAGCTCAAAAAAAAGCGACGATTCCTTCGAACCATCGCTTCACTTTTAAATGAACTGCCAATTATAAAGTACCGCGTTTTTCTTGCTCGCGTTCAATCGACTCGAACAACGCTTTAAAGTTGCCTGCGCCAAAACCACGAGCCCCCATGCGTTGAATAATTTCGAAGAACAACGTTGGACGGTCTTCTACCGGCTTAGTGAATATTTGTAGCAGGTACCCCTCTTCATCGGCATCTACCAATATACCTAACTTACTAAGTACTGCAATGTCTTCCTTCATTTTATCAACGTGTACTCCCAAACGCGCAGGCACTTCGGCATAGTATTCCGCCGGCGGCGCCGACAAAAATTCCACCCCACGTGCGCGCAATTGTGTTACCGTTGAAATAATATCATCGGTAGCCACCGCTAAATGTTGTACACCAGAACCTTCGTAAAATTCGAGGTACTCTTCGATTTGCGATTTTTTCTTGCCTTCAGCCGGTTCGTTAATTGGAAACTTGATGCGGCCGTTGCCATTGCTCATCACCTTACTCATTAACGCCGAATATTCCGTATGAATTTGCTTGTCATCGAAACTTAAAAAGTTAACAAAACCCATCACGTCTTCGTACCACTTCACCCAGGTGTTCATTTGGTTCCAACCCACGTTGCCAACCATGTGATCAATGAACTTTAATCCAACTGGTGTTGGGTTGTAATCCGACACCCACGGTTGGTACCCCGGTAAAAACGTGCCGTTGTAGTTTTTACGCTCAACAAATAAATGCACCGTTTCGCCATACGTGTAAATGCCCGAACGCACCACTTCACCGTGTTCGTCTTTTTCTACACGTGGCTCCATAAATGGTTTTGCTCCACGTTTCACCGTTTCTTCAAACGACTTCGCGGCATCGTCTACCCACAACGCAATCACCTTCACACCATCGCCGTGTTTCTTGATGTGTTCGGCAATTTCAGAATCACTGTGAAGTGGCGTGGTAAGCACCAAACGAATTTTATCTTGTTTCAACACGTAGGACGCACGGTCTTTTAATCCGGTTTCTAAACCAGCATAAGCCAATGATTGAAACCCAAATGCTGTTTTGTAGAAATGCGCCGATTGCTTGGCATTGCCTACATAAAATTCAACATAATCCGTTCCGTTCAATGGCAAAAAATCTTGCGCCCCTTCAAATATTTTTTCGAGTCCGTACTCGACATTTTTTATTTCGTTTGTTGACATACTGTTTAATTGAGAATTGAGAATTTAAAATTGAGAATTTAAAATTGAGAGTTGAGAATTGAGAGTTGAGAATGGAGGCGTCTAGTTACTTTCCCCAAGAGAGCGTCACGACTCGCGGCCATCGCCCTTTGCTTGCGGTTGTAGTTACCTCTACCCCAATCCATGGGCTCATCATTTCAAAACCAGTTCATTCCAACAAAGTTAAGCATTTTAAAAAAAGGACAAAAACGGGGGATTTTGGCTGAGAATCAGCATTTAAAGTGGTTCAGGGGCATTTGCTTTTCCGAATTATTTTTCGTATATTCTATTGACCGCTTACCACCGCTGCTTTATGACCAGCGAAAACGACCTTGAATTCAAACACACCCTCTCCCAAACGTGTGTAGAATGGTTTGGTACCATCAGACTAATTTAGCATACAAATCGAAATCCGATGCGCTGGTAATTTCGGCGTGAACAAAATCGCCGAGGCGTAAATACGTGTCTTTATCTGCTTTAATAATGACTTCGTTGTCTACATCGGGACTATCAAATTCGGTTCTTCCAATATAGTACTCCCCTTCCTTACGATCGACAAGGACCTTAAACTGTTGCCCAACTTTTTTCTCGTTGAGTTGCAATGAAATTTCTTGTTGAATCGCCATTACCGCATCGGCGCGTTTTTTCTTGGTACGAGCGGCCACATCGTCCTTGAGCGCATAAGCGTTGGTATTTTCTTCGTGGGAATAGGTAAAAATACCCAGTCGGTCGAAACGAGTATCCTCCACCCAACGCAGCATTTCTTCGTGGTCGTGTTGCGTCTCGCCCGGGTAACCAGCAATTAAAGTGGTGCGCAAGGCAATGCCTGGTACTTTATCGCGAATGGTGTTGATGAGATCAATCGTTTTTTGGCGTGTGGTGCCTCGGCGCATGCTCTTCAACATGTTGTCGCTAATGTGCTGCAAGGGCATATCGAGGTAATTGCACACGTTGCTGCGGTTTTTCATCACATCGAGCACGTCGAGTGGAAATCCCCCTGGGAAGGCATAATGCAAACGCATCCATTCAATGCCTTCTACATCGCTGAGTGCATCGACTAAATTTGCCAGTTCGCGTTTTTTATAAAGGTCCAACCCATAATAGGTCAAGTCTTGGGCAATCAGCAATAATTCGCGGGTGCCGTTCGCTGCGAGCTTTTTAGCGCGTTGCACTAATTCTTCAATCGGCACACTCACATGTCCACCCCGCATCAGTGGAATAGCGCAAAAGCTACAGGGACGATCGCACCCTTCACTGATTTTAAAATAAGCATAGTGTTGTGGCGTGGTGAGCAACCGTTCCCCCACCAATTCGTGTTTATAATCCGCCTTCAGCGTCTTTAAAATCTTGGGTAATTCGCGTGTGCCGAAATAAGCATCGACGTCCGGAATTTCTTTTTCCAAATCCGATTTGTAGCGTTCACTCAGGCATCCTGTGACATAGAGTTTCTCGATAGATCCGTCCTTCTTTGCAGAAGCATATTTTAAGATGGTATCAATGCTTTCTTGCTTGGCATTTTCAACAAAACCGCACGTATTGATGATAACGATTTGTTCTTCCTCATCCACTGCTTCGTGAGTGACATCAAAATTATTGGCCTTTAAGTGACCCATTAATACTTCGCTGTCCACAAGATTCTTGCTACACCCGAGGGTGATGACATTGACCTTATTTTTTTTGAGGGTACGTGCTTTCATGTGGTGCAAAGATACCTAAAAAAGTGCGCCTGAAAATCGTTACTTTCACGGACATGAGGTGGTTATTTTTCATCCTAATGACCGTCACCGGAAGCCGCTACCGGGCGCAGGTCGTCGACAGTTTGGAGGCGTTGTTGCAAAACAAGCAATTGGCCGATTCAACACGCATCAAGCTTTATGGCGACATCAGCTGGGAGTTGATTGGCAACAACATCAACAAATCGCTTGATTTTGCTACCCGAGAATTGACCCTTTCTATTAAAGCCCAGCGGAAAGCAGATGAAGCACAAGCCGAAAGCGATCTGGGGAACATTTACAACCGCAAAGCAGCTTACGACACGGCCTTGGTGCATTATCAAAAAGCATTGGCACTGCGCAAGGCATTGGGACATGAAGAAAAAATGGCTGGCATTTATGCGAACATTGCTACGGTGTATATGCGTCAGTCAAAATTCAGTCAAGCACTTGAATTAGAATTCAACAGTTTAAAATTGTTTGAAAAGCTAGGGCGCACAGCCAACCAAGCCAATTTGCTCGGTAATATTGGTAATATTTACAACGAACTAGGCCAGTACGCAAGCGCCATGGAATTCTTTAGAAAAGGATTTGCCATTTCAGAGAAGTACCCCTTGATACGGGGGAATATTCGGGTAAACATGGGGGGACTCAAATTCACGCAAAGCATGAGGGACAGTGTGGTGGTGGATCAAACAGCACTCGACTCTGCGATTTACTTCTACTTGGATGCAGAAAATTACCTTAAAAAAGTCAACGCCGATTACAACCTTGCGGCTGTTTATAACGATTTGGGGCGCATTTACACAAGTAACAAGCAATATGCACTAGCCATTACTTATTCTAATCTTTCACTGGACATCCGTCGCCGATTAAGTGATCGGTTGGGAGTTGGTTTATCGCTATTAGCCATTGGCGATTTGTATTATAAAACAGGTAGAACGCAGGAAGCCCTGCAACAACTCGAAGAAAGCGCTTCCATACTGGAAGACTTACAGCAATATTACAGCCTTAAAGACGCATTGATCAAACTGTCTAACATCTACCAAGCCAAGGGTGATTATAAAAAGGCGCTTCAGTATTTTGCGCACTATGCAGCCACCAGTGAAAAACTCTATTCCAATGAAAACGCTGCAAAAATGGCGGAAATGAAAACCCTTTATGAAACGGAG
Source organism: Sphingobacteriaceae bacterium (assembly GCA_947457335.1). Lineage (GTDB taxonomy): Bacteria > Bacteroidota > Bacteroidia > B-17B0 > Aurantibacillaceae > Aurantibacillus. The sequence continues at coordinate 15,091 of CANGWA010000017.1, forward strand.
AAAAAAGATTTGGAATTGCTCAAGACACGCGCAGAGCTTGATCGCCAGCACCAAAAAATTCTTATCCGTAACATTACCATTGGCGCGGTTATCGTGGTACTGCTGTTTATTGTGATGACCGGTTACTTTTATATCCGAAAACGCTCGCTACAACAAAAGGCTGAATTAGACGCCGAACTTGCACGCCAAAACGCCATTCGTGCTAAGGCCGTTATTGAGGCAGAAGAACATCAGCGCATGCGCATTGCGCGTGATTTACACGATGGCATAGGTCAATTACTCAGTGCCGCCCGGTTAAACATAGGCAGCATGCAGCGCAACGAGGACAATGCAACGGCCATGACGAACGCATTGAGTTTACTGGATGATTCGATTAAGGAAGTCCGCTCTGTATCGCACGAAATGATGCCCGGAACACTAATGAAACAAGGGCTTGAGAGCGCACTGCGCGAATTCATGGGCAAATTACAAGGATTGAAAACGGAACTCACTGTTGTTGGCATCACAGAACGCTTGCCAACGGAAAAAGAGATGATTGTTTATAGAGCCATTCAAGAACTTGTAACCAACACCATTCGTCACGCGCAAGCCAAGCGGTTATCAGTACAAGTCATTCAACACGACAAAGAATTAACTGTTATGGTTGAAGACGATGGCAAGGGTTACGACACCACTACGATTCACCAAGCGGCGGGCATTGGATTAAAGAATATTGTTTCCCGCATTGAGTTTGCAGGTGGAGCCATCTACTTTGATTCATCCCTTGGCAAAGGGAGCACAACTACTGTTGAAATTCCTGTTTAGGTGTTTGTATTCCTTTTCTTCCCTTCGTTTTAGAAGTTTTGGGCGCTTCCCGTGCCATCCGCTGTAGCCGCAAGAGCAGACCCTAAGCGGGGTTATGGCGTGCGCGGTCCCCGCCTGCAGTAGCTGCTGGGCCTGCGCCGCTCATACCCCGCTAACGGCCTGCTCAGGCGGGCTGCCGCTACTGTCACGAGCGCACATTTACCCTTTTTGTTGTCTCAAAATCACGCGAGCGGTTTTTCCACCCTATTCATCAATTGCTTTTAAAACGGTAATGGTAAAGGAAGGAGGCTCCTATGCTGGGTCAACATTAATAATTAACCGGTACTTCCAATTGCGGTGTAAATCACGCAACTGGGTATCGGCAGCGTGCAAGTGTTCACGCACACCAACAGGTGACATGGTTTTTGGCACCTTAATCAAAATGCGTTTATGGTAGGCATTGCGTATTTTGGAAACAACGGGGAATTCAGGGCCTAGTAATTCGCTAAACCAATGCTTCACAATACCAAGCAACTGATCACTCAGGTGATTCACTTCGTTCATGTCGTTGGAGACAACGGTTAACTCTACCAGGCGATAAAAAGGTCGGAGATGAAGAGTCAGACGGTCGCGCAAGGTTTCTTCATAAAACGCTTTTTGTGTGCCGTCTGCCACGTGCTTAATTACGGCATGCGCAGGACTTGCGGTTTGAATAAACACCCTTCCCATCCTTGTTCTGCCTGCTCTTCCACGTACTTGCATAATGAGTTGGTACGCCCTTTCAAACGAACGGAAATCAGGAAAATGCAAAATACCATCAGCATTCAATATCCCCACCACATCTACATGATCGAAATGCAGTCCCTTGGTTACCATTTGTGTCCCGACCAAAATATCAATAGCACCCGATTCAAACTCATCGAGTAATTGTTTGTGAGCATGTTTGCTGCGAGTGGTATCCAGATCCATTCGGCCAATGCGGGCCGATGGAAATAAAATTTCCAAGTCCTCTTCCACCTTCTCTGTACCAACACCTTTAAAATGGAGTTGATTACTACCACATGCCGTGCACTGGCTTAAGGGATTGGTCGTGTAACCACAGTAGTGACAAAGCAGTTTTCCACGTTGTTTGTGATAGATTAAAGAGACATCGCAATTTGTACAATGCGGAACGTACCCACACTGCCTGCATTCGGTAACGGGAGCGAAGCCTCTACGGTTTTGAAAGAGTATGATTTGCCCTTTCTTTTTAAGTGTTTCACCAATTGCTTCAAACAAGGGCGGCGTCAACATCGCCCGCATTTGGTTGGTGCGCGTGAAATAATTGGTATCGCAAATGACCAATTCGGTGCCACCCGTTTGCACATGTTGTGCCTTTAGGGTAGCAAGTGCATATTTCCCCTCCTTGGCGTTGTGATAGGATTCTACGGATGGCGTGGCTGTTCCTAACACAATAGAGGCCTTGTGTTGGGCGGCCAGGTAGATGGCGGCATCACGGGCATGGTAACGGGGCGCAGGATCTTGTTGCTTAAACGAATGATCGTGTTCTTCATCCACAATGATCAATCCCAAAGCGTCAAAAGGCAATAGCAGTGCCGAACGAGCCCCAACAATAACGCGGTATTGATTAGTCATCACATCGGGTGAACCACCTGCCACTTGTCCCATTAAATTTCTCCAGATCTCCACTCTTTCTTGTTCACTGAAACGCGAATGATACACACCCACTTGTTCACCAAACACTGCTCGCAAGCGGGTAATCAATTGTGTGGTCAATGCAATCTCGGGGAGCAGGTAAAGCACTTGTTTGTTTTGTGCTACGGCTTTAGCAATGAGTTGAATGTATACTTCGGTTTTGCCGCTACCGGTTACTCCGTTTAATAGAACAGGTTTTCCTGCCGCAAATCCATCTTCAATGGCTTGAAGCGCTGCGATTTGTTCCTGGTTTAGTGCCTTTGCAACAGCATGTCCGCTTTGAAAACGCAAGCGTCCCACTTCGAATTCTTGGGCGTCGAAAATACCTTTTTTAACCAAGGCGTTAATGGCAGCCATATCGGTTTGTTTGGCCAATGCTGGTACTGCAGCCCATTCCTTGCTCTCTGCGTTACCCGCACGCACTGCCGATAAAAAGGCTAACAGGGTCTCTGCTTGCCGAAAAGCCCTTTTCTCAAGTTTTGATAAAGTTTCCGCCAGCAGTTGTTCATCCTTATATACTTCTGCTAATCGCACATACGCCACCAATTTTGGGGTGTATTTTTCCTTAACGTCTTCGAATACAAAAACGGCCTTCTTCTTCATCAAGCGATTGACTAAGGCTTGTCCTCCGCGCACACCAGCTATAGTGGGTACATTTTCCATGGCCACTGCATTTTGTGCGTGCAGGGCATCGAGCAGTTTGTGTTCGGCTTCTGAAAAATAATTGGCATCCACCTCATCAAAGGTGAAAGAAGAATTTAAAACGACATGGGAGGTGCTACTGAGTTTGAGACCCGATGGCAGCGCCGCATTCATAACATCGCCCAGAAATGCACAGTAGTACCAAGCGAGCCAATCCCAAAATTTTAACTGCAAAGGGGTCACCACTGGCTGTTCATCCAATACGGCTTCAATGTACTTCGCCTCGTATTGCTTAGGCGGCTGGGTGTGCACCTGCGCAACGATACCTGTATACAGTTTCGTTTTCCCAAACTGAACAAGGACGCGCGCACCAGGAACGATTTGTTCATTTAACTCACGAGGAATGCGGTAGGTGTACCTGTTGGGCACAGGCAAGGGAACGATTACATCTGCAAACCACGTCTCCACTTTAACTGATAAAATAAGCCAGCAGAATGCCACACGCCATCACCAGCACTTTTTTCAAGTTATAGCGATGGTGATCACTGCTTTCGAACAAAATGGCAGTAGAAATTTGAAGAAAAATTCCAATGACCAACGCATAGGCCGCGCTGCTATAGAGTGCATTACCTTGTATACCGATGGAGTGCAGCAAGTAACTCACCAAGTAGCCAAAGGGTGCCATTAAACTAAACAACACAAGCAATAACAGACGCCGCAGGTGGCGCTGCTCGTGTTCGGTCAACAAGGCGGCAAAAGCAATGGTGATGGGCACGTTGTGTACCGCTAATCCAAATATCAATTGATAATTGGCGGCAGCCCCTTCAAGGACGTGTGGATCAAAAACTGGCAGTCCTTCTAAGAAAGAATGAATGTATAAACCAAGGATGATGCCTACTGGCAAATGTTTGTGACAATCATGGGTATGCAGGTGTACGTGTCCGTGCTCAATACCTGTGCTAAACGTATCAATGACCAATTGCAAGCAAAACCCGAGCACGATAAACAATCCCCCCACTCGGCCTGGCGAGGTAGCAAATACCTCAGGCATCAAGTGCATGATGGAAAGCGAAAAGAGATATCCAGCAGAAAATGCAAGTAAGAGGCGTAATGAAACGGGACCCATTTTCATACGCAGGGCAACCCATCCCGTGATCAGGATGGGCGCGCTCATGGCAAGTATGGCCAGTAGATTATTCATTTAATTTTTCTGTAGCACAAGATCAAACGATCGGAATGTGCTGGCTGATAATCGTCAAGTTTATAATTTCCAAAAAGGGCAACGCGTTCAAAACCTGTTTGCGTAGCAAAGGCATCAAAATCTTTCTCTGTTAGTAAGCTTACCACTTCCTGAAATGCGAATGCGTGGCCTTTGTCGTTGAACTGAATCTGCTTAGTAATGACATGTCCATCTGCTTTTTTGGTAATGTGAAAGTCAATGGCTCCTCTTTTTTCAACATAGGTATCACCCATGCAATTGGAAACGCGGTAGGGATTAAAAAAATCAACGACAAAAAACCCGTTGGATTTTAATGAACGTGAGACCGCCTGAAAAACGCTCACGTTATCAGAAGGGTCCTCAAAATACCCAATGCTGGTAAATAAATTAAAGGCGGCGTCAAATGTTTTATGAGGCATCGGTAGGCGCATGTCGTGGACCACAAATTCTAGTCCCGGGTAGTGCTCTTCTTTTGCAGCAGCTATGCTATTGACCGACAAATCCGATCCAACTACGCGGTAGCCGTGTTTGTGCATGGCGGCAGCATGGCGGCCCTTGCCACAGGCGATGTCCCATAATTCAGCCTGTGGTGGCAGTTGTAACCAATCTAAAATCCCGCTAATAAAAACGGTTGCTTCTTCATCGTTGCGATGATTGTAGAGCAGGTGGTAGTAAGGGGAATTGAACCAATCGACAAACCAAGCGGACATGGCACAAAAGTAACAAAATGTAAGGGAAGGAACGGGTGATTTGCCAACAATCGAGCGACTAATGCTGCGGTTTTTCTAATAGTTTAGGCTTCTCGCCCAAACGCACCGGTTGTAGTTTAATGGCCCTTTGAATTTCTTGATAGGTCATGTCCCCAGCAACAATAATTTCCTCTGTATAAAATGCCTCCCCATTATCGTCCTGATACGACATGTTATATTGGTGCCCGGGCTCGAGGATGAGAGCGAAACTACCGTTTCGTGGGTTTGGCCGGACAATATTGGCGATTTCACCACTTTCTTGGTCTGTAGCCACCACTTGCACGTTATCAGGGGGTTTATTCCCCACTGCTGGCACGAACTGTCCTCTGAATAAAGCCAAATTGGGCTCTGGAGCCCCGGGGAATTTTACACAGTAAATATCCTGACTACCGTACCCTCCCGACTTTGCGGAGGATAAGTAGCCGCGGCGTCCATCGGGCGATGTGACATAAAACACATCGTCACCAGTCGTGTTGATGGGGTAACCCATGTTTCGGATATTGGTGAATTTGTTGTCTTCTCCCAGTGTAGCGACCATGATGTCATACCCCCCCATGCTTTGATGACCATTGGAGGCAAAGTAAAAAGTCCGCCCATCAGGATGAATAAACGCACCGTCTTCATCAAATTCGGTATTGATAGCAGGCCCCATGTTTATCGCCTTGCTCCACTTACCATTTGGCAATTTCACACACCGGTAAATGTCCTTGCCACCGTAACCACCGGGACGTTCAGAGGTAAAGAATAACAAAGTACCATCGGCACTCAAACAGGCGTGGGATTCGTGGTAGGGGGAATTGACATCCGCTTCAAATTCTTTTAGCGGTCCCCACTCGCGTCCATTAAAGGTGGTGTAGTAAATATTCCCATTTTCCGAAGTATCCTTACCCGTAATCACTTGTTGTGTGCGGTACACGAGCAATGTCTGTCCATTGGGAGTGAGATTAATACTCGCTTCGTGTCCGTTCGTGTTCACCTTTTTCCCCAAAGAAACAGGGTTTGTCCACAAGCCATTCGCCTTTTTATACACCACAACAATGTCCTCAAAAAAACCACCTTCTGTTTTTTTACCCCCGGTGGAGTTCGGACGGCGCGTTGTAAAAATCATCATTTGTTCATCTGCGCTCACAACAGCGCTATATTCTGGCCAAATGCTATTGATGCTGTCGCCGAGATTAACAATTTCAACCGCAGTAGGTTTGTTGGTCAGTTCCATACCGGTGAGCGTCATTTCAATCCACCGATCCAGTTGAGAGATCAATGCTTTATCCTTTTGAACGAATTTTCTAAATTTTGAAAACGATGTCAAGGCCTCTGTGAAGTGGTAGTTAAAATGAAGGGCTTGGCCATAGTAATATAAGGCCAGGGGTGGTGCACCCCGCTCTAGCGGATCTTCGGCGCTATATTGTTTATTAATGTTGCGGCATGCGCGTTCTAAAAAGACTTCTGCTTTGTATTTTTCTGTTGAACTCTGCAAGTAACAATACCCAATCAGGTAGGCCATGTTGGAAGAAGTGGTGTCGAATGCCCACGCCTTTTCAAAAAACTCGCGCGCCTTGCCATAATTATTCTCCACAAGTTGAAAGGAGCCTTCTCTAAAACACTCTTTAAATGTTTGCGATTGCAGGTGTAAACACGTACAAAAAACTATGACTCCAAGAATTAAACGCACCAAAACAAATATAAGATAATGA
>CANGWA010000018.1 GCA_947457335.1 Sphingobacteriaceae bacterium
ACTTCAATCGCAACTGCATAAATTCACTAGCAAACACAAATTCTTTCAATTCCTGGTTATCAGGTTTCAAAATTTCTGTTTTATCCCCCTTCCACCATGCTTGGCCTTTATGAACAAATAAAATGTTCTCGCCTATTCCCAATACACTATTCATGTCGTGCGTAACCACGATGGTTGTGGTATTGTATTCGTGAGTGATATCACTGATCAATTCGTCAATTACAATGGATGTCTTAGGGTCCAATCCCGAGTTAGGCTCATCACAATACAAGTAATGCGGGTTGTTAGCTATTGCTCTTGCCAATGCAGCACGTTTCTTCATCCCACCACTTAGTTCAGAAGGATACAGTTTATTCTTTCCTTCTAGTTTTACCCGTTCGAGACAAAAATCAACGCGGTCCTTCTTCTCCCCCTTTGTCATGGCAGTGAACATATCTAATGGAAACCGAACATTCTCCTCTAATGTTTGTGAATCGAATAAGGCACCACCCTGGAACAGCATGCCTATTTTTTTACGCACCTCCTGACGTTCCCGTTCATTCATCGTTATGAAATTCGCTCCATTGTATAATACTTCACCAGCATCCGTGGGATGAAGGCCAACCATTAATTTCAAAATGGTGCTTTTACCACAACCACTTTCTCCTATAATTAAATTAGTCTTGCCTTGATGGAATTGGAAGGAAACATCCTTAACAATTTGGCGCTCACCAAAAGCCTTGCTTATGTTTTTAATCTCTATCAACGGTTGAAAAACAAGTAGGTAAGCGTAAGGTCAAACAAAAGAATCAGAATACTGCTGTAAACAACAGCATTGGTACTACTCCGCCCTACTTCTAGTGCGCCCCCGTCGGTGTAGTATCCAAAATAAGAGGACACAGAAGTAATGGTGAAAGCAAAAATAATCACCTTGGTGAAAGAATCGTACAATTTATTTGGTTCAAAATAAGCCTGAATACCGTACACGTATTCGTAGGGCGTACACGCCCCTGAGCTCACACCCATGACATACCCCCCCACAATACCAAGAAACATGCTTAACATGACCAGAAAAGGGACAATGATGACTGCTGCCGCCACTTTCGGAAAAATAAGATAGCTCGCAGAGTTGATGCCCATTATCTCCAAAGCATCAATTTGCTCTGTTATACGCATAGCACCAATTTCGGAAGCGATGTTGGACCCCACTTTACCTGCCAAGATGAGGAGAATAACGGTGGGACTGAATTCGAGTAACATGCTCTCTCGAGTAGTAAAACCAACTGCGTAGAGGGGTATAAGGGGGCTTGTAAAAGAATACGCCGCCTGAATAGCAATAATGCCTCCCATGAAAACAGATATAATGGAGACGATAGTGAGGGAGGATATTCCAATCTTTTCAATCTCGTAACCAATCTCTCTTAGGTACATGCTAAACTTTTGAGGCTTGCGAAATACTTGCCTCATGAGCATAAAATAGCGACCTATGTTGTAAAATGGCTTCATTGAAGGAAACTTCTAATTTACGAATTTCCATGCAAATTTTCATCCCCCTGCACTCTAGTGTATAGAACTTATTGAAGGAAGTGTCTGTTTTTTATACTTTTGCTCTTATGCGTCGCAAAATCATTTTCCTTTCTTTGTTTTCAGCCTTAACACTGACAACGTTCCAAAGTTGTTTCTTAAGGAAGAACCGGTGCGATACCTGTCCCTCCTTCGATCACAAAAGAAAACACTAAAAGACTGGTTTAGTATTTCTGGCCACTAGTTATCCCGCTTTCAACAGAATGCCATGTGGTTTTTATTTCCTGGAAGGCCGTAAGGTGATACAGTTTGGGTGACAAGTACCGTACGCGACTCCAATCATTGAACCGCTTTACATTGGCACTTGCAGCACTCATCATTGATTTCTTAGTGGCAGCATCGCCACCTGTAAACAATACTGCTTGAATTTCTTGATGGCTGGCTATGTGGGGATGTAACTCCTTCAATTCGCCCGTCAGTATATTCACCACACCTGCTGACATATCACTTGTAGCAATACATTCAGCAAAAGTAATAGCGGTCAATGGGAAATATTCACAAACCAACACGGCCGTATTGCCACCCGCAATAACTGGGGCTAGTACAGCTACCATTCCCAGCAACCCTTCTTTGGGAGCCACGATGCCAACCACTCCTTGCGGTTCAGCTGATGAAAAATTATGCACTCCGGCAACAGGATTGATGGTACTCACCACTTGGTTGTACTTGTCGCACCAACCTGAATAATACACCAAAACATCAATGGCCGCTTCAATGTTTTGAAGCGCCTTTGTTCTTTGAAAACCTTGAGAAATTAGCTCCTCAGCCAACTGCAACTTTTTGGTTGCAATCATTTCTGCCAAACGGTAGAGTATCTGACCACGGTTGTATCCCGATTTGTTCATCCATCCAGAAAAGGCTGTCCTTGCTGCAGACACTGCTTCCCGTAAATCTTTGCGAGAAGCCTTGCCAGCGTTGGCAATTAATTTCCCCTTTGAATCGCGAACCGACATTACCCTGCCACTCTCAGCGCGTGGAAATTGTCCGTTGATAAACAATTTATACGTTTTCAATACTTCTATTCGAGCAGCCGTCATCTATATATTGATTTTTAAATATGCGTGTAAACCATGCACCCCACCTTCACGACCAAAACCGCTTTCTTTATACCCACCAAAAGGAGAAGCTGGATCAAATTTATTGTAGGTATTGGCCCATACCACACCTGCGTTTAATTGGCGGGTAATGTTAAAAATACGAGACCCTTTTTCGCTCCACACGCCCGCACTGAGTCCATAGCTAACATTGTTCGCCTTTTCAATGGCCTCGTCAACTGTTCTGAATGTTTGTATGGACAAAACTGGACCGAAAATTTCTTCTTGCACCACCCTGCTGCTTTGAGCAGCATTTAGCAACAGCGTGGGCGCAATAAAGTAGCCATTGTCCGGTAGTTTGGTGGGACATTGAAATACTGTGAGTCCCTCTTCCTTGCCCGAGTTAATGAAGTGTTGAATGCGCTTGAATTGTTCCTTATTGTTAATCGCACCGATGTCAGTGTTTTTATCCAAAGGATCGCCGACAACCAATGTACGCATGCGTTTTTTGAGTTTTTCAATGAACCCATCAGCAATACTTTCTTGCAATAACAATCTGGAGCCAGCACAACACACATGCCCTTGGTTGAAGAAAATACCATTCACCACCCCTTCCACTGCTTGGTTAAGTGCAGCGTCTTCCAAAACTATGTGCGCAGCCTTACCCCCCAATTCGAGTGTGAGGTGCTTATCAGTCCCCGCTACTTGTTTTTGTATGTACTTACCCACTTCTGTGCTGCCAGTAAAGGCAATCTTAGCTGGAATATCACTGTTGACAAGTGATTTGCCAACCTCTGGGCCACCTGTCACCACATTCACCACTCCTGGGGGCAAGTCACAATCTTGAATGATTTCAGCCAATTTAAGTGCTGTCAGGGAAGTTTGTTCAGCTGGCTTCAACACCACTGTATTGCCGCAAGCAAGTGCTGGTGCAATTTTCCAAGCAGCCATTAATAACGGAAAGTTCCAAGGAACAATTTGTGCCACTACCCCTAGCGGAGCAGGATTTGCTCCTGGAAAAGCATATTCAAGTTTGTCGGCCCATCCCGCATAATAAAAAAAGTGAGCTGCAGCCATTGGTACATCAAAATCACGGCTTTCGCGGATGGGCTTACCGCCATCTAAACTTTCTGCAACCGCTAGTTCACGTGCCCGCTCCTGTATCATCCTTGCTATCCGGAACAAATATTTACCCCTTTCAGCCCCTGACATCTTCTTCCATACTCCCTGACCTGCGCTTTGGGCCGCCTTTAATGCTTTAACCGTATCCGCGGCAGACGCGTCTGCTATTTTTGCAAGGTGTTTACTATTTGCTGGGTTGTAGGTTGTAAAAGTTTTACCGCCTGTGGCTTTGACGAATTTACCGTCAATAAAAAGTCCGTACGTCGCTTTTATATCAGCTATATCTGCGCTTTCAGGGGCAGGTGCGAATTTGAAATCCATATCAATCGATTGAAATTTTATCTCGGTTGTAATAGGTGCCGAGTTGTTGCTTGTGCATTTGCAATACCAAATCGTTTACCAAACTACTCGCTCCAAAACGAAACCACTCATTGGTCAGCCATCTTTGGCCAAGCACCTCGTAAACAAGCGTGAGGTAATGAAGTGCTTGTTTGGAAGTGCTAATGCCACCAGCAGGCTTCATGCCCACTTGTCGTCCAGTTTTATCATAATGTTCAGCAATTGCTTCCAGCATCACAAAAGTCACAGGCAAGGTAGCGGCTGGTTGAATTTTACCGGTGGATGTTTTGATAAAATCTGCACCCGCTGCAATGGCCAAGTCACTGGCTAGGCGCACATGTTCTAGGGTGCCGAGTTCACCTGTTTCTAAAATCACTTTTAACCGCGCACGTCCGCAGGCGTTTTTAATGGCAGCAATTTCATCGGTAACATAGGCATATTCGCCCGCCAAAAATTTACCACGGCTGATAACCATGTCTACTTCTTGTGCCCCATCGCCAACGGCCCTTTTGGTTTCATCGCATTTTATTTTGAGCGAGGTGTTACCAGATGGAAACCCGGTGGCAACAGAAGCCACTTTAACAGATGAATGGGTTAATGCCTGCACAGCTGTTTTCACATGTGAGGGATAAACGCATACAGCAGCAACTGGAGGCACGCTAACAAGACTGGAGGGCTGAAGCGCCTTACGGCAAAGCTGCATCACCTTGCCTGCCGTATCCTTGCCTTCGAGGGTGGTAAGATCGGTCATGCTCACAGCCAATTTTAATAAATCTGTTTTCAATGCCCCTTTAATACTACGGGCCGTGATGCGCGCAATGCGATCATCAACAGCGGATTGGTCGATCGGTACCCATTTGATCATGCTCTAAATTTAACTGTTTTAAACAGAGTCGCCTTGGTTAAAAAATTACCTTTGACCAACTATGTTTTCGCTCTGTAAACCAGTCACCTCTCGGAAGCGTTTTCTCCCCCACCGCGCGCTCAATTCCATATACACTTTCACCTTGTTCGACAAAGCAGAACGTGTGCCAGCAAATGAATGGCAACAAGTGATCACGCCAGCAGATGTGTTCATGGATTTGCATTATTTAGGTGTAGTGGAACAATGTGTCCACACGCGTTTGCAAGCAAGGTATGTATTGGTTTACCAGAAGAAAAAAGTGGTGGGAGCCTTGTATTTTCAGGTGGTGGATTTTAGAGGGGAGATTTTTTCGGAGGTGATACAACGCGAAATGAAAGCACAAGCATCTAAGCGGTTGGGCATTTTTGAGCATTATGTAGAGATGAAGAAGGAAGATGTGCTCATGCGGTTGGTGACCAATGGCAACAACCTCATCAGTGGCGAGTACGGGTTCCGTTTTACACATGACCTGATTGAAGAGCAGCGCTTAGAACTGGTATTACAAATTACAGATGTAGTGGCGCGCGAAGAACGGTTGAGTAAAACCATCTCGGCAGTGTTGATTAAGGATTATCATCAACCGCTTGCGCCGGAGTGGTTGTTGGAAGAGGACCATTATCTGCCTTTTGATGTAGAACCAAACATGGTGGTGGATTTGCCTCCAGGCATTCAAACCATTGAAGCCTACATCGGCATGTATTCTAAAAAATACAGAAACCGTGCTAAATCCATTCTCAAAAAACGGGAGGGACTACGAATTGTGAATTTAACAGCTGTAGAAACAACCCGTTACGAACAACAGATTTACGCGTTGTACGAGCAGGTATTTCATCATGCACAATTTAAATTGGTGAAGTTGCCAGTGTGCTACTTTCGTGAGGCAAAGAAGCGTTTTGGTGATCAGTTTGTAATGAAGGCTTTCTTTATTGAGGAACAGATGGTTGCTTTTGCCTCTGGTTTTGTGATGTCCGACAAATCGTTTGAAGCGCATTACATTGGTTTAGATTACCAGCTGAATTTACAACACGAACTCTATCAGAACATTCTTTACTGTTTATTGGCAGAGGCAATGGCCAATAATTGTGTGAAGGTGAATTTGGGACGCACTGCTGCAGAAATAAAAACAACTGTAGGAGCCTATGCTAAGCCACTGCATTGTTATTTGAAACCGCAAAATGCCGTCTCAAAGCTGATACAAAAACCCTTTGTCAAGTTGTTAGCACCTGCAGCTTTCACACCGAGAAATCCTTTTAAAGAAGTAGAAGTTTCCGAAACGATTCCGTCTGAGTAAGGACAATTGTGCGGCTATCGCCGCACTCCGTTTAGATGTCGAATTTAATCCCTTGTGCCAACGGCAAATTGCTACCGTAATTGATGGTATTGGTTTGACGGCGCATATACGCTTTCCAAGCATCTGAGCCACTTTCGCGGCCGCCACCGGTTTCCTTTTCACCACCAAATGCTCCACCGATTTCCGCACCACTGGTGCCAATGTTCACATTCGCAATACCACAATCACTGCCTGCATGGCTGAGGAACTGTTGTGCTTCACGCAAATTGAGTGTCATGATAGCGCTGGAGAGACCTTGTGGCACATCGTTCTGCATGGCAATGGCTTCGTCCAACGTTGAATATTTCATAATATAAAGGATTGGCGCAAACGTTTCGTGTTGAACGATGGCCATGTTATTCCTCACTTCTGCAATAGCGGGCTTCACATAACAACCACTTTCAAAGCCAGCGCCTGAAAGCACGCCCCCTTCTACCACCATGGTGCCTCCTTGCTCAACTACCGCTTGGAGTGTAGCATTGTAGGCAGCCACCGCATCGGTGTCGATCAGCGGACCCACGTGGTTTTTTTCATCCAATGGGTTTCCAATTTTTAATTGGCCATATGCCTTGGTAAGGCGTTGTTTAATGCTTTCAAAAATACTTTCGTGTATGATGAGACGACGGGTGGATGTGCACCTTTGTCCCGCAGTACCAACGGCTCCAAACACTGCGCCAATAATCGTCATATCAAGATCGGCATGTGGCGTAACAATAATGGCATTGTTACCTCCTAATTCGAGAATGGACTTGCCGAAGCGTTCTGCTACTTTAGCGCCAACCTGACGACCCATGCGGGTAGAACCTGTAGCAGAGATGAGTGGCACACGGGTATCGGTTGTGAGCAGCTCACCCACCTCACGGTCACCATTGATAACACAAGAAATGCCTTCTGGTAAATTATTTTCTTTAGCCACCTCATTCCAAATGTGTTGGCAAGCAATGGAGCAAAGTGGGGCTTTTTCTGACGGCTTCCAAATGCACACATCGCCGCAAACCCATGCAAGCGCGGTGTTCCAGCTCCATACGGCTACAGGAAAGTTAAAGGCACTGATGATGCCAACGACCCCTAGTGGATGCCATTGTTCCATCATGCTGTGATTGGGGCGTTCGGATGGGATTTGCAATCCGTATAGTTGACGCGAGAGGCCCACTGCAAAGTCACAGATGTCGATCATTTCCTGTACCTCCCCCAAACCTTCTTGCAATGATTTGCCCATTTCCCAAGAAACCAGTTTACCCAGATCTTGTTTTTTATCGCGGAGTTTGTTGCCGAATTGGCGGACGATTTCACCACGTTTAGGGGCGGGCACGGCGCGCCAATAAACAAACGCTGCTTTAGCGGTAGCAATCACTTTTTCGTAATCTGCCGCTGTACCAGTGGATACAGCGGCAATAGGCTGGCCGTCTACTGGAGAATACGAGGTAAGACTGGCGCCAGAAGCAAACCAATTTTGTCCGGTTGAACACCCCATATTTGTTGAAGCGAGTCCGAGGGACTGAAGCGTTTGTTGAATCATGCCCCAAAGATAGTAAGGAAATGTGGCTATACCAATGCCGTTGCCGGTGTTGAGTTTGAAGCAAAAAAACAATTTCATATCTTTGCCGCCCCGCCCGCGTGGCGAAATTGGTAAACGTTGCGGTCTCAGAAGCCGTTGGTGTAATTACCTTGGGAGTTCGAGTCTCCCCGCGGGCACGTCCAAATCCAAAACCCCCACTCTTCGAGTGGGGGTTTTTTTGATGCCTCCAAGTGGGGCAAAACTCGTTTTGCGACAATTGGAGGTATCAAAAAAAATGGCCTCTGAAGGAGGGCAGTTTTGGATTTACAGGAATGGCAATGCACGAATTTTATATGGGAAAAATAAATGTAAACGCTAAAAACACCATCTGTCCCAAATTGCAGGGGAAAGCCCATCACAAACAGGCAGACAACTCGATTGATCATTGCTCCTGTTGTGGAGGTTAAAAGCAAAAAAGCAGGATTAGGCCAAACAAGAAATATTTCTGTTAACCAAAAACATCAGTGGCATACTAATGTTGTTGAAAAAATTGGATGAAAGGCCTGTTATGTGACTTGGTCTCTTCTTACACTTAGCTCCCCGCCAACTCTACTAAACTATGAAACGATTCTTCGGTACTATGCATCACCTCTAATTCCCAACCAGGTGGAAATGGCGCTTCGAGTAAGGCGCCCTTTAACATGTAGGGATACATTTCGGCATAGGTTTGAATTTGATTGGCACTCACTCTTCGATAAATGTGTGAGCGGTGTAATTGCGATGGGTGTTTAAGTCCCGCCGCCGACAACAACTCCACCGCCGCTTTAATGGTCTCATGCTGGAAGTTAGCTACCCTAACGCGTTTATCGGCAACATCGAGTCCCTTGAATAAATTGGGGTCTTGTGTGGTAACACCCGTGGGACAGCGATTGGTGTGGCATTCGAGTGCTTGTATACAACCAAGCGATAACAACATGGCACGTGCAGCATTGCACATATCAGCACCCAGCGCTAAATTTTTTACCAAGTCAAATCCTGTGTGAACTTTTCCTGAAGCAATAATGCGAATGTGTTTACGTATACCAAATCCGTTCAGTGTATCCGATACAAATGCTAGTGCTTCTCTAAGAGGCATACCTACTGAATTACTGAATTCAACGGGTGCTGCTCCGGTACCCCCTTCGCCACCATCCACCGTAATAAAATCAGGATAAATGCCTGTTTTTACCATGGCCTTACAAATAGCGATGAATTGAAACTTTTGTCCGATGCACAGTTTGAACCCAATTGGTTTTCCGCCACTCAAATCACGTAGTTTTTTTATGAAGGCCGTTAATGCTAATGGTGTGGAAAAAGCGCGGTGGTATGAAGGTGAAAGGACATCCTTGCCTTTTTCGACGAGTCGAATTTTTGCGATTTCATCAGTTACCTTAGCGGCCGGTAAAATGCCACCATGTCCCGGTTTTGCCCCCTGTGACAATTTAATCTCAATCATTTTCACATTGGGCAATACAGCCCTTTCAGCAAAAGCCTGATCATTAAAAGAACCATCGGCATTGCGGCAACCAAAATAACCAGTACCAATTTGCCAAATGATATCGCCACCGGGTTCGAGGTGGTAGGGACTTAATCCTCCTTCACCCGTATTGTGCGCAAATCCTCCCAATTTAGCGCCGCCGTTCAAGGCCATTATTGCATTCTTGCTCAACGAACCGAAACTCATGGCAGAAATATTGAGAATGGAGGCTTTATAAGGTTGTTTACAATCTGGTCCGCCCACAACTACGCGAGGGTCGTGATCCCCCTTGTCTAATGGCAGCGGTGAAATAGAATGGTTGAGCCATTCGTAGCCCGTTTCATAAACATTGAGTTGCGTGCCAAAGGGCACGCTGTCGTTCACTTTTTTAGCCCGTTGGTAGACCACAGTCCTACTGATACGGCTATAAGGTGCCCCTTGGGTATCGGATTCAACAAAGTACTGTTGCACTTTGGGGCGCATCCATTCTGCCCACCAGCGCATGCGGCCGAGCACAGGAAAGTTCGAACGCAAAGAATGCTTGGTTTGCAATAGGTCGATCCATCCGATAAAGGAAATAAAAAAGACAATGGCGAAAGCGTACCACATCCACGTCCATTGCGTGGCGAGGAGAGCAGTGACGGCACAAAGGCCAACAGAAGCATAAATAAATTGTTTTCTCATAGATAGGTTGATTAAAGAGAAGAACAGAACACTGAAAGAACGACGCCAACAGGAAGAGGCTGATGAGTAAATCTAAAGAACTGTTCTCTTTAATGCAAATGTGGATTTAACATTCGGCACCTTCTCAATTATAATTATCGGCATGTTTTTTGTATTGTGAGCCATGTTATATCGACGTATGCCTATCAAACAAACACTTTCTTTATTCCTTTTAATAGGGCTACTGACAACTGCGTGCACTAAGGAGGTGGCAGGACCGAAGGGGGACAAAGGGGATCCGGGAGCCGATGCCTTGGTGAGCAGTACCGCTACCTTTCCCGTTGCATCTACTGAGTGGAAGCATGACTCGACCGACAACAAACACAAATGGCGCTTGACCTTGTATTCCGATTTAATAACGGCGGACATTGTGAAGACGGGGTCCATCAAAGTGCTTATTGAAGTGGACAGTAAATGGTACGAATTACCTTATTTGTTTGGGGAGGAAGTGATGCAACACGCGTGGAAACAAAACCTCATCACTATTGATTTGTTTAGCATTCACAACGCCTTTCCAGATCAGCCCAAGCCTTCGAATTTCAGAATCGTTGCGGTGCCTGGGAAGTCACAATAAAGCCAAACGAGGCGAGTTTGGTTGCATTAATCTACACAATGGACTAAATGCTTACCTTGCATACAATGCGAGGCATTGGCATCACCTTTATCATTTCTATCAGCAGTGTTTTACAAGCGCAACAAGATAGCCTTGTGCTAAAACCCGACAGCCATCTGGTTACAAAGGACACCGTTATTGCCAGTTTCTATGCTAAAAAATTTGAAGGGCGTCGTTGTGCGAGTGGTGAGCCTTTTCGTCACAATAAACTAACAGCTGCGCACAAAACACTTGCGTTTGGCACTTGGGTGAAGGTGACCAACTTAAGCAACGATAGTGTGGTGTTGGTGAAAATCAACGATCGTTTGCCACCAAAATCGAAACGCGGCATTGACCTTACGCTGGCCGCAGCCAAACAATTAAATTTCGTGCGAAAAGGGCTCACGCGTGTCACTTTGGAAATTGTTCCCCCACCAATAATTGAAGAGGATAAGGAAAAGAAACAATAAACCTGGGTAATAAAAAAAGGGCTGCTTTTACAAGCAGCCCTTTTTTATTTTTAGGAAGAAGATTATTGTTTAATCACGCGTACATTTCCGACATACTCACCTGCTTGGTATTGCAGGAAGTAGATGCCCGAAGACAAACCTTGCAAGCTAATCGTCGCTTCGTTTGAAGTCGGCTGTGACGTTGCCACCACACGTCCTGTACCATCATAAACCACTACTTGGTTAATCGTTGCAGGAGCAGAAACATGGAGCAAATCTGAAGCAGGGTTTGGATAAACCTTTACCACAGCATTCATGGTGCCTTCGTTGATACCGGTACAAGCCCCTACCACAAAGGATACAGAGGCCTTGTTGGTACAACCATTGGCATCAGTCCCTGTCACCACAATGGTTTCATTTTTTGGAATGTTAGACGAATAAATCACTTGTTGCCCGGTATAAACCATACCGTAAACACTTGAAATCCACTGAAACGTATTGGCACCGCTAGCACTCAAAGTTACTGTTTCACCAGTACACAAGTTAGCATTGGAAGCAACGGCAGTTACCGTAGGGCTATTGTTTACGAGAACTGATACCACTGCAGTGCTGCTGCAATTATTCGTACCTGTACCAGTAACTGAATAAGACGTGTTGGCTGAAGGGGTTACGGTTTGAATAGCACCGGTGCCCACGTTCCACACATAACTTCCTGCACCGCTAGCACTGAGCACCACTTTGTCACCCTGACACACGGTATTCGGTGAAGCCATGCCTACAACAAGTGGCGAAGGTTTTACCTTAACGCTCACCGAAGCAGTTGCTGAGCAACCTGTTAGGGTATTGGTACCTACTACTAAATAAGTCGCGTTAACGTTAGGCGCGTCTGAAGTCGCCGCAGTTGTTGCACCAGTGTTCCAAGTGTAAGAGTTAGCGCCAGTAGCAGTCAGTTGAACAGAAGTACCACTACAGATACTAGAATTGCTTGCTGCAGCTGTTAGTGTAACGGGATTGATAGTTGAAGTACAAGGAATGTTTACAAATAAATCATCCCATGACAAGTATTGTGCCGTACCAGCATTACCAGTAGCGCGCACAGCCAGATTGTATGTGCCTGTTGTGGCAACGGAGAAGGTACCAGAGAGCAATTTATAAACAGGGCTTACTGCAGCGCCACCAGTTGTCGCAATGGTGTTGGAGGTTAATCCTGTTGTACTTGGTGAAGTCGCCAAAATTAAAGAGAGGTTGGACCAGTTGGTAGCACCTGTGAGATCTGATTTGAACATTAAACCGGCTGAATAGGTAACACCGGCATTGAGCACAATTCCGTTACTAAAGAAATGCGAGGTGCCCGATGGTGCATTGTAGAAGGCGGCAAACTTAGTGCCGCTATTGGCAGTCCGATTAAGTGTTTGCGAACTGGTATAAGTTACCGCAGTCACCGTGCTGGTGCGATTCCAATCACAATTAGGCAATCGGTTGGCAAAAGTTACATTCTCAAAACTCTCAAGATAAGGTACGGTATTCACAACACTTGAACCCACGTATACTGGGCCAGCATCAATTGGTGTACTTTGATTACTATTTGTACAAGTTACGACCACTTGGTACCAAGTTGTAGCCGCAACACTGAAATTAGGCAAAGCACTCAAAGTAGCGTTGGATACTGGTGTCCATGGCCCTACAGCCGAAACAGTGGAACTCTGCCATTGATACGTAATGCCGTTGACGGAATAAGAACCTACAATATTGAAGCCTGGCTCGTTAAAACCAGCACAAGTCGTGTACGCTGCAGGAGCAGTAGGCATTATGTTCGGCGTACCAGAACAAGGCGTTGCAGAGCAGGGACCGTTGTAACTAATTGTCAAGTTAACCCCTTGGTATACTACCGATCCATCAGAAGTAAACTGAACCGTTAAAGTTTGGCCTGGGGTACTAGTGAAGTTAATTACACCAGTACCAGATACGTTTAACAACAAGGTGCCACCAGTACCAACACCATTATATATACGCACGTAGTCAAAACTACTTTCTGTGATGTAGTTACCGCTAATAGTAATAACTGAAGCAAAGCCCGCATCTAAAACCGTATAACCGTTGGCGTTATTGGAGTATGTAGTATAGTTGGCGTGATCGCGCAATACCGTGTTGGTTCCACAAGCAATGGTGTTAGAACCAGAGAACGGAATGAGCACCTGGGCATCGATCGTAGCCAAGGACCCAAAGAAGGCAATTAACATTGCCAGTACTTTTAGTGTAGATGTTTTTTTCATGTTAAATCTTATTACCTCTAAGTTAGTCTAAATCAACTAAACACGCAAGGTCGTTAACCGCTATTTGGCTAAATTCTAAATGCCGAGTGGAAAAACTTCTACATTTTAGCCTTAATTACTCATTTATTGGTCCTTAGGACTCGATTAGATAGGTGTTTAACCCTATTCATACATGGTTGACTAAATCGTGCAGACAAAAGTCATATTCTCCCCCCCCAACGGTTTTACGTCGACTGAAATCGGCTCCTCTTTAGGATTGCACATGTTGCGTCTTTTCAGAGAACTCACAAGCTACGAATGTCCTAATTGGATAATACCGTGCAGTGCCCCCGAAGTATTGCGGGGGCTGCTGAGCGAATCCAAATAAAAAAGCCCCGGAGGGGGCTTTGGTGTGGAGAATATCGGAGTCGAACCGATGACCTCTACCATGCCATGGTAGCGCTCTAGCCAGCTGAGCTAATCCCCCAAATTGCTGGGAGGCAAAAATACACATTTTATATGTTTAGCACAACCGTGTTCAATTTTCTAATGGCGAATCACCAATATAACGGCCCGCTTTGTAAACCGCTATGCGTTGCAAAATACCGTTGGCGTCGTAAATGTAGATTTTACCTTCTATAAATATATTGTCCTTAAACAACCCTTCCTTAGCTAGTTGCCGACTCTTATTATATAAGGTGTACCTGCCATTCAAAACCTTTATTCCCTTATCAACCATGGCTTCATTGGGTTGCTCATCGGGGGCTACTTTTATCGGTGGTGCCGTTGCCACTTCTTCTCGTTTGGGCAAGGGCTTGGTTGCTGGAAATTCACGAACTGTGGTTTCATTTACTGCTCCTTCGTTGTATTCGCGAGTGGACTTCAATTCGCCATTCTCATGGTATTCTTTAAATAGACCAGCCTCCTTGCCATTCACAAAACTGCCTTCAACAGCTAATTGGCCGTTTTCGTAATAATACCGCTGGGCTCCTTCGCGTTTGCCATTGGCACTGTATAAAAACTCATGCTGCACCTGGCCGTTAGGGTAGTACAATTTATAAGCTCCAATCCACCGACTATTCTTCCACAAGCCTTCTTCGTGAATCTTGCCGTTTTCATGGTACATCCAGGCATAGCCTTCGGGACGACCATTTAAAAAAGTAATGCGCGTTTTAACCCTGCCACTGCAGTAGTATTCTATCCACACGCCTACACGCCGGTTGTCCAGAAAGTCACCAATGGCAACGGTTTGATCGGGACGAAAGCATTTACCGGGTCGGTCCTTGCCACGAATAATCCAGTGGCCTTGTTTCTTGCCCAGTTTGTCGGTGCGGTTGATGGTGTCTTTTCCCAACAATTCAAATGTTTGTGTGTGCACAACCGTGCACAGCAACATAAACACGAAGTATAAAGCAACCCGACGCATGCTGACCAATCAAATATAGCGAAAAATAAAAAAGGGGTGTACTATACACCCCTTTTACATTATAACTAAAACTACTTTTTGAGGAACGGGATTTTGGTCACCACCGCCTTCACTGGCTTTTCGCGAATGATGACAAAAATTTCTGTGCCTGCTTTAGCATGAGCCGTTTCTACATACCCCATACCAATCGGTTTATTGAGCGTAGGCGACTGGGTGCCTGAAGTCACTTTTCCTATCACTTTACCAGTAGCGTCGGCTATGGCGTAATCGTGACGGGGAATGCCGCGCTCTACCAATTCAAAACCTACTAATTTGCGTGTTACACCATTGGTCTTTTGTGCTTCAAGCGCAGCGCGGTTGGTAAAGTCCTTCGTGAATTTGGTGATCCATCCTAAACCTGCTTCGATAGGTGAAGTGGTGTCATCAATGTCGTTACCATATAAGCAGAATCCCATTTCTAAACGCAAGGTGTCACGAGCGCCTAAACCAATTGGCTTGATACCTGCGTCTTTGCCTGCTTCGAAAATACCAGTCCACATAGTGTTTGCATGTTCATTAGCGAAGTACAATTCAAAGCCACCAGCACCTGTGTAACCTGTATTACTGATTACCACATTGTCAATTCCGTTAAAGCGGCCCTTCACAAAACTGTAGTAAGGAATGTCGGACAAGTTTACCTCCGTTAATTTTTGCAATACCTCAACGGCTTTTGGTCCCTGTACTGCCAACAACGACGTTTCGTCTGAAATATTTTTCATGTCAACACCCTTTGTGTTGTGTTGACTGATCCAATTCCAATCTTTATCAATGTTGCTAGCGTTGACTACCAGCATGTATGTTTTTTCGTCGATGCGGTACACCAACAAATCGTCGACAATACCACCGGTTGCATTTGGCAGGCAGGAGTATTGTGCCTTGCCATCGGTAAGTACCGACGCATCGTTGCTGGTTACACGCTGAATAAGATCAAGCGCATGTTCACCTTTCAAAATAAATTCACCCATGTGGCTCACGTCAAATACGCCTACTGCGTTGCGCACTGTGGCGTGTTCTTCATTCAGACCAGAGTAGGACACTGGCATGTTGTACCCTGCAAAAGGCACCATTTTAGCACCGAGTGCGATGTGTACTGAAGAAAGGGCGGTAGATTGTAACGTTTCGCTTGACATGGAATTGATGTAAAAGTTGTTTGTTTAAATGGAAGTCCAAAAGTAAAAAAAAAGCGGCACCTGCTATGAAATATTATGGTCACGCCAGTGGTAACGCTGCGCCAGGGACAGTAATGGAAATAACAGCCAGTAGCCGGGCAATGCACGTTGGGTGAGGAGGCTGAGCCGCCACTGCAGGCGAAGACCCCGCCGCCCTACGCACATGGCCGGATGCTGGCGGTTATTGGAATGAATGGCCCGCCCGGGCGCCCAAAAAACCGAAGGACTTGCCTGCTATAATTGCAAGTAAGTTGTCTGTTAGAAGCTGATGGAAATTTCAAGGTGTCCGCCGAGTCCTTCTGTTATAATGCGTTGCAAGGTTGAAAAACGAACATCTTTTAAATCTTTCTCGAGTTTTGAAATGTAGGATTTATTCGTCCCAGCCAGGTCGGCCACCTGCTCCTGTGTCAATCCTCGTTCTTGTCGCACTTGTTGCAATAACACACCTAATTTAAATGCCTCGTACTCTGAGTCAAATCTGTCACGCTTCTTAGAACCAATTGGTCCTACCTTTTTTTCAATAAATTGATCAAGGCTTGTTAGGTTTTTGTTTTTCTTCATAGTACTCTTTTTTAATTCGTAATGCTTTTTGTATTTCTCTTGGTGGCGTCTTTTGAGCTTTCTTTTGAAATCCGTGTCCGACTATAACAAGATTGTTTTTATCAAAAAAACAGAAAATACTGTAGATGTCACTACCACTTTGAACCCTAATTTCATATAGGCCGTCAGTGTTTTCAAGATGCTTGAAATACACTTAAGGAATGCGTTCCAAGTCCTCAACAACCCTTAAAGTCCAAAGGATCCTCTTTTGAACTTTTGCAGACTGCTCAGAATAAAAGTCACTGAAATAGTTCTTGTAGAAAAATAACTCCCGTTTTTTAGCCACAGTTCAAATATACAAAAAGTAGTCCAATAAGGCAACTTTTTGAGGGCATTTCCGTCAATGTATTGAAGTATTGCCGGTAATTATCAACCATGGGATTGGGTCGATAGGTGATGGCACTACATCTGGATTCCATCCATTTCACACCCTCTAAAATAATGGTGCTCATCTTCTAACCTTATCTGAATTTGTTGGACACTTTAAAGATTCACGACCAAAAAAAAAGAGATTGCTCCTCACAATCTCTTTTCAATTCAAGTACAGAACTTTTTACAAACGTTCAATCACCAGCGCAGTAGCACCACCACCACCGTTGCAAATGCCGGCAGCACCGTAACGGGCGTTGTTTTGACGCAGTACGTTAATTAAAGTAACAATGACACGAGCACCCGATGCACCAAGAGGGTGACCGAGGGAAACTGCACCACCGTTCACGTTCACGCGATCAGGATCAAGGTTCATGAGTTTCATGTTAGCCAAACCAACCACGCTGAAAGCTTCGTTGAGTTCGTAGTATTCGATGTCGCTCATTTTCAATCCCGCTTTTTCTACCGCCTTTGGCACAGCGATGCTTGGCGTAGTCGTAAACCACTCCGGCGCTTGCTCTGCATCGGCATACCCACGCACACGGGCAATGGGTGTAAGGCCTAGTTCTTTTGCTTTATCAGCACTCATTAATACCAAGGCGGCAGCGCCATCGTTCATGGTCGACGCGTTGGCTGCAGTAACGGTGCCTTCTTTTGTGAAGACTGGTTTTAAAGCAGGTATTTTTTCGAAGTTGACATTTTTATATTCTTCGTCCTCGATGAATTCAACATCTCCTTTTTTCGTTTTCACGGTTACGGGAATGACTTCCTCTTTGAACTTACCTGCAGCCCAAGCCGCAGCTGAGCGTTTGTAAGAATTGATAGCGAACTCATCTTGTTGTTCGCGGGTGAACTTGTATTCGCTCGCGCACAAATCAGCACACACACCCATGGCATTGTTACTGTAAACGTCGGTAAGACCATCTTTTGCCAAACCATCTACCAGCGCGGTATTACCATACTTGGCTCCCCAACGGTTCGACTCAACGTAATAAGGCACTTGGCTCATGTTTTCCATGCCACCGGCCACTACGATATCGTTATCGCCGAGCATGATGCTTTGTGCGGCAAGAGCGATGGACTTCATGCCACTGGCGCAAACTTTATTAACGGTCACGCAATTCACATTGTCAGGCAACCCTGCGAATTTAGCAGCCTGGCGAGCAGGTGCTTGTCCGAGGTTGGCTTGTAACACCGACCCCATAATGACTTCATTCACTTGTTCAGGTTTTACACCGGCGCGCTCGAGGGCCGCTTTAATGGCTGTAGCGCCAAGGCGGGTTGATGAAACGCTGGCAAGGGTACCACCAAAAGAACCCATCGCTGTGCGTACTGCAGAAACTATAACTACTTCTTTCATAAGACGATTTAAACGATTTAATAAAGGGTTCTAATTTACGGATTTATCTGCGTTTAGCGACCCATCGTTTTAGTGGTTTTTTGGGCGCCTGCCTCTGTTAACGTTGTATACTTTCATCGGCACCGCGCTCTTCGGCTGTAGTCTGCTTGTCAGTCCTAACCGGCTCAACACGGTACGGGGTCCCCGCATCTGAAGCTGCGGGGCCTCCGCCCCTTTGAGCCGGTAAGGCCTGCCTGCACAGAGCTACTGCCTGCGATCGCTGGCGCGGCGTTAACAGGAGCTTTTTCTCCCCCTTAACCTTCAGCGATGGAAAACAACCATCCATCCTAACGGCATTAAATTGTCCACGTGTTCGCTTCTCCTTTTGTTACCCTACGTGCACTTTCTATTTTCCCACCTCCTCATTTATGAGTATTTTCGGGCTGTGCAGCCCACAGTTATAAAATCGACCGGAAGCCGTTACCTGGTGCAAACCGCACAAGGGGTCAAGGAGGCTACGTTAAAGGGACGTGTTCGGTTAGAGGGACGAAAATCCACCAACCCCATTGCTGTGGGCGACCACGTGGAGTTGGAAACGAACGAACGGGGCGAGTCGGTGATTACCACCATTCATCCGCGCAAGAATTACATCATTCGCAAATCACTGAACTTAAGTCACCAAACACACATTCTCGCCAGTAACCTCGATCAAGCGGTATTGGTGGTCACCCTCGTGGCGCCCCGGACCAGTTTAGGATTCATCGATCGATTTCTTATTACTGCCGAAGCTTACAGCATACCGGCGGTGTTGTTGTTTAATAAATCCGATTTATTAGATGAAGAATTACTGCGGATGCAGGAAGAAATCATGAACCTCTACCGCAAGGCAGGATACACGTGCATGGCCACTAGTAGCTTTGATGCAGCTGGTGTAGAGCAGTTACGTCATTTGTTCAAAGATAAAATCACACTCGTGGCCGGGCACTCTGGTGTAGGTAAATCTTCGCTGATTAATACCATTGAACCCTTGTTACAATTAAAAACCGGCGAAATTTCAGCAGCGCATTTAAAAGGCATGCACACCACCACGTTTGCCGAACTCCACACCTTATCCTTTGGCGGTGGCATTATTGATTCACCGGGCATTAAAGAACTCGGACTAGTCGAAATGCGCAAGGAGGAAGTGGGTCATTACTTTCCGGAGATACGCGCACACATGCACGCTTGTAAATTCAATAATTGCACGCACACCAACGAACCCAAGTGCGCCGTAATTGCTGCCGTTGAAAATGGCGACATCAGCGAGGAACGGTACCACAGCTACATCAGCATTTTAAGCGGTGAAGAAATGGATTGGGAAAGCTGGGAGTGAGAGAGAGTTAACTTCCAACTACGATAGAATGGTGAATTGTTAATGGTAAATTGATAATGGTGAATGGCGTGAAAGATGAAATCAATTGTTAATGGTAAATGGTTAATGGTTAATGGCGTTTATCTTGACATAGCGCCCTTTGCTTCTTCGTGTTGTCACCCTGAAGCGAAAGTCACGAGCATTTTCATTCACCAATCACTTTCTGCTTGAAGGGTTGCGCCAATAATTAATTGAAAATTGAAAGTTGAGAAAGAGTTTATCTAGACTTTGCGGACTTTGCTCCTCGGCGTTCTCTGCGTGCCTTATTAATTGAGAGTTGAGAATGCTTTGTACTTGACCTACCGCA
>CANGWA010000019.1 GCA_947457335.1 Sphingobacteriaceae bacterium
ACATAGAACACATAGAACACATAGAACACATAGAACACATAGAACACATAGAACACAAGAATGGTTATTCTCCTATGTGCCCTGCATGCCCTATGTGGTTCCATTATTATTTTCTAAATTGAACTACAATGTGTCTTTTGATGTTTAATTTTTGCCGCCGTTTTGGTATTGCCATAGGGCTCTTTTGTGTGCTTTCACCCTTGTGCTTTAAGGCGCAGTCTGCTTCCGGTTTTATGATTGGCGAACTAAATCTTACAAAGGATCGACTGCTTAAAGTGCAAAAAGGAGATACATTAATTATTCAATTTGCTATTAAGCCTAGGGTGGGACTTATAAAAACCGCCGTGAATCAAAAAGTATATGTATGGGGAACGTGTGGTGGGCAAAAGAAAAAACAGGGTTGGTGCGAATTCGGTCAGTGGGAACAACAAAACACATCGGTTGTCCTGAGAGTTCAAAATAGAGTTTATTTTTTAAAAACCGATTCCTATTTCGCTCAGGGCTATCAATTTTGGATTGTTGAGGAGGTGCTAATTTCAAAAATTTAGCGGTGCACAGACGCCACCTTTTTGACTATTTAATGAGTTCTTCCTTTCGGAAGTCATCGTTTCTCAACCCCCATTGCAACCAAATTCTTCCAATCCAATACATTTGTTTGTTCTATATGCCACTTTTTATGAAACGTACAAGATGGAAGAATTCCTTGCTTATTTTCACATTGTGTGTCTTCCTAATCCAGTGCCATTCTAATCCAAATGGTGTAATTCCCAACAAAACATTTCTATCAACAGTAGCACTAGATGAATCGGAAACGGCGCTTTATAATAAAAAAGAAGTGATTTATGGGCGCACTTACGGTACGGCCCTCACCATGGAGATATTTACTCCTAAAAGCGGGGCAAATGGCAAGGGCATTGTTTTCTTTGTGAGCGAAGGGTGGTATTCTGATCATGACAAAATCGAAGGCAATGTCTCGCTCTACATTGAGCCGCTTCTTAAAAAAGGGTATACGGTATTTGCAGTGGTGCACGGTAGCAATCCGAAATTTACACTGGAAGAAAATGTCGCGCAAGCACAACGGGCTGTGCGCTTTATTCGTTTTCACGCTGCTGCTTTCGGTATCGATGGCCAACACCTGGGTGCTACTGGCGATTCTGCTGGTGGCCACTTGTCCCTGATGGTTGGTAGTTTCATTCCAGGTAATCGGTATGCCCACGATCCGGTCGACCAAACATCAAGTCAAGTGCAAGCGGTGGTGGCCTTTTTTCCACCAACCGATTTTTTGAATTGGGGCCAGACGGGTCACCACATGTTGGGACGGCACCCCAAGGTTCCGCTCTTGGGAGCATTTCAATTTCAAAAGTTGGATGCCTCCACAAATGTCCTTGAATTGATAAAAGATTCTTCGCAAATCTTGACTATTGCCAAGTCGTTATCACCCATCTACCAAGTCAACGAACGCTCGGCCCCAACTCTGATCATTTATGGCGACCAAGATTCGTATATCCCCACTCAACAATCGGAAGCATTCGCCGCGAAGTTGAAGGGCTTCCACGTGCCATGTCATGTGATTGTTGAAAAGGGAGGTGAACACGATGCTACAACAATTAAAAATAATTTCGGAGAAGCTTTGTTGTGGATGGACAAGTATTTAAAGTAAATTTACATACCCGATATGAGGGCTCCTTAATTAGAGACCTTATGACAGATAGTAACACACTTCGTATCATCTTTTTCTTATTGCTCAATTTTGGCGCATTGGCCATCGGGGGACTTTATACGGCCCCCGCAGTGACGGGTGAATGGTACGGACAGTTGAATAAGGCTCCGTGGACACCACCCGGTTGGGTCTTTGGAGCAGCATGGACGTTCATAATGCTTTGCCTGGCGGTTTATATGGGATTCCTGCTCAACGAACCACACATCAAAACAAAAGCCTTGGTAGTCTATGGCGTGCAATGGGTTTTGAATGTTTTGTGGAATCCACTTTTTTTTAAATGCCATTTCGTTGGTTGGGCGCTGCTAGTAATTGTGCTGCTCACTATCGTGGTTACTGCCTTGTTTTTTTTATTTTTGACGCCAGCGGGATTTAAATCAATTTTACTTGTTCCCTACATGGTATGGCTCGTCATCGCTACCTCCCTCAATGCCTACATTGTGCTTAAAAATTGAAAGCGAAATAAACCTGTTGCCACCATTATTTTTCACGGAAGCAAATGCTGGCATAGGCGCAATAATCACACTGTTCAGTGTCTTCTGTACCTGCGTAAACGCCCTCTGTATTTAAAATCGACTCCGCACGATCTACTAACAATTTTTCTACGCCGTTCAGGAGTTCCCGCGTTATCTCATTGGGAGTTGGTTTTCCTGTTTTATTATACTTGTTACGGAAGGCAATAATCATCAGATCCATCTGCTCTGGTGAGCAGACTTTGTTTTTATCGAGCAACCAAGCGTAAACCAGCAACTGCAATAATTTGTCGTAATTCGAGTCCGTTGTCAACACGTCAAGATCTTCAGTGCTAAACTTGTCGTACTTTTTCATACTCGATTTATAATCAATGATTCTGTAACGATTCCCAATCACATCTATCCGGTCGATGGTGCCATTGATATAAATGGTATGGGGCTTGCCTTCTAACGCTATTGGCAGCGGTGCGGTAAAGCGCTGTTCTAATGCATGAACAACAAGCGTTTGATTTTTCGCGGTCAGCGTTTTTAGAAGGGACAAATCATCGTGCACTACTTTTTCGATTTGCTTCATGGCCACTTCTGCTTGCAAAATAGCTTTTCCGCGCAACTCTTTCTGTCGCGCTTCTGCTTCGAAAGCTTTTTTTATAAGAGCTGGTGCTTTTTTCAATGCTGCCTCTAATTCATTTGCCATCAAGGATTGCCCAATAAAAGGTCTGTAAAGTTGTTCCAGAACACTGTGCAAAATAGTGCCAAGGGTGTTGGTTTCGGGCGTTTCTTCCATTTCCTCAGCTTCTTTTAAGCGTGCGATGTAACGGAAGTAATACCGTAAATGACAGGTGTTGTAGTTGATGATGGCCGATGCGGAAAGTCCACCCCAAGGACCATCGCTACTGAGCCGTTCTTTTAAAGTTTCGATTTTATCGGCACTGCGTTTAATTTCCAAGTCACAGGCTAACGAGCGGGTAGTGCCCTTGCTTATTGCCGTTTTTGTGCGCACGGTGATGGCCGAATTCCATTTAGGAAGTTCTAATTGGACTTGGGTAACAAAACGGCTTTGTTCGCCTTTTCCAAAGGTATCGGTCTCGCTATCGCACGTCATCAAAACATCCGAAGCGCGTTGCAACAATCGGTAAAAGTGATACGCATAGATGGCATCCTTCTCCACATACAAAGGCAAGCCAAACGTGCGCCGTAAATCGTTGGGTAAAAAGGAATGGGGTGTGCGACCCGAAGGCAATACTCCCTCATTGACATTGAGTAGCAACAGGTGTTTGAAGTCAAGCGTGCGTGTTTCCAACACCCCCATGATTTGCAATCCCTGCAGCGGCTCACCCACAAACGGCACGGTGGCATTGCCCACCAGTAGTTGGAACATTTGCCGCAAGGCGTACATGCCCGCAGCGGCGGGGTAACGTTGCATCAGGTCGGTGAGTTGATTAAAATGGGTGAGCAAAATGCGCGTGCTTTCCCGCTCGAGTTGCTGTCTGCCTTGCAATTCAGTGGCGTACCAGTCGCCAAGGGTCTCCAGAAGGCTGGATAAATGGTTGCACAACTCAATGGGATTTAAACTACTGCTGAATAAAACATTGAACCAATTGATTTCAGGAAACAACTCACTTAAGTTCCGTGCTTCAGGGAAAATATAATTGCCCTTCACCAGTTGTTCAATCATTTTATGCGGCACAATGGCCGCCCGCTTCATTTTGAGTAAATCGGTCGTTACCGGCAGTCGTAAAAGATTCAGCAAATCTTTATAGTAAATGTTTTTTCGCGTACGGTTTTGTTTGCTGTAACTAAAATGAATGTCAATTAAGGCATCTAAAAACTGATACACATCACTGAACTTCAAAGGATATTCCATGGTGATGTTAACGGCACCGATGGACACTGGCAATTGCATGAGCACCGCCGGGAGAAGATGTTCGTTAGCTAGTACAACTGCCACATCACTCATGTTCACGCCTTCGGCTTGTAGGGACTGCAACTTTTCACGCATCACTTGTGCCTGCCCCATTTGACGGGGCACCGATACAATGTCAATTGTTTTTTGCTCAGTGAAATCATCGCCACAAAAGGTAGCTCTCCCGCCAAAGTGCTCCATGTGCCCTCTTAAGAACAAACCGGCTTCGTGCTTAGGGTGATCCAGATAGTAACGGTCGGCATCCCACAGAATTGTCGCCTTCCCTCCGTTTTGAAAGGCGTGAAATATTTTTAACTCCGCAGCATTGAGTGCATTAAATCCGCAGAAAAGCACGTGCTCGTGTGACGAGAACCTGCTCAGAATGTCCCCTTCAGATGCAACCCGATACGAGAGTCCCTGATAAGATACCCCTTCTGATGTCAACTGTGCCTTAAAATGCTGATAAATGGCCCCAAGACTTCCCATGAACTTTAAATAGTCCTGTTGATAGGGGGTAAGGGCCTCTGCGGAGAGACTCCAGTTTTCAATTTCTTTAATGTCACGCAGGTTCTCATAGAGCTGGCGCGCATCGGCGAGGTAACGGTCAATTTCATTGAAATCCTGCAAAATAAGCTGACCCCATTTTAAAAAACTGTCAAAGGACTCTGCGCCTGTTCCATATACCGCTACATAGCTGTCGTACAAACGGCACACCAATTCATGTTCGTCGATAACCGACAAATTGCTGAGTGTTTCAATAAACTCTTCTGAACTTATGATGGTAGGCAGCCAGGTAGTGGTGCCATACACCTCTCCGAGGTAGCGCTTTAAGAACACAGCCCCGCGACGACTGGGTAAAACAATGCATAACCGTTGAAGGTTATTGTCGTACTTTTGTTGAATAAAGCCGGCTACTTGTTTTAAAAAGGGCTGTGACATATGCGTTGAATTTATGAAGTTTCCTGCTTACCGGAAGTATTTTAATGATAGGAATTTTTTCAAAATTCTCAATGACCATGTTTTTGAGGAATTGCAGGTGATTGGTTCGCGTGTCGTTATGCACACCACTACCGCCAGCCAGTACCCCGAAATGGTGCATATTTCGGCTTTGCTCAACGATACCAGTTTAGCGCTTCCGATTACTGAGGCAGATTACATGGCCGTGAGAAGTAGAGTGGTCGCACCTTAGCGCTCCTTTTCAGAAGGCCTTAGCGCCAATTTCTGCTTAACACCATTTCCCCTGCGAGAGATTCAGGCGATTGACTATTTTTGTAGCCTTTATAACGTAGTATATGGCACGACTGAGGATTATCGACCTGCTTCAAAAAAGTCCATCTGACGATGTGATTACCGTAAGCGCATGGGTGCGGACCTTCCGCAACAACCAATTCATTGCTCTGAACGATGGTTCAACCAATAATAATCTGCAAGCTGTTGTTGATTTTACTACCACACCTGAATCAATTTTAAAACGTATAACGAGCCGTGCTGCGGTACCAGTGAGCGGACATTTGGTGCCCTCTCAGGGAGCGGGACAAACAGTAGAGTTAAAAGCCTCGGCCGTTGAAATTTTAGGCGACAGTGATCCGGAAAAATACCCGTTGCAACCCAAGAAACACAGCCTCGAATTTTTAAGGGAAATTGCCCACCTCCGGTTCCGTACCAATACGTTTGGCGCGGTTTTCCGTGTGCGCAATGCGTTGGCGTTTGCGGTGCATTCCTTTTTTCAAGAACGTGGGTTTCTTTACATGCACACCCCCATTATCACCAACAGCGATGCCGAAGGGGCTGGTGAAATGTTTCGGGTGACGACGCTGGACATGGACAATCCGCCGCGCAACGAAGCGGGAAAAGTGGATTTTTCGAAGGATTTTTTTGCGAAGTCCACCAACCTTACCGTCTCCGGTCAATTGGAAGGGGAGCTGGCAGCGATGGCGTTTAGTAACATTTATACGTTCGGACCAACCTTTAGGGCTGAGAACTCCAATACTGCGCGCCATTTGGCAGAGTTTTGGATGATCGAACCCGAGATGGCATTTTACGAATTGGCCGATAACATGGACCTTGCGGAAGAAATGCTACAGTATGTGATCGCTTATGCGTTAAAACACAATGCCGAAGACATTGATTTTTTAAGCAAACGCTTACAGGAAGAAGAAAAACAAAAGCCACAAAACGAACGCAGTGAAATGACATTGACGGAAAAATTACAATTCTGTCTCAACAATAAGTTTGAACGCGTTACATATACACAGGCCATTGAAATATTGCGCGAAAGCAATCACAACAAAAAGAAAAAATTCCAGTACCTCGTCGATAAATGGGGCGTCGATCTGCAGAGTGAACACGAACGGTACTTGGTTGAAAAGCACTTTAAGAAACCAGTGATACTCATCGATTACCCGCGTGAGATTAAATCGTTCTACATGCGTCAGAACGATGATGGTAAAACAGTGGCCGCAATGGATATTTTATTCCCGGGTATTGGTGAAATTATAGGGGGTAGTCAACGGGAAGAACGGTTGGAGAAATTGGTACAGCGCATGGAGGAAGTTGGTGTTCCGGTAGACGAAATGAGCTGGTACCTCGATACCCGTCGCTTCGGTAGCTGTCCACACGCTGGCTTTGGCCTCGGTTTTGAACGCCTCGTATTGTTCGTAACCGGTATGACCAATATCCGGGACGTGATTGCGTTTCCGAGAACCCCTGGAAAATGTGAGTTTTAACTCCGCGCTAGCTTTTCTTGTATGCATTGAAATCCCCAGGTTTACCGGGGATTTCTTTTTTGTTCGACACGCCTTCAAAATGGATTGGCACAAGGGGTCAATTCTTCCTTCATCGCCTCGTTGATAATGCTCCTTCACTCCGTTTCTTCCTACATCGCCTCGAAAAAGTATCCGTGATGCGTATAAACCCATTAAAATCATTAATAATCGTGTTAAGCATGACTCAATTTTTGCAAAAAAGTTGACCTAAAACGTTGATTTTTAGGATTAACACCAAATGATGGTGGTGTTTAAGCCGTCAATTGCGCTTTTCACCTGACAAATAAAAAAGACGGTGAACTTCAATTTTAGGCCAAAGGGATGATGGGATAATTTTGAATAAAAAACCATGAAACATTCCTCCTCCATCTTTGCCTACATCCTGATGTGTGCCGTTTTTACATGGATGTCAACCAAACTCTCTGCTCAAACAGTTACGCCATCTCCGTCAACGGAGAAGGTTGTCATCAAAACATTTAACGGCCGCGAGTTTATTGGTACTATCATGGGAGATGATGGTAGGGAAGTGAAAATCATGACAGAAAGTGTGGGCTTGGTGTATCTGAGAAAGGAAGAGATTTCTTCCATTAAAAAAGCAGAAAGTGAGAATATAGTGGAAGGCAATTACGACGATGGCGGGCCATTTACCACCCGTTATGTTTTTACGAATAATGCGCTGCCAATTAAAAAGGGAGAGAATTATGCGATTTGGAATTGGTACGGACCAGAAATACACTTTGCTGTTTCTCCTAAATTGAATTTGGGTCTAATGACCACCTGGGGCATTACCCCCTTGGTCGGAGTGGCGTAGTATACTTTTTTAGAAAAACCGAGTGCCGGATTTTATATGAGTTTAGGGACGATGTTTGGGTATGGTACTTATGCATTTCAAAAATCATTTGGTGGATTGCATTGGTTATCCATGACACTAGGTAATAGAAGGAATAATTTCACTTTATCTGGAGGATATAGTTATTTAAGAAGGGAAAAACCAATATATGTTGATGGGTCATCAAGTTTGCAAATGTTAAGTCCTTTTACATTTGTTAAGGGCCCAATGCTATCAGCCTCTGGTATGATTCGAATTGGTAAGAAGGTAAGTTTTATCATTGAAAATATAATGGTAAGAGCCAGTTACTTACAGTCTGAACAGCAGTATACGCCTGATTATAGCAATCCTTCTATGCCTATTTATACTTATAAAATTGTCAATAATAATGTCACTCGTTCCTTATTCATAATTATGCCAGGTTTGCGTTTTCAGAAACAAGAAGATCGATCATTCCAAGCCTCTGTGGCTATTGTGAATCTTGATAATGGAAATGCTTTTCCACTCCCCATGCTTTCTTGGTTACGCAAGTTCTAAGGGGTAATTACCGAAAAGGAATTAGCGGTAGCGGCAATAACAACCTTTTCTGCTACTTTTGCAAAATGCGAACGGTTAAATCAGTTGTCCTACTGCTCACACTTCTCATTTGCTGTCATACCGTGACTGCACAAGCCAGCGCTGCGAAATCGGAACAGGAGGCGGCACCCGGACTTTTTAAAAAGAAGGAAAAGAGCAAGCTCAAGCGTTCGTTTTATTTTGAGATATGGGGACCAAGTGAATTTTATTCCGTTGGCCTCGAATACCGCTTTTTTATCAAGCGGGATAAAAAGAGTCACACGGCGTTTCGGTTTGGTTTGGGGTACTTGCCCAAATCGTTTAAGAGCACACCCGAATTCATAGTGCCCTTACAAATAACCCAAAGCATTTATTTTACCAACCGATCTGAGATTTTTTTTGGCATGGCTGAGTCCACGCGGTTAACTGATCCAACCTCTGCCAACCGATTAACTGCCTTGCACTTTACGCCGATTATCGGCTACGGTTGGCATTTGACCACTTGGTTGGGTTTTCGCATTTCGTTTGCGCCCTTGTTGGGCAGCTATTTGAATTCGAAATATGACACCAAATTTGAATCTGGCTTTACGCCACGTGCAGGTGTAACGCTTAATTTCGGGTTGCGCTAATGCCTGAGTATTATTTTCTGTTTTTATTTCTTGCATTTTTAGCGGAAATCATTGGCACCATTTCAGGCTTTGGCTCGTCAATTGTGTTCGTGCCCTTGGCGGCTCAATTCTTTAGTATTCAGGAAGTCTTGGGCATCACCGCCGTATTTCATGTCTTTAGTAATCTTTCCAAGCTTTGGTTATTCAAGACCGGCATAGATAAAAAAATTGTGTTGGTACTGGGTTCAGCGGCCGTCGTGTCTGTTAGCTTAGGCGCCTTACTCGCTAGTTGGTTACCCCCCATGGCCACCACCATTTTCATGAGTGTATCGTTAATGGTGCTCGCTATTTTTCTTATTCTCAAACCCAATTTCCAGTGGCGGTCCAGTAACAAACACTTGCTAGTGGGTGGAACCCTGTCGGGTTTTTTAGCAGGCGCCACGGGCACCGGTGGGGCGATTCGGGGCTTGACAATGATGGCGTTTAATTTAGAAAAGGGTGTATTCATTGCCACGTCGGCAGCGGTAGATTTGGGAGTGGATTTTACCCGAGCTGTAATTTATTTGTTGAATGGTTTTGCCTCAACCCACCAATTGCTCTTGTATGTGCCACCGTTGGCCATTATTAGTTTTATAGGCAGTTATACGGGCAAACGGCTACTTGGTTATTTTTCGCAAAAGACGTTTCGTTACGTAGTGTTAGGCGTTATCATTGTTTCGGCTGCCATAGAACTTATAAAAGTCATTCATCACTATTCCTAAACGCAATTGGTGCAAGCAGCCTTTGAAGCCTAAGGATGGCAAAAATTTTGAGGGAAGTCTGCATGCATGGCAGTGAACCAAATGCCAGCGATTTCAAGAAGGCGCGTGTTAAGCAAGGGGGGAGAAGTGCGTTAGGGACAGCAGCGGCAACCCTGCTGGGGTGAGCCCTAGCAAATGCAAGCCGAGGAGGCCCCGTCGCCTTGGTGCGGGGACCCCGCAGGCGTTTTGACAATTGAACCAACAGTCATTTGCTTGGGTTGACCCCAGCAGGTTAGAGCGGATGGCCCGGCAATGCCCATAGGAAAGTAAGTGTATAGGGCATTGCAACGCCCACTCAAAAAGAAAATAAACTTATTCTACAGCAAACAATTTGAAAGCCACACCTGTTTTTTCGAGTGCCTCGCGGATGCGTTCAGCGTGTGTGTCGGTGATAAACACTTGTCCGAACCCCTCACCAGATACTTTTTCGAGCAATTTACCAAACCGTTCTGCGTCGAGTTTATCATACACATCGTCTAACAGCAACAAGGGCAAGGTGTGTTTGCGGTCGCGAATAAACTCGTATTGGGCGAGCTTCAAGGCAATGAGGTAGGACTTTTGTTGCCCTTGCGATCCATACTTTTTAAGCGGAAAACCGTCGAGTTTAAAATCGAGATCATCGCGGTGGGGTCCCCTAGTGGTGTACCCCAGGGCTCTGTCGCGCGAGAGCGATGTCATCAGCGCAGTGTGCAGGCTGGTGCCTTCGTAACTGCATTCGTACGTCAGGCTGGCGTTTTCGCGGCTGTTGCTAACAAATTGATAGTAGTCGTTAAAGAGGGGGATGAATTCTTTTAGAAAGTGCAAGCGAATCTGGTGAATGCCATCGCCATGTAAGGCCAGCATATTGTCCCATATATCCAAGCTTTCAGCATCAAACACACGGGTGTCGGCGAATTGGCGCAGCAGCACGTTGCGTTGCCGCAGTGCGTTGTTATAGGCGATAAGTTTATCGAGATAGCCCCTGTCGTATTGCGAAATGATACCATCCAGAAATTTACGGCGCCCCTCGCTGGAGCCGTTCACCAAGTCGCTATCGCTAGGAGAGATCATCACCAGGGGGTATTGACCAATGTGTTCACTTAGGCGTTCGTATTCTGTTTTGTTTTTTTTGAAGACTTTTTTTTGGTTGCGTTTGATGCCACAATAAATCTCACTGGTTTCGCCGTTGTTTTTAAACACCCCCTGTATCATAAAAAAGCCCTCCTCGTGCCGGATGTTTTGGCTATCGATGGGATTGAAATAGCTTTTACAAAAAGAAAGGTAATGAATGGCATCGAGCAGGTTGGTTTTACCTACCCCGTTTGGTCCAGCAAAACAATTGATGCGTTCTGACAAAACTACCTCATAATCAGCGTAATTCTTAAAATTTAGGAGGTGCAGTCGTTCCAGAAACATGCCGCAAAATTAGTCGAAAATGCAGTATAACAGGCACTTGCAAAAAAATTCTGAAATTCCCGAAAAAATTGTTAACTTCGCAATCCAATTTTCAGTTCAAATGTCTGATTTAAAAGAAGAAACAACTGTAGGGAATACTGCAGATCAAGTGAAGGAAAGCGGATCGGCGCGTTCAACCGCGGAGCCGGGTCTGGAAGGCATACAGCTGTTCTATGAAAAGAACAAGCAAATGGTCAACTACGTGGGTGGTGGCTTGGTAGCTATCATCGCTGGTATTTTGTTTTTCCAATTATACTATCTTCCCACTCAAGAAGCCGAAGCGGTGAATGAGTCGTTCTGGGCAGAAAAATATTTTGAAGTGGATAGTTTTAACATCGCTTTGAATGGTGGTGCAAATGTGGTAACGGCTGATGGACCGAAGCAAATGATGGGCTTTACTGCCATTGCTGACCAATACAGCATGACCAAAACAGGCAACCTAGCGAACTACTATGCAGGGGTGTGTTTGTTGCGCACTGGTAAATTTGCAGACGCCATCGAGTACCTTAAAAAATACAGCAACAACGATCAAGTAATTGCACCGATTGCACAAGGAGCAATTGGCGATTGTTATCTTGAGTTGAACCAATTCGATGATGCCATCAATCATTATCAAAAAGCAGCAGACGTGGTCGATAACAAATTCAGTTCACCTTACTACCTGAAGAAGCTAGGTTTGGCTTGTGAATTGAAAGGTGATTTCAACCGCGCCATTGAAAGCTACGAACGCATTGAAAAAGAATACCGTCAATCGACCGAGGCACGCGATATTGCAAAATACATCGCCAAAGCAAAGGCCGCTGGCAAACTTTAAAAATTAAACCCCCAGCTTCTGGGGGTTTTTTGTTTCTATGAGCAGCGCAGATAAAAATTTATCCCATGTAGAAGGTACTCCTGCTGGCAGTGCCGCTCTCTATAAGTTCGGAATCGTATATGCCGCTTGGCACCACCAAGTAACCGGTGCCTTGCTTGAAGGGGCAAAGAAAACATTGTTGCAGTATGGTGCCGATGCAAACAACTTGGTGATAAAAGAAGTGCCGGGGACGTTTGAGTTAACCCTAGGCGCTCAATACCTAGCTGAAATGACCCCTGTTGATGCCATCATTTGTATTGGCTGTGTGATTCAGGGCGAAACCAAACACTTTGATTTTATTTGTGATGCTGTTGCAAAAGGCATTACCAATTTAAATGTTGCCTACCGCCTGCCGGTCATCTTTGGTGTGTTGACGCCAAACACTATGGAACAGGCAATGGACCGTGCGGGTGGAAAGCATGGTAATAAGGGCGACGAGGCCGCCATTACCGCCATAAAAATGCTTGAACTACGGGATAGTTTTAAGTCAGGAAACTCTGTAGGGTTTAAACGCTAAGCCCTAGTGCTCCCTCCTTTATTTACCGTTTGGGGATATCGGTGAAGTCACCACTTAACGCAGTGAGCGTTCCACCCGATAAGGCACAAGAGAATGTTCCAGAAAGTTTTGTGCCAGTGTTCGCTCCAATAGAAACGGTGCCACCAGTGGCAGAGTAAGTTGAATTGCCAGTCACATATTCTAACGAATTGCCACTGAGTGTAGAAAGGGAATACGTTCCAACCTTTAAATCCGACAACTTAATGTCCACTACATTGTTGTTTCCACCCTTGTACGCTACGATATTGTTATAGGCTTGTACAAAGTAAGAGGAATCTGCTTTTAGCGTGCTACCGCCAGAGGCAGCCCACCCAAATGAGGTGGTAGAAGTGGAAGTCGTGGAAGTGGAGGTGTTTTCAGGGACTTCATCTTCTTTTTTGGCACAGCCAACAAGAAAAAGAGCAGCCGCACAAAGGAGCGGGAGGAGGGTGGTTAATTGTTTTTTCATTTTTCGTATTTCGAACCGAGGTGTTTGTTTTCTGTGAGCAGTAAAATTGTTTTTTGAATGCGGGCCGCCCTTGTTTCTTCACGTTTTGCGGAAGTGATAAACGTGATAAATTCGCGGCGTTTTCCGGGCGTGAGGGCAAGAAAACGTTTTTGTGTGCCAGCATTTTTGTTGAAGGCCTTGCTCAGGTCATCGGGCACATCAGGCATTGCTTTTTTAGCTGGCTTTCGCTCCAAACTTATACCAGCATCGTTTAAAGCCATGCCTTGTTGGATGAAATTGGCGAGCACTTTTTCTGAAGGTAAATCCTTAAAAGCAGTAATGCGCCCCAAATGTCCCATAGCGCTCTCACTAGCAGCATTGGTGATGAGTTTTTCATTGTTTTTCATCAACGCTGCCTTCCAGAAGCCAATGGAGCAATGGTTTTTAAAGGCGGCCATGTGGGTGAGGGGAGCGCCTTTGTAATCAAAATTAGGGAAGGACCACTTCCATTTTTCTTCAACAGCGGGACAGACTGTATGCACCAATTTACGGTAGTGCCTCAAAATGGGCTGCGCAAATGGAGCCGCATTTTTGATATACTCGTCTATTCTAGGGTGCCGTGCCACAAAGTAAAAATAAATTAATTTCTGAAATGAAGTGGTGAAAAAAACTAAAATGAGTGGAGCGGTGCAGTTTTAACTTAGTTGGAAACAGTCCCTTTTGCCTCGGGTGCTGCAGGTGAGGCGAAGTTGCTGTTGGGGCGGCTTGCACGTATGCTACCCAATCGCCTGTTGATGAAACTTTCCTTGTTGAGGTAGAAAAGAATAAACAAACTGCTTGCATAGAAGGGAATACACGGAATTTTTAAACGCACCAAGGCGCCATAGTTGGCCGTGGTCAGTCCTACCGAAAACGCAAAAAACAACGCAAACAAGAGTGAGAAAATGAGCAAGGGGTCGCTGAAGAGGGACTTGAAGAGTACTTTGAATTTCACCTTCCAGAAAATGTAGATGGTGATGGATAACATGATAAAGTTTTCGAGCGCTGATAAAAGCATGACGGGGTTGCGCACGTTCCATAAGTAGGGGCGGAACAGCGCCATTTCGAGTGCAGCTGGAATTTTGGAGAGCACACCAGCGAGGGAGGCATCGAATTCACCTATGTCGTAGGAGTTGTCGCCATATTGCTGGTTACGTGCAAAATCCTGTTGCGTTTTCACGGCTTTATTAAAGACTTTGTCCAGACTGTATTCTCCCATGTATTCACCAAAGAATTGCAAAATGATGGAGATAAACAGAAACACGAACAGCAGCATACCGGGAATGATCAAGGTGCGGACCATGGGGTTTCTTATTTTATTGAGTTTATCGAAGAAGATCCAAATAAGCGATCCGGGAATCAGGGCAAAAAAGATGTACGGTTTAATCAGGATGATGATGGTAGAAGCGCCTACTAGCATGATGCCATACTTCAACTT
The DNA here is from genome assembly GCA_947457335.1 of Sphingobacteriaceae bacterium. Classification (GTDB taxonomy): domain Bacteria; phylum Bacteroidota; class Bacteroidia; order B-17B0; family Aurantibacillaceae; genus Aurantibacillus. Next base: position 14,398 of record CANGWA010000019.1, read on the forward strand.
ACGCTCCCGTTTGATCAGGTAACGGTAAATGGCATAAGTGACCAAGGCTAGTCCGCTCATGCTATAAGTGTCCTTTAGCATGCCTGAACCCCAGAAAAAAACGGAGGGGACAAAAAGAATGGAATAGGCGAATTCTTTTTTGAGTTGTGGAAATTTATCGATGAAGACTTCGTACAATTTCCACACACATAAAAAACTGACGTAACTCAACAGGATGGTAGAGGGGATATAAAAATTCATACCGAAAAAACAAAAAACGGATGAGATAACAGAGGTGGTTAGGGCGTAGTAGTCGTTATCAGAAAAATTAATGATGCCATAGGCATCATAGGACAGATAGGCAATGCTCTCGGAACGAAACGATAACATTTGACTAAGTAATTCAAAATTGAAATCTGTGAAAATGCGCGAATAAGTGGCGCCGGCCATAAAGTAATTAGTGGAGTCGCCGCCAGCTGTATACCAGAACGTATAAACAAGGCAAAGACTTGTTCCCCCAATAACTTTACAAAGCAATGCGGGAACGTAGTATTTGTAATAGGCTTTGCGTTGGATGTTGATATTGCGCACAACATACCCCAATAACACTACCAGCATGATGTAAAAGGGTGCCAGCAGAAAATCGAATATGGTCATCCAAGGTGGTAACCCTTCTTGCATGCATTAAAGATAAGGATTCGCAGTTAATCGGAGGGGATTACTCTAAATTCGTGTATCTTCGTCCTGTCTTATGGCTACGATTCTGGTAACTGGTGGGGCTGGGTACATTGGCTCCCACACCTTGATAGAAATTCTTGAAAACACCCATCACGAGGTGATTTCTGTGGATAATTTCAGCAATTCTTCGGCAAAGGCCTATGACCGTGTCGCTGGCATTTGCCCTCGCCCATTTAAACGGGTAGATGTGGATTTGTGCCACCGCCATGAAATGGCGGCCGCCTTGGATGCGTGCGGAAAGATTGATGCCATCATCCACTTCGCCGCTTTCAAATCGGTTCCCGATTCAATGAAGGACCCTGTTCGCTATTACGATAATAACCTGGGTTCCCTTCAAAACATTTTATACTACGCTGCTCAAAAGGGCATACGGCATTTTATTTTTTCTTCTTCTTGTTCTGTGTATGGCAATGCAGCGGCCCTGCCGGTAACCGAAGCCACTCCCATGTTGGCAGCTGAAAGTGCCTATGGTCACACCAAGCAAGTGGGTGAGGAGATCATTCGTTTTTTTAGCAAGGCGCACACTTCTTTTCAGGCAGTGCTGTTGCGCTATTTTAATCCCGTTGGTGCCCATAAGAGTGGTCTGCATGGAGAAATGCCCGTCACGCGCCCCAATAATTTAGTGCCCATTATTACACAAACGGCTGTCGGTAAAAACGCGTTAATGGTTTTTGGTAACGACTATCCAACCCGCGATGGTTCATGCGTGCGCGATTACATCCATGTCACCGATATTGCCGATGCCCACATCCAGGCGGTGGAATATCTATTGGCTGGTAAATCAAAACAACCGGTTGAACTGTATAACCTGGGTACTGGCAATGGAGTTTCTGTGCTGGAGGCCATTCACTCGTTTGAAAAAATGGCTGGGATGAAATTGCCCTATACGATGGGACCCCGTCGCGATGGCGATGTTATTGCGGTGTATGCCGATAATACGAAGGCGCGCAAGGAACTTGGCTGGAATCCCCGGTTCTCATTAGATGACATGATGCTGAGCGCATGGCGCTGGCAGCAGGAACTTGAGCGCACAGGACAAAGTGTCTCCTTCCTTTAATAGTTCTCTAAAATATTACGGCTTACGATGAATGTTCAACTTTTTAAACCGCATCCTTGGCATGGCATTTCGGCTGGTCCCAGCAGCCCCACTGTCGTTACCGCCTACATCGAAATGGTTCCTGGCGATACAGTGAAGTATGAAATGGATAAGCGCACTGGCTATCGCAAAGTGGATCGTCCCCAAAAATTTTCCAACTACGTACCTGCGCTCTATGGCTTTGTGCCTCAATCCTTTTGTGATGAACAAGTTAGAGCGTATGCTGAGCTAATTGCTGGACGTGCTGTAGAGCGTGGTGATGGCGATCCGTTGGATATTTGTGTACTCACCGAACGTGTGATCAATAGCGGCGACATTCTGGTGGAGGCTGTGCCCATTGGCGGATTCAGAATGATTGACAAGGGCGAGGCCGACGATAAAATCATTGCTGTTTTGAAACAAGATGAGATTTACGGACAAATCAAGGATGTGAGTGAATGCCCTGCGTCGCTCATCAACCGACTCAAACACTATTTTCTCACCTATAAAAATATGCCAGGAAGGGAAGATAAAGTTGTAGAGATATCACACGTGTATGGTGTTGCCGAAGCACATGAAGTTATTCGCCGCAGCATGGAAGATTACGACCGCCTTTTCCGCTCCCACCTTGGTGCAGGCGTGTAATCAAATTCCTAATTTTTCTTTTAAAACGGGATAAACGGTCCGACCAACAGGCAGCCGCTTGCCATTGCGCAACACCACCACGTGACCATTTTTTTCAAACGGTTCAATGCGCGTGAGTTCGCTGAGGTTAATGAGGTACGAACGGTGAATACGAAAGAATCCCTTTGGCGCAAGTGTTTCTTCATAGTAACCAAGGGTTTTCTTTTTCAAGTAGTAATCTTTCGCCGTAAAAATTTTTACATAATCATCAAAGGCTTCAAGGTAATGAATGTCGTGTGCAGGTACGATACTAATGTCGCCATTGACTTTAACCACAATGCGGTCGGCTTCTTGCTCAGACTTGCCAGGAAAGTTGTTCAATTTTTCTGTGGTGATAGAGCCTTCTTGCTTCATCCATTTTTCAATGGCTGTGGCGAAGCGCTCTTCGCTAAAGGGTTTTAATAAGTAATCTACCGCATTGGCTTCAAACGCCCGTAAAGCATATTGGTCAAAGGCAGTGGTGAATATAACGGGTGGAGGTGTTTCTATTAGTTCTAGCATTTCAAAGCCGCTGATTTTAGGCATCTGTATGTCTAAAAATACCACATCCGGTTGAGTGGCCTGAATGAGTTTTATGCCCTCAAAACCATTGCTCCCTTCACCCACCACTTCTATCGGATAGGCTTTCAAATAGCTAGCAACAATGCTCCTTGCAAGGGGCTCATCGTCGATTATTACCGCTTTTTTGTTCATGCTATGGCAGTATTAATGTAGCAATAAAAGTGTTATCCCGTTGTTCTGTTTTAAAAAGATCCATCCGTCCATACTGCAATGCCATTCGTTTTTTTACAGAACTCACGCCATACCCCGTGCCAGTGGTGGCATAACCCGAATCGGGGTCAAATGGATTGGTGATGGTAATCCGTGTTTGTGTGTTTTCTGATTCGATATGGACGTGGATGGTGATTTCACCGGTGGTGCCGTAAATGCCATATTTGACGGCGTTTTCAATAATAGGCTGTAGTATCAGGGGTGGCAGCATGTGATTTAAACAAGCCGTGTCAATGTCCATTGTCACCCGTAAACGGTCGCCAAAACGAATTTTTTCAATGGCCAAGTATAGTTCCATTTGCTGAACTTCTTCTTTTAAGGTAGTGCTTTCAATGGATTGGCCCTTCACTATGTTTCTATAAAACTCGGAGAGCTGTAAAATCATTTTACGTGCAGCTGTTGGATCGCTTAGCGTGAGTGCACTTACCGAATTGAGACTGTTGAATAGAAAGTGTGGTTGCAATTGTTGGCGCAGTTTGTTCAATTCTGCTTCCTTGGCAGTGGCGTCGGCTAATTGATGACGCTCAATGGCCCTGGTTTTTTCTTCGTGCTCATGTAGCACCCAAGAAATTAAAGTGACAAATGAAATTACGAGAAACAAAACCATGTAACGGATGGGCGCACTTTGAGCAATGAAGTGGGCATAGTCGGGCGAGTCAATGAGATGTGCTAACCCATAATCCAAGACGGTTACAGCAATAGCAGAAATAACAAAAGCGTAGAGCAAACGGTACACCCGTTTGTCTGCTCCCGGCTGATAGTACTGGTACAACAATAAGGTGGTGTAACAGGCTACACTAATAATGAGGGCAGTGAAACCGCTATCGAGCAAGGCATAGCGCAAAGGTTGTCCGTACCACAACAACAGTTCTGTTTGGATAAAGACCAAGGCCAAAAGCGTTACAGCAAAAAGTGTAATTCTTTTCAGGGGTGAATGGGCGTAGGGTAATTTCATGCCACTACACGAAGATGAGGTTTTTTGCTTGCATGGCCATGGTACGCTGTTTTACAAATTGCACATATGGCATGGGCTCAGCCGTTTGATGCGATTGGCTAAACACTTCCCCACCGTCTTCCACTTCATCGATGGCATATAAATCCACTATCCCAACAAATTTCCAATACATATCTACACCTTCCAGTGATGTGATGAGGCCTTCCTGCTTCCTGGCATGGCTTACCGCTTTTATTAAAGCTGCAGGCGCATCATGGGCCGTGATTAATCGGTACTGTATGTCAAACTCGGTGGTGAGCTGATGCTGGCGTTGGATCTCGAAAACGGTTGGTGCAAGGAACTTTTTCATGGTCAGTAACTTTTGATGTCGATTCCACCCATCACGGCAGTGCCTTGTATAACGAGAATTTTAGAGGGACCGCCGGAAGGGGGCTGAACGGCACGTTTGTCTTCAATACTGCCCAGAAAAGTGACCAGCGAGGACTTTACTTCCCAATCAGAAGGGATAATCAAGCGTGTGCCACCCATCACTTGTACGAGTTCCAATACCACAGTGCCTTCAAAGTCGGCTTGCATCAAGTTGAATTCGCCCCCACCAAAAACCACCACAATTTCACCCCCTTTAAAATTTTTAGAGATCACGTTTTTTTTTACACCTCCAAAAACGGTTACGGACTCTACATGATCATCGGTGTGAGTGAACTCGCTGGCTGCAGTATTCATGTCGTGCCAACCTTTTTTTTTTAGGTGCCAACGCCGCCAAGCTTCGTGTTTTCTGCGTGAATTGTTTCGGATAATCATCATCACCCCAATGGCAATAATGAACAATGGCCAGAAATACTGACGGATGGGTAACAACGGATAATAATCAAATACCAAGAAGGCACTGCCAATGGCAACGAGAGCGAGCCAAGCGGGACGTCTGAAGCGGTGTTTAATACCGATAACGAGTCCAATGCCAATCAACATGGTCTTCCAACTTAACAACCACCAAGGCAATTCTACACCAGCTTTGCGGGCTAAAAGCAATGAGCCTACAACGACTAACAAGGCACCGCCCGCTACCTTGCCTCTGCGGTGCGTGCCTTCTATTTCCCGCCAATTGATAGAATCGTTGTTATCTTCGAAATGATGCATATCTTTTTTTTGTAAAAGTAGAACAGCGATAAACACCTTACAAGCCGCTTTCGGCACATGGCTGTGCGCAGGCGGTGAATGGTGGATGGGCGGCGGTGAATGGTGGGGAGAGGAATGGTTATATTTGAGGCGT
>CANGWA010000020.1 GCA_947457335.1 Sphingobacteriaceae bacterium
GACCGTATGCTACGCATGGACCAGAGGTGATAGAGTAGTTAATCACGTTGTCGCCAATAACAGCTGTAGCTGGGTTAAATAAACCTTTATAAGACACGGCATTATTGTTTGCTCCACCAAACAAACCACCTACAGGACTAACTGAGATTTGGGTAGGATCAGCAGTGCTACAATATGGCCCAAGCTTGGCAAGAACTGGAGGAGCAAGTGAGTAAACACGAACTGCGATTTGGGCTTGATCAGGGCAAAGGCCAGATGGTGAAGAGGCAGTTTTGTGAACCAATGTGAAGGTGCCAGCGCCAGAAACACCTGGGTTGAAATTGGTGCCAGATATACCTGGGCCACTCCACATACCTTTGTTACTTTGTGTAATCGGTTGTAAGTTGATCGCAGAACCGTTATTACACAAATCAGGAACAGTAGAAATAATGTTAGCAGGTTCAAACGCTTCTACAGAAATATAGCTCGTTTGCTGCACGTTACATGTGTTGGTACCCACCACAAATTGTACAGCATTGTTGCCAATTGACGCAAGCGACGGAGTGAACACACCGTTTAAGTTCAAGAAGGAACTAGCGGTCCATGTGCCACTTTGTGCCGAAACAGAGAGTTGAACTGGCGCTCCCTTGGTACACAAAGGTCCAACTTGCGAAATGGTCGGTACAATCGGATGCAACACAGATACGGCAATGGTACGGCTATCAGGACAAGGGCTATAGTTGGTTGAAGCGGCTGGGTTAATGTTCGGCTGGGTGTTGTAAGTTAAAGTATATACACCAGTTGTCAAGTTAGCTACTGATAAAACGTTGCCTCCTTGCACCACACCTGGACCAGTCCAGGAACCATTCACAGTTGATTGTACAATCGTATTCAAGTTAATATTGCCAGTGTTGAAACAGAGGTTGTTAATGGTGCCTGTTAATGAGGCGGTGTTAAACTTATCTACAAACAAGTTGGCAGTCTTCGTGTTCACGCATGCCCCAATAGCAACCGAGTAACTCACTAGGTTCACACCAGCTGAGCTGTAAAGTGAAGGTGTAACCACACCGCCAGAGGTGATGCCGTTACCTGTCCAGTTACCACCTGTTGGTGTTACGGTCATGTTAAAGGTTGCACTGTTGTTACAGAAGGCGGGAACGTATTCAATGACTGGGACAAGGGTTTTGGTTACTGTTACTTGAAGGGTGCTCACATCGGGACAAGCATCAATAATTGGTGTTGATTGCGTACTATATGTTAGGATGTATGGTTGTGTTTGCGCTGCACCAGAAATGTTTTGCAAGGCGGCTGGATTGAAAATCTGAGCACCTGACGCACCTTGTATCGCACTGGCGGCACTTGGAACACTGGTAGAGGACCAAACCCCATTGACTGTGGTTTGAACAATGTTCATGAGGTTCACAATCGGACTGGTTGTACAAAGTGGAGAAATAGTACTTGTCAAGGTCGCTGGATTCAGCTGCGACATTTGGAAAGTGGCTGTTTGAGAAGCGGAACAGGTGAACACTTTCACAGAGTACGTTATGGTGTTCGCTGAAGAAATATTGGTGACCAATGTTGGTGTCAAAATACCAGTCGTTGCTCCAATTGGATTAGCTGTGCCTGTCGATGAACTTGTATAGAAAGTACCACCGGTTGGCGCCACAATTATCTGATAAGGATTTTGATGACGACACAAGTTAGGAATCGTGGTAATCGTCGGTGTCGGCGGATTGACAGAGGTAACCGCTAATGTTTTGGTCAACGGACAATAAGCCAATGTTGGCGTTACTACCACTGTATAGATGGTTAATCCATTAGTACCCATTGGCGCCGTTGGCGTGATAATGGTGTTTTGTAACGATCCTATGTTGTTGAAAAGGAAGGTAGTTGGCGACCAAGAATAGGTGTATTGACCGGCCAATGGATTGTTGGTAAATACTACACCGGCTGACAAGCTCTGACCTTGACACAAACTTGCTGTAGAAACACTTAAGTTGTAACTAAAGGTGACTGTCGGCTGCAAGTAACTGGTCGAATACATACACGACCCGTCAAAGGCTTGTATGCTATAAGTACCACCGCCTACAAAGTTGTTGGCTGTGAAAATTGAAACAGAGCCTGGTCCGTTTTGGAAACTATAGGTCGGCGTAATTGATCCGGTGTTATAAACGTTCACACTGAACTGCCCCGGAGGTGCTCCGTTCGCAGGGGTCATCGTAATAATGGCTGTTCCATTCGTGCCAGTTGGACAGATGGTGTTACTCGAAACGGATATACCACCCGGTACTGCAGGAGCCAAGGTATAAATAAGTGAGTCACGGCATCCGTTGAGGTTGTAACCTGCGCGGAAGGTACCACCACTGCTTGGACTGTTTAAAGTGTAGGAGACTGCTGTGCCACCTAATGAAGCGGTTATCGCTGAGGTGCCGTTGTACCATTGTATGTTCGTTGCGCCTGATGGCGCCATAAAGAAGGCCTGACTGCCACAGTAAGGTTTAAATAATAATTGTGGTGGCTGTGGTGAGGCAATAACCGTTGTGGTCGCCATGGCTGTACCACAACCAGCGGAACCTTGACCGCTAATGACGACACTATAAACACCTGGCGCTAAGCCAGTAGCGGTTGATGCCGTACCAACCGTCGTGCCGTTGGAATTCATCCAGTTATAAACGTACCCCGAACCACTACCGTTACCAACGACAGATGCTGTGCCGTTGGCACCACCGGGACAAGAGGGATTAGCTCCAATACCAATAATGCTGACTGTTGAGGTTTGAATGGTGTTGGTTGCAAGGAACTGACATCCTGATGCCGAGTTCAAATATACTGTGTAAACAGAGTTAACTACTGGATTCGCTAACGTGATGGTTGCAGAAGTCGATTGACCTGCTGCAATTGGCGCACCGCCTACTGGGGCTACCCATGAATAAGTGGCATAACCAATCGGTGCTACGATTTGCGCGAGACCTGAACCTGCACAGAAACTTACTGGACCACCAACGTTTCCACCAACACCTGGGATACTGGTACCTACTAACTGACCACCGCATTTTGCATCAAAATACAATGAACCGTGGTGTGCTCCACCGTCACAGTCACCATTCGTAATGCGAATCGTTACACAGGTGCCAATGTATGGGGTAAGGTCAATGTACTTTACATTCCAGCTACACCATGAAACACCACTGGTGATTTGGTACCCTTGTACACCGTTTGGACATGAACTTCCTGATGGCGTCAAACTAATAGAGGAACAACCTAATTGGTTACCATTACAGTCATACATATTAATCCGGAAAAACGGCTGGTCACAACAGGCGTGCCCTGATCCATCCCATGAACCTGCATAAGCAAATTGGAATAGGGTATTAGCCTGTGTTACAGGAAAAGTAGAACTAATACGGGTAATCAATACACCTGGCGAGGTGTTGTTCAACTGCGCAACCTTGGTTCCTCCTAATGGGGACGCAGGAAGGGTTCCAATGTAAGGGTGACCCACCACCGGTGTTTGTACAATCCAAAACTCTGAACTACCTGGTGAAAATGCAGCACTTGTATTTGTCATGCAGGAACCGTTGGTGCCATTGTTGTTTGCTGTTTCAATGGTCCAACCTTGCACCGCTGTAGAGTTAGAAGCTCCAGTGTACGCATTGGCCGCCGTGTTCTCGAAATCCTCGTTCACACAAGGTGCAACATAAACGTTACCATTACCTCCTAAGCCCTTGCCCCCTTTCGGCGTGGTGTTCCCAACAGGGTTAGGGTTCTTTACCACAGGGGCGTATTCGCCAATTTTATATTTTCTGTCGACATAAAGACGTTTTTCAACGGACATCATGTGCATGTACTCCATTCCATAGAAACCTCTGGACATGAGATCCAATTTCACCCGATTCTCATTGAACCCCCTCAAAGAATCACCATAATTCTCAGGCATTGATGCCAAACCAGATGGAATAAGATAAGCACCCTTCTTCACATACTTTTCCTTGATGTCATCTGCGTTGGCAGATGCAGCATTTTGTGAATAAGAAGTTAGCTTCGATAATAGAAGAACTGCAAACAGTATTAGTCCCTTTTTCATGACAGTTTTAATTGATACTCTAAAATTATAGCTTTTTCATCCTCACGTCAATTTCTTCACTCATTAATTAGGTGGTTTCATTCAATCAAACCCCCAAAATGACAGATTGACCTCAAAATCTTCGGTAAACGGACCAAAATCGCCCCCTCCAACAAAAAATCGACAAAAAAAAATTGAATTCGGAATGAATATTCCTTTTTGGTTAGCGCACCACGGTCACCGACCCCGTTTTGTAATATACCTTGCCTTCTAGGTCACGATATCGTATTTGATACACATACACGTCTTCCTTGACCTCCTGCTTCAAAAAATTCAAACCGTCCCACTGCACTAAGAAATTCTTCGTCCTGAATAGCGACTCTCCCCAACGATCAAAAATTTCTAAACTATAACTGCTTTCATCCAATCCATATGGCGAGAAAACTGGGCCAAATGTATCGTTTAATCCATCACCATCGGGTGTGAAAACATTGGGAATAAAACACTCAAAGATATTCTTCAACTCAACTGATCGTGTGTACTTGCTCTTACAACCGTTCTCATTCTCTGCTAACAAGGTAACCTTGTAAACACCAAGCGCAGTAAGGGTGACATAAGGACTTATTTCCAACGGCTTAATATTCAACTTATCGATGGTCCACGTGTATTTATTGTTACCCAATGGGGTACTTTGATTGATCAGTTGAATCTCCGGATTAGCACTGGTTGGTGCTTCATCTGAAAAAATAAAGAACGCATCAGGGGTTTCATGAACGGTGATGCTCCGGTCCAAAATATCCGACGTTTTGCATCCATTTACTTCGTAATTGACTTGAACAGTGTATACACCGGGCGTGTTGTATATATGCGTCACTGTTAATCCCTTGCTATTCTCATTGTCACCAAATGTCCAATTAGAAACACCATTGTTGGAATTAGCGGTGTTAAAGGTCACCTCGTAGGGTGCACACCCTTCAAATTCGGTCGCAATGGCCGTTACTGTAGGGATTTCTTTTACCTCCAATGTCAAGGTGCTTTGATCGGGACACAGGTTCGAGTATTTAGGACTGGTGGTAGCGTAATAGAAGGTGTTGTTGCCAATCAAGGCCTTAGAGGGGTCAAACATACTGCCTAGTAAACCAGGACCTGGGGTCCACTGGCCTCTTCTATCCCCAACCAAGGAATATAAATCAAATGCTGGGTCGTTTTGACACACATGTCCGAGCGTTTTCGTAATCGCCGCAGACACAAACTCAACAATCTCAATTGTCGATTGCGCAAAAGCAATACACGGCCCTGATGCAATGCTGTAACTTACAATGTTGTTACCCAAAATGGCATTGGCTGGATTAAATAATCCCGCGGGTGAAACCGCCCCATTGTTCGCCCCACTGAAATATCCGCCCAATGGCGATACCTGTAATTTGACTGCTTGTGATTTATTGCAATAAGGACCCGCTTGGGTAATGGTTGGGACTTCGAGGGAATACACTCGGACAGCTATTGTGGCTTGATCGGGACATAAGCCGCTTGGTGAACTTGCCGTGCTGTGCTGATAGACAAATGTACCAGATCCAGTAGCTAATGGATTAATTATCGAACCCGATAATCCTGGTCCATTCCATATGCCACTGTTTGCTAAAGTGATAGGCTGCAAATTAAAGGGACTAGAAGTGGTACACAAGTCAGGCACTTGATTGATGATGTCAGCAGGCACAAATGCTTCTACTGCAATGTCTATTCCCTTTTTGACATTACAGGTCGGGGTACCAATTACATACTCCACGTGATTGAGTCCCACACTCGCCAACGATGGCACAAACACGCCCAAGGTGGTTACATAGGCGGCCGTGGTCCAATAACCTACTGGTGGCGTAACTTGCAATTGTATGGTTGAGGATTTGCTACAGTAAGGTCCCACTTGCTGAATCACCGGGGTTTGCGGATTCAACACATGAATGTATAGTAACGAACTATCCTGACATTGCGCCAATGGTGGTGTGGAGAAGGTTTGGTACTTGTATTTATAAGTGCCAGTTGGCAAATTAGCAGGAGAGTATATGTAGGGCGTATTTATGCCCATTCCCGTCCACACGCCAGTTGTATTTGCCACAATGGAAAGCAAATTGATTGGATTACCACTCACGCATTGGTTCGGCACAGTGCCGGTAAGTGTGGCAGGAACAAATTTGGCAACAACAAATGTGGCCGAAGAAGAGGCTACACAAGTGCCGATACCTGCTGTATAAACAACAGAATTAACATTGATGGCGCAAAGCGATGGGGTTTGAATACCCCCACTGGTCACCCCCGAATTTTGTGACCAAGTGCCACCCAATGGCGTTGCTTTTAACTCCACCGTCCGCGCATTGGTACACATTGGCAAAATGGGCACTATCGTAGGCGTTGGTGGATTGAATACAGAGACATTTAAAAAGGTGGAGTCGGGACAAACATTGGCATAATTCAATCCAAACGGACTATTGGGAATGTTGCTCGGTGTTGAGGTAGCCTTGTACATCAGCGTATAAGTGTTTGTTGGAATTCCCGTTGGTGAAAAGGTATTGGTGTTTACAAATTGTCCTGACCATTTGCCTGAAAAAGTATTCGTCACCAAGGCCATTAGGTTCACTGGTCCATCGAGCGCACACAACATGTTTAAACTACCTGAGAGCGCTGCCGTGTTGTATTGAGCCACATAAAGGGTGCTGGTATTGCTGACAATGCAATTCCCCGCCTGAACGGAGTAGGTCACTAGGCTGGAATAGTTGGGCACTGCGGCAGGGTTAAACATACCCCCTGGCGTTACGGCAGGGTTGGCCGCCCACGTACCCCCGCCTGGAGTGGCAATTAATAATTGTTGAGCAGAGGTATTACAAACGGGCCCTGGTAAGGTTAAGGAGGGTGTCAGCGGGTTGTTAATGGTTACAGTTAAGGCCTTGGTCGTTGGACAGTTGAGCGCCACAGGGGTTGCCGTCAGACTGAAAATCATCGTCCCCAACGTTGTGGTTGGGGATAAGGAAAGGGGGCCTATACTCGTGCTCGAAGCGGCAGGGTTCAATACCCCTGCAGTAAAGCCAGGGGTCCAGCTGTAAGTATTGTTAGTATTCGCCCCGACGGGGTAGACAACGGGGACAAAGATGGAACCTCCTTGACAAATGGTGTAGGTATTAGGGTTGAAGTTAAAGTTTGGATACTCTACAACGGTACAAGAGGTGGTGGATTGGCAGGTGCTGGAACCGGTAGAGGCCGTCACTGTAAATACGGTTGAACTGGTCAACGTGGGCGCAACAGCCACAGAGGAGGTGGAAGAAAAGCCACTTGGACCTGTCCAAGTATAAGAAGTAACAGCAGAACTTGAGGTCAAGGAGAGTGTCGGGGTGTTACCAGCACACACAATACCGGAATTGGTAGCGGTCACCAAGCAAATAAAACCGCAGTTGGTTGAACCTGCCCCTGCTTGTCCCGCATTGTTTTGAAAGAAATTAATGTTTTGTGCAGAACCATTGAAATTGGTTACCATGAGCAGGTAAAATTGTCCAGCAACGGCGTTCGCAATGACACATGTTTCTGTTGCGGAGCCTGAATAACTACAACTTTGAATATTACCAGAGGTCAAGCTATTGCAGCTACTAGCAAGGTTTGGGAAGGGACCATAACAAATAAAATCAACGTCCCATGTGGCTGAAATGGCGATTGTAATGGAGCCTGATTGTGCAATTTGCATGTAAAACCAATTGGGACGCGGTTGTGAACCAAGACAACCATAATTGGGGCCTGATTGTGCTTGTGATGTGCCTGTTACAGCAGGAAAGGACATTGTTTGTCCTGTACAAAAAGGTGTTGCGTTCGCACAATTGGTGTTTGTATTTTGCCCGAAATGGCTTGTGCTGATAAACACAAGTAGAAAAAATAAAACGATGTTTTTGGACAAATACATGGTCAGTTAGACATGGCTAACCGTAAATATACCGCATTTTCACCTTAAAAAGACAGCGGTATACTCAATGAAACCCCAGTTTCACTGGATTTTTAAGCTTAATCTTAGAAATACAGGTCCGATGTCTTAAGATTAAGGTACCTCGACACTGCAAAAAGGGCACTCAGGGCAGAGATTACAATTCCCGTAACAATCATCCCTCCAAAGAGCATGACCAGTAGGTTCTCATCTTGGAAGGCCAATAAATCGGGGATGTACTTCAAGCTGATGGTAAGGAAAAGGCCTAATAAAAGTCCAGCTACCACCCCTGCAATCACCCCTTGGCGGCATCCCTTTAAAATAAAGGGTTTGCTAATGAAACCCTTTGTGGCACCGACCAAGTACATGGTGCGAATAAGGAACCGTTTGGAATAGATGGATAAGCGTATGGTGTTGTTGATTAATGCAATAGCAACAACAAGAAGGGCAGTGCTAAAGATCAGAATAAACAAGGCTACTGCACGGGTATTCTTGTTCAACCGATCGATCATTATTTTTTGATACACCACTTCCTTTACAAAGGGCTTTTTCATCAGCGCTTTTTCAATAATAGCCAAGGTGTCGGATTGGGCGTATTCTGCGTTTAGCTTAATGTTGATGGAGTTCAAAAGGGGATTGCTACCCATTAACGAGATAAAATCTTCTCCCAAATCTTCCTTTAACGAGACTGCCGCTTCTTCCTTGGAAACGAAGGTGACTTTTTTAGAAAACCGGGCGTCGTTTATTTCTTGCATCAACAAGTCCGTTTGAGCCGATGTAGCCGTGTCTTTCAAAAAGACTTGAAAACCAACGTTTTCGCGAAAGTGGGTAGATAGCTTGCTGGCATTGATAATGACCAAGCCAAGTATGCCCAGCATGAAGAGTACTAAAGAAAGACTAATGATGACTGTTACGCCCGAGGTGCGTAAACGTTTTCTTGCCAAGTTCTCGCTCACAGTAATTAAGTTTACTGCTAAAGTATTCGAGATGGGGGTATGTGTTAAAAGGTTCGCTGGGAATCAATCAACAATGGGCTGTTAAAGCACATCGATGGAATAGCCCAGCAGCATCAGAAGCAGCAAGATGCCTCCAACAAGGATACGGTAGACGCCAAACACCCGAAAGCCTTGACGGGAGAGCAGACCAATGAATCCCTTAATCGCCAAGATAGCAACAAGAAAGGCCACAATGTTTCCAAAAACCAGAACATTCACTTCCTCCCCGGAGAGCGTAATCCCTTCTTTGTAAAAATCCAACAATTTTTTGGCCGTGGCGGCAAACATGGTTGGCACTGCAAGGAAGAATGAGAATTCGGCTGCACGTTGACGTGATAAACCCTGTGCCATACCGCCAATAATGGTCGCTGCGCTCCTGCTTACTCCAGGAAATAGCGCTAAACACTGGAATAATCCGATTTTGAAGGCATTTGGATACTTGATCTCCCCTTCGTTCTTACCCGTGAGCCAATTGTCTATAAAAAACAACACAATCCCTCCAACAAAAAGGGCAATTGAAACCCCTAGTACGCTTTCTAATAAGCTGTCAATGAAATCGCCAAGTAAAAATCCGGCAATGGCTGCGGGAATGAAGGCCACAACGAGCTTGAAATAAAAATCAATGCTTTGAAAAAACCGTTTAAAATAAAGTACCACCACGCTAAGAATAGCGCCAAACTGTATACAAACAGTAAAGAGTTTGACGAAAGGCGTGCTTTTGATGCCTAGCAATGCGGTGGCCAGCATCATGTGTCCTGTTGAGGATACGGGCAAAAATTCAGTGAGGCCTTCTACGACAGCAATGATTAACGCCTGAAGATAGGTCATACCTTATCGCTGGCTGATTTCTTTGAACGCCACATAATGGCATAGATGATCACAACAAAGCCAGCAAGGCATACCATCGGCGCTAAGGTGATGCGCTGAAAGTCGAATATAGCTGGGTTGAATTTGTTCGGGTCCTCACTGCCACCACCAATCATAAGCAGATAGCCAATGGCGATAAGGGCGATACCAATCAACAGAATGGTATAGTTTTTACGTGTAAAAGTCGCTTGCATGTTTACAATGGTCAAATATAAACAATTCAACGGATCAACAGAGGTTGAAGTATAAACAGTAAGGGACCAAGGTGGACTAAAACAGATGGGAATGGTTCATTCATTCCTCAAGCACCTGCTGCCCCCTGATAACAGTGCTATGCGCGGGCAATGGACCTTTGCCCTTACAATTCCATACAAATCACCGCCAATGCGTCCAACCACCTGCTTTTTTCGTAAGTTTGTTGTTCAAATATTATGGCAAAAAAAGCATTGATAACAGGGGTAACTGGTCAAGATGGTGCCTATCTGGCAGAACTGCTCCTCTCAAAAGGGTATGAAGTGCATGGCATCAAGAGAAGAAGTTCCTTATTTAATACCGATCGTATCGATCATTTGTACCAAGATCAACACGAAAAAGACGTTCAGTTTAAGCTCCATTACGGTGATCTAACCGATAGCACCAACTTGATCCGCATTGTTCAGGAAGTGCAACCGGATGAAATATATAACCTTGCAGCACAATCGCATGTGAAGGTGAGTTTTGAAACCCCTGAATACACTGCCAATTCGGATGCATTAGGGACGTTAAGAATTTTAGAAGCCATTCGTATTCTTAACCTTCAGGAAAAGACGCGGTTTTACCAGGCATCCACCAGTGAATTGTATGGGTTGGTTCAAGAAATTCCTCAAAAGGAAACGACCCCCTTCTACCCGCGCTCGCCTTATGGTGTGGCTAAACTCTATGGTTTTTGGATCACCAAGAACTACCGGGAGAGTTATGGGATGTATGCCTGCAATGGCATTTTATTCAACCATGAATCACCTGTAAGGGGTGAAACATTTGTGACGCGAAAAATCACACGCGCTGCTGCTAAAATCAGTCTTGGCATGCAGGATAAATTGTTCATGGGAAATATTGATGCTGAGCGCGACTGGGGGCATGCAAAGGATTATGTTGAAGGAATGTGGCGCATGTTGCAGCAACAAAAACCTGATGATTATGTTTTGGCAACAGGTGTAAAAATTTCTGTCCGCGAGTTCATCAACATGGCCTTTAAGGAAGTTGGCGTTCAATTAGAATGGCAGGGGAAGGAAGAGCATGAAAAGGGAGTTGATAAAGCAACTGGAAAAATTATTGTTGAAATTGATCCGAAATACTACCGCCCCGCTGAGGTGGACTTACTTGTGGGTGATGCTTCTAAAGCCCGCAATGAACTTGGATGGGTGCCAAAATACACTGTTCAAGACTTGTGTAAAGAAATGGTTGCTTCGGATTTAGAACTCTTCCGCAGGGATAAATACCTCTTGGAAGGTGGGCATAAAATTCTTAACTACAAAGAGTAATGAACTTAAATGCCAAGATTTACATCGCCGGTCATAGGGGTATGGTGGGTTCCGCTATTTTGCGCAACCTTCAACAAAAAGGTTACTCCAATTTTGTCTTAAAAACGTCCTCAGAACTAGACCTTCGCCAACAGCATGCTGTTGAACAGTTTTTCAAAGAAGAAAAACCAGATTATGTTTTTCTTGCAGCTGCTAAAGTCGGCGGTATTCAGGCAAATAATGTTTACCGTGCAGAGTTTCTTTATGACAATCTGATGATTCAGAACAATGTTATTCATCAGGCCTATGTCAGCGGAGTTAAAAAACTAATGTTTCTCGGCTCTTCTTGCATTTACCCCAAGTTAGCACCACAACCCTTGAAAGAGGAGTATCTGCTCTCCGGTTTTTTGGAAGATACCAATGAACCGTATGCCATTGCTAAAATTGCAGGCATAAAGATGTGTGAGAATTACAGAAGGCAATACCAATGTGATTTTATTTCAGTCATGCCAACCAATCTCTATGGGCCAAACGATAACTACAACCTGAACAATTCACACGTTATGCCAGCGCTCATTCGTAAATTTCACGAGGCAAAAATGAGTGGAAGTGCCTTTGTAGAAATGTGGGGCACAGGAAAACCATTGCGTGAGTTTTTACATGCGGATGACATGGCTGATGCGTGTGTGTACCTTATGCAACATTACTCAGGTGCAGAGCACGTAAACATTGGGACTGGCACAGATTTGTCTATTCGTGATTTGGCAGAAATGATCGCGCGCATTGTTGGTTTTGAAGGGGAAATACGCCATGACTTGACCAAACCAGATGGCACTCCCCGCAAACTCATGGATGTCTCGAAACTACACCAACTGGGTTGGAAACACACCATTGACTTAGATAAGGGAATCAAGCAGGTTTACGAAGATTTTCGAAAAAAAGAAAATGTAAAAGTGTGGTAATAGCGCTGAATGATGCGTCTGCTTAAATATATCTTCTTGCTCTCAGTTTGCTTGAGTAAGACTATTTTGGCGCAATCGTATCAAATGCCAGAAGAGTTTACCTTTTCCTTCCTTACATCGAAAGTACTGGCCGTGCGCCAATCCACGCTTCATCAGGGTATTCAACCTTATATTCCTTTTTTTTCAAAAGATTACCTGCACAGAGAGGATAGTACCAAGGTCTTCAAGTACATTTCGGATGATCCACTACTCGATGCGGTATTAAAACACCAACCGGTAAGTGTGGAGGATAAGAAGGAGGGATTGAAACTCAATATCAGTCCCATACTACAACTCGATGCCTCTACCGATCTTGCTGCAAGTACCTACAGCCGCTTCACCACCAATACACGGGGCGCCTTTGCAAACGGCACGATTGGTGATAAGTTTTATTTTGAAACAGTCTTTGCTGAAAATCAAGCGACTTTTCCGAGTTATCTGGCAACACAAGTCACCACTAATTCGGTTGTGCCGGGACAAGGCCGTTGGAAACAGTTTAAAGTCAGCGGTTACGATTATGCTTGGGTGGGGGGAGTGATTTCTATGCAGCCAAGTAAACGGATGAATATTCAACTTGGGCATGGGAAGCAAAAAATAGGCAACGGTTACCGTTCCCTTTTATTGAGCGACAATGCATTGAATTACCCCTTTATTCGCTTTACGCATCAATACTGGAAGGGTAGAGTTCAATACAGCCATATTTTTTCTCAATTATCGAACCTCACCCCAGCTTCACTTCACCGTTCCCTAAAAATTGAACGGCTTTTTCAACGCAAAGCAGCAGCATTTCAATACATCAGCATTAATTGGACGAAATGGCTCAATACCTCCTTTTTTCAAGGAATGGTGGCTCAACCGGGAGATAGCTACAACCGCCAACACATTCCACTTGGTTTTTTTAACCCCCTGCCCCTGGCTGGTCGTTTGCAATTCGGGTTAAACGATAGTCGCGTGAATGTAATGACGGGTATGGATTTACTTATCAAACTAAGCAACCAGTTCCAGCTCTATGGTCAATACATGGCAGATTTTTACGACCCTTCCGTTATTTCTAAATCTGGAATTGGCTTTCAGTGCGGTATGAAGTATTTCAATGCATTTGGTTGGCGACCCTTAACCCTGCAGTTGGAATACAACAAGGCCAATTATGGGAGTTATAGAAATACCAAGGGATTGGTGGGGCTTAATGATTATACACACAATAACGAAGCGTTGGCCTATGTGGCGGGACCTGGGAAAGAGTTAATCGTTATTGGCAACTACAGTGCGCACCGTTTGGTGGCGCACTTGCAATACCATTACCGTGTGATGGCAGGGCCTGTAAAAGCAGCTGGGGATATTAATCTGGCGCAAATTCGCCTTGGATACGTCATAAATCCAGCGTATAACCTGCAGGTTTGCGGCGGATATCTTTACCGAAAGCAGAATTTATTTAACTTTAATCCCTCAGTAAACGAAACAGGCTGGTTTTACTTGTCCGTTCGAACGAGTTTGTATAATACGTATTACGATTTTTAATGGAGACCCTTATTCTTGTATTCCTTACTTCGTTTATCGTGGTGCTGTACTCTACCCCTTCACTCATCAAGGTGGCGGTGTTGAAACGGTTGATCGACGCTCCTAGTGAGGAGCGCAAGATTCATAAACGGTCAGTTCCAACAATTGGTGGCATTATCATCTTTGCTGGCACGCTGTTTTCTTATGCGTTGTGGTACAACATTAATGATTTGATTTACTATGAGAAAATTTTCAGATCGGTAACAGAGTTTAAGCTGCTTATCGCCACTAGTTTGATTTTGTTCTTTGTTGGGGTGAAGGATGATATTATTGGCACAGCTCCTGTGAAAAAGTTATTCGCTCACATTGTTGTAGCGCTTATTCTGGTGCTGATGGGGAATCTGCGCATAACTGGTCTTCACGGCATTTTTGGAATTAGTGAAATTCCCTACTGGGGAAGCGTCTTCTTGTCGATTTTTACTTATGTGGTGGTGGTGAATGCCTTTAATCTAATTGATGGAGTAGATGGATTGGCCGCGGGAGTTGGATTTATTGCCAGTACAGCATTTGGCACCTGGTTCATTTTTGCTGGGGAATATCCGTATGCAGCCCTTTCATTTGCCCTTGCCGGCGCTTTATTTGGCTTTTTGATTTTTAATTTCTCTCCTGCTAAAATTTTTATGGGAGATTCCGGTTCACTCATCATAGGTATGTTTATTTGTGTACTTGCGATTAAACTAATTGAATACCCAATTGATGGTTTAGATCATTATTGGATTCAAATCAGCAAACCAGTATACGTTATTGCCGCTCTCATTTATCCCTTGCTTGATACTTTAAGGGTGTTCATCATTCGCGCAATCAAGGGTCAGTCGCCATTTACAGCCGATCGCAACCATATCCATCATAAAATACTGGACTCGCATTATAATCACGCTCAGACGGTAACAATCATTTATACCTTTACATTGGTGACTATAGGTGCCACTTTAACCACCTATTTTTTTCCGATGCCGACAATTGGACTTTTATTGGTGCTGTTAACCAGTGCCGTATTCCTCTACTGGGTTATTGCCCACAACAAGCGTAAAGCCCACCACCAAAAACCGCGCACCACCGAAAATCGCCGTTCATGAAGCAGCGTGGTTAAGCCCACTAAGAATGCTTAATTTCACACCATGAGACGGATCATTGGCCTGTTATTTTTGTTTGGTGGATTGCAAGCACAACAACCTTGGACATTGAGTGATTGCATCAATTATGCCCGCAACCATAATATTTCCTTAAAGCAAACGGCCATCACTAATGAGATTAACAAGAATAATCTTGATCAAGCTAAGGCGCAAACATTACCTACTTTCAATTTAGGAGCAGCACACACCTATAATTTTGGTAAAACGATTGACCGCTTCACTAATACATTTGCCAATACCCAAGTACTGTCCCAAAACTTTTTTGTGAGTAGCAATTTGGTGCTTTGGAGCGGATTAAGTCAATACAACACCATTAAAGCCAACGAATACAATTACATGAGCGGCAACGAACAGTTGAAGCAAATGGAAAACGACATTTCGTTAAATGTAGCTAGCGCTTATGTCTCGGTTATTTTTACTGAGGAATTGTTGTTGATTTCCGAGAAACAAATGGCAATCACAAAGGAACAACTCGAACGCACCTTGCGATTGGTTGAGGCGGGATCGGTTGCAAAAAGTGTGGAATTCGACATTCGTGCTCAGTTGGCAAATGAACTGTTGAATGTCACTACTGCAGAAAACAACTATGCTATTGCCATGTTGAACCTTCGCCAGCTCATGAATTTTGATAGCATTGCCAATTTCAATATCGAAAAACCACAAATCGAATCGATGATTGCAGCATTTGGTAACCTTAACGTGAATGCTGTTTACGATAAAGCATTGCAAAATCAACCAGCGATTCGTGGAAGTGAATTTGCGATACTTAGTGCTGAGCGCATGTTGGCAGCGGCAAGAGGTAGAAGGAGTCCTACACTCAGTTTTAACGCTAGCATGGGTACAGGTACATCCGGATTAGCCAAGGATATCCTGGGTTATTCCGTAACAGGTTATCAACCTTCAGGCTTTACCGGAAGGGGGGATACGGTTTATACCCCGGTTACACAAATTCAAACGCGTCAAACGCCATTTGCTGAACAATTTAAAAGTAACGTCAACAAAAGTTTGGGTTTAACACTAACTATTCCTTTGTTCAATGGTCTACAAACGCACACTTCTGTGAAAAATGCACAACTCAACGCCTATAGTGCTCATTTAAACATGGATCTTGCTAGACAGAATCTCTATAAGAACATTGCACAAGCGTTTGCCAATGCAAAGGCTGCCTTTAACAAGTACGAGGCTTCAAAATTGAGTGTTGATGCTGCTGCAGAATCTTTTCGTTACGCCCAACAAAAATTCGATGCAGGGGCCATCAGTTCATTTGATTACAGCAGTTCAAAAAACCGACTCTTTGCAGCAGAAAGTAATTTGCTACAAGCGAAGTACGATTACCTGTTCAAATTGAAGGTGCTGGATTACTATCAAGGCATTCCATTGAGCTTTTAGAACACATCGCCAATTGTTTGAGCACAACTAAAACTCACCTTATTTTTTAAATACCGCCCTCACTACTGGAATGGCAGTGAGAATTATCAGTGCAATGAAAATGTACCCCATGTAGTCGGTAATCCCGGGAAAAACTTGAACTAAGAAGTAACCGGCCGCCGTAAGGCTAACAATCCATCCGAGGGCACCGACTAAATTAAAGAACATAAAATGTAAAAAGGGAATACCAATGACGCCGGCAATAATGGGCGCAAACGTACGCACAACCGGAAGAAATCGGGCAAGAATTAACGTAGTATTACCGCCATATTTATGGTAGAAGTCACGCGTGACATCAATGTGTTTTTTCTTGAAAATCAAACTATCATTGCGACTGTAAAGTTTTTCTCCAGCTGTTTTTCCAAACCAATATCCCGTTGCATTTCCCATTACTGCTGCCAGTGTCATGAGTAATACAAGTGTTGGATAATTGACATTCATCAGTTGTGGTTGTGCCTTACATAAAATTCCTGCCAATAGTATAAGATTGTCCCCAGGCAAGAAAAAACCAATCAACAGTCCCGTTTCTGCAAATATGACCAACAGTAACAACCACAAACCACCATAGGTGATAATGCTATTGGGGTCGGTGAGTTGTTTGAGAACATCAAGCATTTAGCGCACGGGTTCTAGAGTTGGTATGGAAGCAATTAAGCGAGCCGTATAAGGACTTTTTGGGGTTTTATAAATCTGGTCAGGGTCGCCTTGCTCTTCGATGATGCCTTTTTGCATCACCAGCATGCGATCGCTCATGTACTTCACTACACCAAGATCGTGCGATATGAAAATACTTGTGAACTTAAATTCTGCTTTTAGTTCATTTAAGAGATTTAATACTTGCGCCTGCACACTAACATCGAGTGCGCTAACACTCTCATCACACACAATGAATTCAGGCTCAACTGCTAGGGCACGGGCAATCACGATGCGCTGCCTTTGTCCACCACTAAATTGATGTGGGTAACGGTTAAAGTGCTCTGGCAATAATCCCACCCGTCGGAGCAGGTACTTTACTTTTTCTTCTCTTTCTTTTTTACTACCACCAATGCCGTGAACCAGCATGGGTTCGGCAATGGCTTGGCCAACTGTTAATCCAGGATTCAGGGAGGAATAAGGGTCCTGAAAGATGAGCTGCATTTTTTTACGGTAGGGCAGGAATTCTTTTTCAGATAGTGTTAATATATCCCTTCCCTTGTATAAAATTTCACCTGAAGTTGGTTTAGTGAGGCGCAATAAGGTTCGGCCAAGGGTTGATTTTCCACAACCACTCTCACCAACCAATCCAATGGTTTCGCCTTCGTAAACATCAAAGCTAACCCCATTAACGGCCTTGAAATATTCGCGTGTTTTTCCAAGGAAAGTCTTTTTCGAGGGGTACCAAGTGTTGAGGTCGCGGACTTCCATTAATTTATTGCCGCTATATAGCTTTTCATGTGCCGTTTTTCTTTCACTTGCGGTAATAATGGGTGGATTGACCTGCTCTCCAGTTGAAGCAGCATTCATGAAGTCATTCACAGTAGGCAGGTACTGCAGTCTTTTGTCGGCAGGTGGTCGGCAAGCGAGCAGGCTTTTGGTGTAAGGATGAGTGGGATTTTTAAAGACGTTCATCACTTGACCGCTTTCTACAATATTGCCCTTGTACATCACCACAACTTCATCTGCCAATTCAGCTACAACGCCTAAATCGTGGGTAATGAATAATATGCCCATGCCGTTTTCCGTTTGCAATTGTTTCATCAGTTGCAGGATGTGCTTTTGTACTGTCACGTCCAGTGCCGTTGTTGGTTCATCGGCAATCAGTAAACGTGGGTTGCAGGCCATTGCCATGGCAATCATGACCCTTTGTTTTTGTCCACCTGACAGTTGATGCGGGAAGCGTTCCATCATTTGGTCTGGGACAGGCAATTCTACTTTAGTAAATAATGCTAGTGTTTGGGAATAGGCAGAGGAGCGGTCTAGTTGCTTGTGCAGCATCAATGCTTCCATCACTTGTCGCCCACAGGTCATGACTGGGTTTAAGGAAGTCATTGGTTCCTGGAAAATCATTGCAATTTCATTTCCACGATAGTGACGCATGCTCCCCTCATCAAGCGTGGCGAGGTCAACGGTGTTTCCTGCACGGTCGTGATAATTAATAGCGCCATGGGTGATTTTCCCAGGGGGGTCGGGGATGAGGCGCATGGTTGATAATGAGGTTACCGATTTTCCAGAACCGCTTTCACCCACCACACCAACAGTCTTTCCTTCTCCAATTGAAAAAGAGATGCGGTGTAAAGCATCTACTGGACCGTTTGGGGTACTAAAGGTGGTTACCAGCTCTACTATTTCCAACAATGGCCTTTGCATGTGCCATTAAATTACTGTTTTTAAAAAGCACTTCACCAGGGGTTCAAAACGAGATGTTAACCATCAAAGGCTGAAAGCTATGTACTTGATGTCCTCCCCTTTATCATGAAACAATTTTTCATAGTAAGTAGTGATTTCAACCAATTCACGGCGATCGGCGGGACAGTTATTATATAAATCCGCTGTGTGCCAGAACAAGGGTAATTGCAATTCCTGAATCACTTCTAAGGTGTATTCGTAGAGACTAGTGGAATCGGTTTTTAAATGCACAATACCACCTTTTTTCAAGATTTTCTTGTAGCGATTGAGGAACATGGGGTGGGTGAGTCGCTTTTTTGCGCGTGGCTTTTGGGGTTGTGGGTCTGGGAAAGTAATCCAAATTTCACTCACCTCTTCGGGCGAAAAACAGTGTTCAATGAAATCGATGCGTGTTCTTAAAAAGGCCGCATTTTTTATATTTTTTTCAAGACATGTTTTAGCACCCGTCCAGATGCGGTTGCCTTTAATGTCAACCCCTATGAAGTTTTTTTCGGGATGCGCTTGAGAGAGACCTACAGTATATTCCCCTTGACCGCA